>DAIOWH010000135.1:0-18756 GCA_036758585.1 Planctomycetia bacterium
CGTCGGGCTACTGTCCCTGCGGACTCCCAGAATCACGCAAAGCCATTTAGTCGCGGCCGGCGTGCGCTCGCTGGCATCGGGCCAGAAGCGGATCGAGACCCCGCACCTCGCCGTGCGCTACCAGGCCCCGCGCGAGTCGCAGTTCTGGCGGAGCTAGCCGCTGAGCGGCTCTCAGTCGCGATCGGCGCCGACGAGCGGCAGAGGCGTCGAGGCGGCTTGGCGGGCGATCGCGCCGCTCGTTGGCTGACGATGGCGCCGTGCGACGGAACACGATGCATGAACTCGGTTGCGACGACACGAGGGATAGGGCATACTGTTCGCCGTAGCCCTCCTGCCCGAGTTCGGATGTTTGGAACCTGCCTATGCCGAAACTCTTTGCGATCATTGTTGTGGCCGGCTCAGCCGGCTTTCCGGCCGACACGCAGCCTCCGGCCATTGCCGTGGACCCGCCGCAGGCCGTGCTGGCTGGTGCGTTCGCACGGACCCAACTCCGAGTGTCCGGCAGCGACGCCGCGGGCCGCGCGATCGATCTGACCGGCGTCTGTAGGTACGAGAGCCTCGCGCCCGCGGTGCTCGCGGTCAGTGCGACGGGCCAAGTGCGACCGCTGGCCGACGGCAGCGGTGCGATCCGGGTGAAACACGGCGACCAGTCGATCGATATTCCGTTCACCGTCAGCGACGTCACGGCGCGACCGGCCGTCAGCTTTCGCGAAGACGTGATTCCGGTCTTGAGCAAGGCCGGCTGCAACCAAGGGGCGTGCCACGCTGCTCAGTACGGTCAGGGCGGGCTGAAGCTGTCGGTGTTCGCGTTCGCGCCGGACGAGGACCATCGCAACATCGTTCGCGACTGGATGCAACGACGCATCTCGCCTGCCGATCCCGGCGACAGCCTGATCCTGCGCAAGGCGACGCTCGAGACGCCTCATGGCGGCGGCCGGCGATTCGACGTCGGTTCGTATGAACACGATCTCGTCTCAGCCTGGATTCGCGCCGGCGCGCCCGGACTCGCCGCACAGGAGCCTGAAGTCGTTGGACTCAGCGTCTCGCCCGCCGACCGCGTGTACGCAACCGGCGAGTCTCAGCAGCTCCGCGTGGTCGCCCGCTACAGCGACGGCTCCGAACGCGACGTGACTCACGTCGCCAGGTACGACAGCCTGAGCGACGCCGTGAACACGGTCAGTCCCGCCGGCCAACTCACCGCCACCGGCCACGGCCAGGCAGGCGTGATGGTTCGCTATCAGGGCCAGGCCAAGGTGTCGATCGTCGAAGTGCCCTCCGGTCGCAGCGTCGATCTGTCGGGGTTCACTCCGAACAACTTCGTCGATGAGCTAGTGGCCGCGCGCTGGCGGCGGCTGGGGTTGCAGCCGTCGGGTCCGTCGAACGATGCCGAGTTTGTGCGCCGCGCGTTCCTCGACGCGATCGGCACGCTGCCTCCGCCGGACCGAGTCCGAGCGTTCCTCGCGTCGAGCGATCCGGACAAGCGGGCGGCGCTCGTCGACGAGTTGCTCGGCCTGACCGGCGACCCGAAGCGAGACATATATACCAATGAGTGGAGTGCATACTGGGCGCTCAAATGGGGCGACCTGTTGCGCAACAACCGCAACGACACCGGCGACGGCGGCATGTGGGCGCTCTACAACTGGACCCGCCGCTCGTTGCGCGAGAACAAGCCGGTCGATCAGTTCGTCCGCGAGATCATCACCGCTCAGGGATCGATCTTCGAGAACGGCCCGGCCAACTACTACCGCATCGCGCGCGACCCAGCCGAACTGGCCGAGACGACGGCTCAGGTGTTTCTAGGCGTGCGACTGATGTGCGCCAAGTGTCACCACCACCCGTTCGAGGTATATGGCCAGTCGGACTACTACGGGTTGGCCGCGTTCTTCACGCGGGTCGGCGCCAAGTCGAGTCCCGACTTCGGCTCGCTCGGCGGTGATTCGGTCGTGATGGTCACCAGCTCAGGCGACGTGCGACATCCGCGCACCGGCGCGATCATGCAGCCGACGCCGCTCCAGGCAAAGCCCATCGATCCGACCGCAGTCGCCGACCGACGCCGGCCGCTTGCCGAGTGGCTCACTGCGAAAGACAACAGGCTGTTCGCCCAAAACGTCGTCAACCGGTTCTGGGCGTACCTGATGGGCGCCGGTCTGGTCGAGCCGATCGACGACATGCGGGCCACGAACCCGGCGACCAACCCCGAGTTGCTCGACGCGCTGGCGGCCGACTTCGTCGCTCACGACTTCGACATCCGGCGTCTGATGCGCGTGATCATGACCTCGCGCGTATACGGACTGAGTTCGATCCCAACCGCCGACAACGCAACAGACACACGTTTCTACACGCACTACAGCGTGAAGCGACTGCCGGCCGAGGTGCTGCTCGACGCGATCGATACGGCCTGCGGCACGCGCGAGAAATTCCCGAACATCCCGCTCGGCACCCGCGCGATCGAGCTGCCCGACCCGAACTACACGTCGTACTTCCTCGACACCATGGGGCGGCCGCAGCGCGTGGCGGTGTGCGAGTGCGAACGCACGGCCGAGCCGAACCTGGCCCAGGTGCTCCAGATCACCAACGGCGACCTGATCGCCCGCAAGCTGACCGATCCCAAGGGGCGCATCAGCCAGCTCATCGCCGACAACCGCTCCGATGCCGACGCGATCGCCGAACTATACTGGCACGTATTCGGTCGTGCGCCGACGGCCGAGGATGTCGCCGGCGCCCATGCGATCATCGGCCGCGCCGACAATCGCCGCGAGGGTCTCGAAGACCTGATGTGGGCGATGTGCAACTGCCGCGAGTTCTTGTTCAATCACTAGCCGTGGTACGAGATCTCGGGTCGTTGATGCAATGAACCCAACACCCGTTTTCGCCTACGCCGTTCTGAACGCCCGCATCAGGCCGCTCGCCCGTGGTGAGCAGTACGAAGACCCTTTGGCCGACGCACTGGAACAGAACGGTTTCGGTGAGTTGACTGGCGGCGGCACCATGCAGGCTCGGAGCGGAGAGATCGAGTACTGCGGCATCGACATCGACCTTTTCGACGTCGCGAACGGAGTCCCATTCATTTGTGACTTTCTCACCCAACGCGGCGCGCCGAGAGGATCGAAACTCCAGTATGAGTCCGAGGGGCAGCGGCGAGAGGTATTATTCGGCGCGCATGAAGGGTTGGCGATCTACCTGAACGGCACCCAACTACCCGCAGAGGTCTACGAGCAATACGGCGCGGACGAAGTGGTTGACGAGATCAATCGACGGCTCGGCCATGACGGCCAGATTCAAGGCCACTGGCAAGGTCCCACCGAGACGGCGATCTATCTCTACGGCCCGTCGGCCGACAAGATGCACGAGTGCATCGCCGATTACCTGGCCACCTGTCCGCTTTGCCAGCGTGCGAGGATCGAGAGAATCGCCTGAGTCATCGCGGCATTGCGGTGGTACCGCCATCAAGGAAATGACTCGACGGGATGGTGCTATGTCCAATCGTTGCGGTCCGGCGTTTCTGGGGATCGTAGTAGCCGCCGCCTCGGCGCTTCTGACTTTGGCATCATCGCCCGGCGCCACTCGTGAACCGGACGATCGTGTGAATCCGAGGCATCCGTCGAACCCAGTGCTCGGGCCGGGGCCGGGCGATTGGGACGGCCACAATGTGCTGCACTGCGCGGTGCTGCGCGACGACGATGGATACAAGATGTACTACACCGGCGAAGCGCGGCCGGGCTACGCCTTCCGCTCGATCGGCCTGGCCGTGTCGCGCGACGGCGTACACTGGGAAAAGCACCCGAACAATCCGCTGATCGCTCCGAGCCGCAACATCCAGTCCGACGAGTTCGACAACGTACACTGCCACACGCCGACCGTGCTCTACCGCCGTGACGCAACGCCGCGGTACCAAATGTGGTACTCCGGCTATCAGAACAACAGCGGCAACCGCATCGGCTACGCGCATTCGGACGACGGCGTGCGCTGGGTCCGCTTGTCGAAACCGGTGATCGACTACGGCAAGCCGGGCGAGTTCGACGACGCGGGCCTGCGTTCTCCCGAGGTGGCCATCCACCCGACAAGCGGCGAATACTGGATGTGGTACAACGGCACTCGCAAGGACCAGCACTACGGGCCGACCGGTCTGGCTGTGTCGCGCGACGGAACCTCCTGGGAGCGGCGCGGCAAACTGTGCGACGACGAGTCGCGACTGCTCTACGGCGAGGTGGTCTACGACGCGCCCGCCCGCCTTTTCCGGATGTGGCACGACCTCGGGCCAGACATCACCTACGCCGCGTCGCGCGACGGCCTGCGCTGGCAGGACCTCGACGGCACGCCGCTCCTGCGCCGGGGCGCACCGTACGATCGCCACTACTGCCAAGCGCCCTCCGTGATCTTCGACGCCGCGCGCGACGCCTACCTCGTCTACTACAACGGCGCGACCGGCGACGATCCCAATCAAGAACGCGTCACCATCAACTTGGCCGTGTTCTCTCGCCGATCACTCGATACGCTGCCGCTCAAGCCGAACCGCTAAGCGACGTCAGCCAGTACCGACCGGATGGTCTGGAGCATGGCTGCAGAGATACGCACTGTTCTCACGATAGATTGTGACAGACCCATAAACTCGATAGATTGGCGTCGTTTGATCTACGAACGCTTGGGCATCGACGTCCGCGCAACACAATTCATCGACCTGGCCGGCCGACCCCAATACCTCGTCGGCGACCACCGCCCAGTGCCGGAAATGATGGGCTGATCAACGGCACATCCGTGAGAGAACCACCTCATTTCTGAGGGTTTTCCGCTGAGTTAGTCGCGAAGAACGCTCGCAGGCGCTCGATGTAGGCGTCGGGTGCGGTCTGGATGGCGCCGTTGTGTTTGGCGCCGGGCACGAGCCAGAACTGCTTTGGTTCGGCGGCGAGGTCGAAGAACTGGCGGGCGATGTCGGGCGAAATGTAACTGTCTTTCTCGCCGTGGATCATGAGCAGGCGGCGCGGAGCGATGCGACGAATGGCTCGCTCGATCTTCGGGAACCGGCAACGATGCCGACGTGCGCCGAGCCAACGGGCGATGGCGCTCAGCAGCGCGAAGTACCAGGTCGGCGTGAGCCGATACATCGGATAGTGCCCGGCGAATATGCCCGCCCAGCGCAACATGTAGGCGAGTTGAAGCGAGTGAGTCGGGAACGCGCCGTCGGTCGCGATCGCGCGTACGTCGCGTTCAATCGCCGCCGCCAAGATCGCCGCGCCGCCGCCTCGGCTGACGCCCAACAGCGCGATCGGCGGCGGATTGCCGCCAAACCGGAATCGCACATGAGCCAGCGCCGCGCGGATGTCCAGCACCTCGTAGTCGCTCGGGTATTGGATGGGTACGTAGCCGTCGAGCGATTGGCTGTCGCCGTGATTGCGGAAGTCGAACGCAAACACGTCGAAGCCGGCGGCGCGGAGCGATAGGCAGTAGGGTTGGCACGACCAGCGGTTCGACAGGAACTCGTGGCTGAACACAACCACTCCGCGCGGGGGCGGGCCGGCCCTCAGCCAACAGCCCTGGAGCCAGAGTCCGTCGGCTGTCTGGAACCGGACATCTTCGGCGTCGGGATGAGGCGGCTCGGCGGGCGGCGCGAAGATCGGCGTCTCTTCGAAGACACGAGTCATTGTCGGCACGAACTTGTAACACACCCAGGCCGTGTACAGGCCGACGGCAACGAATGGGAGCGAGACGCAGGCCAGCACGGCCAGCCAAAAGTCGGGCGAGAAGAGAAATGACGCGACGCCCGGAATCACCCAGTGAATCTCCGAACTACCAGGCAGACGTTTTGACCACCGAAGCCGAAGCTATTCGACAGGGCCACATCGACTCTGGCCTCACGGGCCGTGTTGGGCACATAGTCGAGATCGCACTGCGGGTCGGGCGTGTTGTAGTTGATCGTCGGCGGGATCACGCCGTCGCGAATAGCCAAGAGGCATGTGATCAACTCGACGGCCCCGGCGGCGGCGATCAGGTGGCCGGTCATGCTCTTGATCGAGCTGATCGGCACCTTGGGGGCGAAGTCGCCGAAGGCCGCCTTGACCGAGATGGTCTCGACGAGGTCGCCGATGCCGGTGGACGTGCCGTGCGCGTTGATGTACTGAATCGTGTCGGGGCCAGTCTGGGCGTCGGCGAACGCCTCGCGAATAGCAGCGATCGCGCCGCGTCCCTCGTGGTGGGCGTCGGTCAGGCGGAATGCGTCGGCGGTCGAGCCGTAGCCGATGAGTTCGCCATAGATCTTCGCGCCGCGCCGGCGCGCGTGTTCGAGTTCTTCGAGCACGACGATGCCGGCGCCTTCGCCCAGGATGAAGCCGTCGCGGTCGAGATCGAAAGGCCGCGACGCGCCTTGCGGGTCGTCGTTGTTGGTGGACAGCGCGGTGAGCAGGTTGAAGCCCGTGACGCCCAGTGGATGGATCATGCTGTGGGCGCCGCCGGAGAACATGATGTCGGCGTCGCCGCGTCGGATCACTTCGAGCGCCTCGCCGATAGCCTGGCTCGATGCGGCGCACGCGGTCAGGCAGTTGTAGTTCGGCCCGCGCGCACCGACCAACGCGGCCACGTGGCCGGCGGGCATATTCGGTTCTTGTTCCCACTCGCGTTGCGGGTGCAAATGGCACATGCCGCCCCGGCTGAATTCGGCGACGTGGACCGCGTCGTCGTGATACGCCTTGGCCAGGATGTACATGAAATTCTCGAAGTCGTGCTGGCCTTCGCCGGCGCCGAGGTAGACGCCGATGCGGTCGCAGTCCATGCGTCCGGCGTCGACGCCCGAGTCCTTCAGGGCCATCGTTGCGGCGGCCATCGCGAAGCGGCTATTTTGGCCACAATACTCGTACTGTTGGGCGTTGGCCACGAAATCGGCGAGTTTGAAGTCCTTCACCTCGCCGGCGATTTGGGTCGGCAGGGTCGATGCGTCGAATCGCGTGATGCGAGCGACGCCCGATCGACCGTGGCGCATGCCGTCCCACGTCGACTCCACGTCCTTGCCGAGTGGAGTGACCATGCCCATTCCAGTGATAACGACTCGTCGTCTCATGGCACCAGCGTTCAGCGATCAGCAAGGTAAAGGATCAGAGTTCGAGTTTGCGGGCGACCAAGGCGGCCGCCTGTCCGAGCCAAGTGGCGTTGGCCGTCAGGAAGCATGGGCCCCGCAGTTCCCGAGGCGAGCCGGCCACGACGCTGAGCGGACATTGCGGGTCGGGCTTGGCATAGTTGATCGTGTGCGGAACGACGCCGTGTTGCAAGGCGAGCACGCCGATGACGAACTCCATCGCCCCACAGGCTGCGACCGTGTTGCCGATGTTGCTCTTGTGAGCGGACACGGGCAGCTTCAGTGCGTGGTCGCCGAGCACGGCTCGCAGGGCCTCTGCCTCGACGCGGTCGCCATCGACCGTGCCGACGCCATGCGCGTTGTAGTAGCCGATGTCCTCTGGATTGACCCGTGCGTCGCGAACCGCGGCCCGGAGCGCGGCGCGGTAGCCACTGCCGTCGGACACGCGCTGGTTCACAGTTCGGGCGTCGCACCCCGCGCCGAAGCCAATGACCTCGGCATAGATTCGTACGCCGCGCTTGAGGGCGTGTTCTAGCTCCTCGAGCACGATCACGGCCGCCCCCTCGGCCGGCGCGCCGCCGTCGCGATCGGCGTCGAACGGCCGGCATGCCTCGGCCGGTGCGTCATTGCGTTTCGACAGCAAGCCCGATTGGCACAGCCGGACCATCGAAAGCGGATTGACCTTTGAGTCGCATCCGCCGGCGATCATCACGTCGGCCGCTCCTCGCGCGATGATGCGATAGGCCTCGCCGATCGCCAGCACGCTGGCCGCCTCGGACTGCGTGATCGAATTATTCGGCCCGCGCAAGTCGTACAGAATCGAGATGTGACAGGCCGGCATGTTCGGCAGGTATTTGAGCAGCCAGAGCGGCGGCATCTGCGACATGGCCGCCGAGCCCCATTGGCTGTAGTTGAAGTTCTTCGGCTCGGTCACGCACGAGTGCGCTGAGGGAGCGAGGTCGTTCAGCTCGCTCGAGATCATGCTCGCGCCGAACTCGACGCCGATGCGGTCGGGGTCGGGGCGCGTGTCGAGCATTCCCGCGTCTTCGAGCGCGAGCCTTGCCGTGCCGACGCCCAGTTGAATGTCGCGGGCCATGATCTTGAGGTTCTTGCGCTGCGACGACGGCACGAACTTCTTGGCGTCGTAGCCGCGGACCTCGCCGGCGAATTGAGTAGGCAGCCCGCCTGGATCGAACGCCTCGATGCGGCGCACGCCGCTGGCGCTCTTCATGAGCCCGTCCCACAGCGCAGCGGCGCCGACGCCCAGTGGCGACAGCGCGCCAAGGCCGGTGACCACAACTCGTCGTGGGGCACGTTCCATGCGGAACTCAGGTGGCGGTTCTTTGGGGCACGCCCAGCACGTGCATCATGTCCTGGCGGTAACTTTCGTAACGGTTGTTGAGAAGTTCGGAACCGGCCGAGCGATCCACGTGACCGAAGGCGATCTCGGCCGTGGCGAGCGGGCGGCCGTTTACAAACGCCTTGGCCTCGACGACGGAGCCCTCGTCGCGCAGTTCGACGATCTTGGTCTCGTAGGTGAGTTGATCGCCGGGCAGGGCGATGTCGGTGAGGTCGACTCGCGACAGCTTGGCGAGCACAACCATGTTCTTGAAATCCTGAGCCTCGCCTGCCAGAATGCCGCCGGTCTGGGCCATGCCCTCGATGATCAGAGAACTGGGCATGACGGGGTAGCCCGGAAAGTGGTCGCGCAGTTGGTCTTCGGCCATGCTGACGTTCTTCACGGCCTTGGCGAACTCGCCGCTGCGAAACTCCAGGAACTTGTCGATCCAGAGCCAGCGCATCAGACTCCCATGGCGTAGAAAAACCCATAGCCCCTCACCCCAGACGCTCGTTGAGGCCGAGCGGCCAGTGTGAGGGGATGGGGCGGCTTGCCTTGCAGCTAGTTGCCCAGCTTGGTCTCGACGTAGTTCACGATCATGTCGACCGTGAACAGGTCTTGGACGCTGGGTTCGTCGCCGATGCGGTCGAAGTTGGCCCAGGGCATCTTGGCCCGCAGCTCTTCGAGGCCTTTGGCCGTGACCTTGCCGCCCGAGACGAACTGCGGATCGCTCAGCAGATTCTCGGGGAACAGGTCGCCGCGCGGAATCTTGATGTTGAAGTTCTTCTCGAGGCGAAAAACGATGTCGAGGAAATCGATCGACTCGGCGCCGAGGTCGCCGGTCAGCGTCGATTCGCCGCTCACCTCGTCTTCGTCGACTCCTAGTGCATCGACCAGAGTGGTTTGCACCTTCTCGAAGATTTCTTCACGTGTAGCAATCGCCATGAATCGCTCCTCCTGCGTTCGTTAAGTAACGCGAACTCAACGTGGTCTGGATTCTCGAGCACCAATATGTTTAATCAGCGGATGCCGCCAAGGCTCAATCCGCCGTCTATGGTAATCACTTGGCCGGTGATGTAGTCCGCGACCGGCGAGGCGAGGAACACGGCGAGCGCGGCGATCTCTTCGGGCTTGCCGGCCCGCTTCAGCGGCACGATCTTCTTGATGTCGTCACCGATCAGGTTGCGTACGGTCTCGCTCATTTCGGTCTCGATAACGCCGGGGGCGATTGCGTTGATCGTCACGCCGCGCGAGGCCAATTCGGCGGCCAGGCTGCGGGTCATCGAGTTGATGCCGCCCTTGCTGGCCGAATAGTTCACCTGGCCGCGTCCGCCGTGGGCGCCGGCGACGCTCGAAATATTGATGATCTTGCCCTTCCGCGCTCGCATCATCAGCACGGCGGCCGCTCGACTGTAGTTGAACGCGCCGCCCAGGTTCGTGTGAATCACCTCATCCCAGTCGCCGGCGTCCATGGTCACGAACAGCTTGTCGCGGATCACGCCCGCGTTGTTGACCAGAATATCGAGCTGTCCCCACTTCTCGACCACCTGGCCAACCACTCGTTCGGCCGCGGCAAAGTCCTTGGCGTCGGCCGCGAAGGCGATGGCATCGCCGCCCGCTTCCACCACCTCCTTGACGAACTGTTCGGCCGGCTCGGCGCTCTTGCTGTACGTAATCGCCACACGCGCGCCCTCGGCCGCAAACGCCTTGGCGATCGCTCGGCCAATGCCACGCGCCGCGCCCGTCACCAACGCCGCCTTGTCTTTCAGTGTCATCGACGAACCGTTTCAGTCCGAGAGCAGGGTCAGGCCGTCACGACCGATGCCAGTCGGTCGACGAACGGTCCGTTGATCTTGTCGTTGGCGCGGGTCCACTGCCGAGCGAGCAGAGCAAACTGCCGACGCAGGGCGGCGACCATGTCGTGATCGAGCGACTCCAAACAAGGCTCGCGATCACGTAAGTTATAGCCGTGCATCGTAATACGGCCTGAAACGGTGGACACACCGTCTACCGCCCCTTTCGCTCGTAGTTCCGTTTCGCTCGCGCTGGCCTTGGTTATCTCAGCCTCAATCGCCAACTGGCGGCCGGGTGTTACAAAGCTGCCGTACCTCACGGCCTTGACCGACTTCAGCACCAGCACGCTATGTGCATAGTCCTCCGTGATCCGAATCAACCACGCTGAAGCCTGAGTAATCGCCTCAAGCATCAGCACGCCGGGCATCACCGGAAATCCGGGAAAGTGCTCAGCCAGATACTCCTCGGCAAGCGTCAGATTCTTCACCGCGACGATCCGACGCCCAGGCGCCAACTCCAAAATGCGATCGATCAGGGTAAACTGCATGGCATGTCGGCGCAGGAGTTCCGTGGGCGACGGCTAACAGTCCTTCGCTTGTCACGATCCCCAGGACCGCCGTGTCGACGGGGGATTCAACGGGCCAAGGAGTATAGCGGACGCTCCTGGCGTCAGCAACCCCTTCCCTGGGTTGCATTTGCCATACAGGCGTGTCAGATCGTACACTCCAGCAGCAAGGCGGGCATGTGCCGGTTGTGCCGGCGGCTGGCTCATGGTCCCGACTAGCAGACAGAGGACACAGCCACTGTTATCGGTTCCGGACCAATGGCGGGCGAGTGAAGCGGGCAAGCGACCGGATTGCGGTGCCGGTCGTGCCGGCCCTGCGAGGCGTCGCGATGGAAATGAAACTGCCAGGGTTGACTGACGCCCGACTGAGGTGTGACGCGTCCCCAGCGAAGTGGGTCACGTTTCTAGCCCGCGGTCGCGCGACGAAGGTCGCCGGCTGGATGCTGCTGGTGCTTCTCGCCGGCGACCAGCCCAAATCTGCTCACGCGACCGATCAGGCGTGGTCGCCGGACGGCAAGTGGTTTGCGGTATTGACCGAGTCGGGCGGCTCTGAGTTCATTCTGCCGCCGGGCTGGTGGCAGCATACGCGGCCGCTACCCAAAGCCCCGTCGGGCAGGGCGACATTCACACTGTGGCTTTGTCAGAGCGATTCGGGTCGGTGCTGGCGACTGGCAACCAGCGAATTCGCGGTCTCGGCGCCCGCTTGGTCGCCCGACGGTCGCCATGTCGCTTACGTCCGCTGGAAGCAGGCTGGTGGCGGGCAGCCCGTGGTCGAACTCCTGCTGCAGCAGGGATTCGATCCTCCCAGAGCGTTGAGCGCCTGGCCGCTAGGCGAGGGTGGCACCGACGACATGGCCCACGTGCCGTTGGCGTCCCCGGTCTGGTCGCCGCAGGGCAACTACATTGTCTGCTCGCCGCTCGGCATGACAACGGTCGTTCGCGTCTCGGACGGCAAGGTCGTCGGGCAGTTGGCCGATGCGTCCGCCCCGTCATGGTCTGGGGACGAGATGCAGCTTGCGTTCGTGCGAAACCATTCAGTACCGGGCTACTACATCGCGTCACCCGACCTGTCGTCGCCTCGGCTGGCGGTGCCCACGCCGCACGCCCGCGTGCCGGTCGTCTGGGACCGTTCCGGCCAATCGTTCTCGACCGTCGTGTGGACTGAGCATCGGGCGGTGCCGAACAATCCGCTGTGGGTGGGCGACCTCGTTCGCCACGACGTGTCGCTGAGGCGGCTGCAGGTGCTACGCCGCGTGTTCACTCGACCCATTGCCAACGGCGTGCGCCCGGCCGACTTGCTGCTCGCTCCGTTGCCCGGAACCGACCGGCTCTTGCTGATCGTCGCCGATGACGAGCGGACGTTGGACGTGCTGGAACTGGACCCCGATCGGCGCCCCGAGCCACGCCGGTTCGTGCCGCTCGATCCGGCGATCTTGCTCGGCCGAGCCAGCGTGGCCTCCGACCTGAAACGCGTGGCCGTGGCGTTTGGCAGTCGCGGGTCGCCTGGATCGCCGGCTGTCCTTGATCTTCAGGACGGCCGCCTACAACCGATCGCGCCCGATCGCGCCACGCAAGTGCGCGCCAGCCAGTTCGTGGCCGACCTCGTGCTGAAACAGATCGAGTCGGCGCCGGCGGCGGACGGCGCGAAGCCGCCGCCGCGCGCCGTGCGATTGCCCAACCCGTCGGCCTACCGGTCACTGGCGCTGCGCGACGGTCGGGTGACCGACCGCGTCGAGCGGCTCGCCCGGTTCGGCCTGGAGGTGCTGCGAGTTGAGATCGACCAGGACGCGACGGATGCACACCGCCGGGCGCTGGCCGAGACCGGCATGCTGTTCCACTATGTCACCGGATCCTTTGGCGACGCGCTCAAGGAGACCGACGTCGCTGAGCCGCTGATGAATTCGAGCGACGAACGATTGGCTCTGGCCATCGTGCGCGTGCAGTGCTACCTGGGGCTGGCCCGGTGGAACGAGGCGCGGAATCTGCTCGCAGTCCTGAGCGACCGGGCAAGTCGCATCGGGCGCGACGAGCCGGGCGGCGAAACGACTGACGCGGCAGTCTTGCGTGAGACGATCTTGCAACTTGAGCGTGAACTGCAGGAGAGTCAGGCAAACTGATCTCGGCCGTGGGTTGTTGTTTCCGGCCTCGCTACTGCCGTGGTGGCGCCTTCGCTTCTTCGCTTCCGTTTCACCTTTAACATCTACGGCGCGGTTGCTAGACTACGGCCCAAGCTTGGCCCGGCGAGTGGCCGCAGGAACCGATCGGTTCGCGGTGACTCGACTTCGGCCGGCCAACCAGCAAGGAGGTGCACATGGCGACGGCGACTGCCAAGGCGCCCATTCGGGCGCGGACCCCCAGCCCACAGCAAACGGGCCTTTGAAAAGTACTTGGCCCGCGGCTGTGAGCATGGCTTCGATCAACAGGACTGGTTCGAGGCGGAGAAGGAACTGGTCATCGAAGCGATCGAAGCCAATCAATAGCAACGAGAGAATCGCTCGGCCGGTGGCCCACCTCAGGATGCCTGCCGTCTTGGGGCGAGGAGGCGCACGCCCTCAGTTCTCCGCGTCGTCCTTGCCCAGAACGCCTCGGCGCCGCGTTGACCGCGTTTTTCGGTCCCTTCTATAATCCCATCGTCAAAGCCACTCGGCGCGATTTGACCAACCTGCCGTGGCTGTTGAGGATCGCACCAATGGATCGGCCTCGTACTGTCGGTGAACTGCGAGCGAGCGGCTATGGCATTCAGTCCGTCAAGGATGAGATGCGACGGAACCTGATCGCCAGGATGCGGACCGGTGAGCCGGTGTTTCCCGGCATCGTGGGATACGACGAAACAGTCATCCCTCAAATCCAAAACGCCATTCTCGCGCGTCACGACCTGTTGCTGCTCGGATTGCGCGGACAAGCCAAGACGCGAATGCTCCGCATGCTTGTAAACCTGCTGGACGACGCCGTGCCGATCGTCGCTGGGTCGGAGGTGAACGACGACCCGTTTGCGCCGATTTCGAAGTACGCGCGCGAGCGACTGGCCGCCGACGGGGACCGTTGCCCGATCGACTGGATCGGCCGCGACGATCGCTATCACGAGAAGCTCGCCACGCCCGACGTCACGATCGCCGACCTGATCGGCGAGGTGGACCTGGTCAAACACGCCGAGGGGCGATACCTGTCGAGCGAGCTGACCATGCACTTCGGTTTGATCCCGCGATCGAATCGCGGCATCTTCTGCATGAACGAGCTGCCCGACCTGTCGCCGAAGATTCAGGTCGGTCTGTTCAACGTGCTCGAAGAGCGCGACGTGCAGATTCGCGGCTACCCCGTGCGGCTGGCGCTCGATCTGTGCGTGGTCTTCTCGGCCAATCCAGAAGACTACACCAACCGCGGCCGCATCGTGACGCCGCTGAAAGACCGCATCGGGTCGGTGGTCAAGACGCACTATCCGCTCACGCGCGACATCGGCATTCGCATCACCGACGAGAACGCCTGGCTCGCGCGCGACGGAGGCGTTCACGTACACGTTCCGCAGTACATGAAGGAGGTGGTCGAAGAGACCTCGCGGCTCGCCCGGCGCAACCCGCACATCAACCAATCGTCGGGCGTCAGCGTGCGCATGTCGATCGCCAACTGCGAGACCATGGTCTCGAACGCCGAGCGACGCGCCGTGACGACCGGCGAGGCGCACGTCGTGCCACGGGTCAGCGACCTCGCGTATCTGGCGGCCAGCGCCCGCGGCAAGATCGAGCTGACCATGAGCGAAGACGACGGTCAGGAAGACAAATTGCTCGGCCGGCTGTTGGGCGAGGCGGTCAAGAACGTCTTCGATCAGCACTTCGACGTCGGTGCCTTTCGCAGCACGGTCGAGTACTTCGAGAATGGCAAGTCCATCGAGGTTGGCGACCAGGTCCCGTCCGCCGACTACTCGCGCTCGCTGGCCGCGGTGCCTGGCTTCAAGAAGCAGCTTCACCAGTCTGCAGAAAAACTCGCACCCGAGCTGTTGAGCTCACCCGCGAGCGACGCCCTGTTGGCCAGCGTGGCGGAATTCGTGCTCGAAGGACTCCACGTCCACAACAAGCTGAACAAGAACGAGAAGACCGGCAAGGTCGTGTATCGTCGGTAGGGTGGGCGATTCTGGCGGCCGCTGCATGTTGCGACTTCGGCCTCAATTTGGGCTTCGCACGGCAAGCTTGGGGACCCAACGGTGAACTGCGAGTCCAAGGCGAGTACCGCCGCGGGAACGAGGGGCGCACGACGCGGTTTGCGACTTGGCGTGCGCAAGTCGTTTAACGCCGAGCCGAAGGCGACGGCAGGCAGTTATCCAGATAGTGCGGTCGCCTTCGGCTCGGCGTTAAACGAAGCGCCTGCGCAAGTGCGTCGCACACCCGAAAACAAGGACGGAACCTGGACGTCTTGAGACTACGCGGGCCGCAAGCTGGCGGAGTACGAATGGAATGACGGTGAACTCAAGACGGCAAGACGCTCCGCCCAGTGACTACAGCCAGCGATCGAGGAACCGCTCGATCTCGGCGCGCATGGCGGGCGTTTCTTGATGGCCGACGTCTTCGCGGTGCAGCTTCCAGGCGTCGGCGGCGCCGCGCGCGGCGTATTCCTTTTTCATGGCCTCGTCGATGCGGTCCAGGCCGGCCGGCGGAGTCAGCTTGTCGAGGTTGCCGGCCAGGCTCAGGTGCGGTCGCGGCGCGATCAACGCGTTGATTTGCGATGTGGTGAAATGCTTGAGCAGCCGCGGCACGTAGTAGTAGATCCCGTGACCGTCCAGGCCGCCGGCGTCGATGAGGGCGTGGAAGTCCGTCAGGCAACAAAGGTCGATCGTCACCTTCACTCGCGTATCGAGCGCGGCCAGCCACCACGCCATCGTGCTGCCCATCGACAATCCCATGGTCGCGATGCGCTGGCCATCCACCTCGCTGCGACTAGCCAGATAGTCCAGCGCGCGAATCGAGTCGTACACCATCATGCCCCACAGCACCTGGCCGCTCCACAACATCTCCTTGAATAGTGACGACTCGGTGCGTCCGCTTCGCTCGCCGAACAGCCAGTGGTCGATGCAGAGCGTCACGTAGCCGCGTGCCGCGAGCAGTTCGGCGTACGGCGGGCTCTGGAGGTACTTGGAATCGCCGGTGATCAGCTCGTCTTTGCCCTGTTTGTACTTGCCGCCGTGAAAGTGGTTGTACAAGACGCCCGGCACTCGACCAGCCGGCTTGTCGCGGGGCAACACCAAGAATGCGGGCACCGGCTGCTGGCCGTTCAGGTCAAGCGTGAGTTTTTCGACTACGTACTTGTCGCGCTGTTCGCGCGAGACAGGTTCCGATCGAATCGGCCGGCGTCGGTCGGGCAAGTCGCCCAGCAGCGCGTAGAGTTCCTGCCGGGCGGCATCCTGGTGGGGGTCGAGTGCGAACATGGCGGCTTCCTCTGAGCAACCTGGCCAGCGGCACGGGGGCCCAAGCTACCCGGTGCGGAGGCGAAGCTCAAGTTGCAACAGGACCCGCGAGATCGCTGCAGGCAGGTCATGGATTGGGCTAGGTCTAGTGTACGAATGAGTCTAGCGACCAGTTCCTGGTAACATTGCCCGCCTCGGCCCTGAAAGCCGTTCGTTTGATGCACCGGACGTTCGCGGACGGTGCCCCCGAAGTTCGTTCGATGCACTAGAATCGCGCGCGTGAATGCGCGGTCACGACCTGCGACTATGAACCGAGTCCAGATACCGAGTTTTTCAGGAGATGTACGGATGAAAACCGCTCGCCGCTCGTGTCTGACAGGCCACCTAATCTTGGTGAACCTTGGGGTCCTGGCGATAGTTGCTGGCACAGCCCTATGCGCCGATGAGAAACGTCCGACGAAGCAGGCCGCAACCCCACGGCCCCCGTTGCGACTTCACGGTTTGAGGTGGCATGCTGAGCTGCAAGAAGCCTTGAAACACGCGGAGGCCGACGAAGGCGAGCGTGCGGATAAGCCGGTCTTCTGTTTGCGAGTGTTGGGCGACCTGACCGGCTACATGTGAAGCGCGGGACATGCCATGCGAACCGTGACGTTCGCTGCCGCACCCGTGAAGCGACTCCTGAGTGATTCCTTCGTCTGTGCAGTCATCAACACAACCGGCGACCCCGCTGCCGGAGCGTCTTTGTCTCATACGCTGAAGGATCCGGCCGGACCGTGTCTGCGTGGAAACGGCGAACACAACGTCCAGATTGTGGTGCTGACTCCGGCGGGCGAGTTGTTCCACGTTCTTTCCGGGTTCATTGGCCCTGAAGAACTGGAACGCGAACTCACGTTTGCATTGTCGACGTACAAGGCGATCAAACAGGATCCGGAGAATGCAGGCAGGACTGTCAGAAACCGGCATGTCGAATTCTTGAAGAAGCAGGGCTTCAAGGAAGACGAACTCGAGGGCAAGTCCACGCTCGGATTCCCAAACTTCATGGGATTCGATCCGCAAGCGGGCGGAGGTCCGAACTTCGCGAACGGGCAGTTCAGCATGGACAAGATGTTTGATGGCTTCACCAGGCAGCGTGTGCTGGCCGATCATCGTTTTGCCATGGAGCACCCGATGATGCCGATCGAGCAGTTTCGAACCGAGATGCTGGTAGGCAGCGGCAAGTCATTCTTTGGAAGCACATCGAGCGGCGGCGCCGTATCGGGCGGTTCAGGCCGGGCAAGGCAGTCCGGAAAACGGTCGAGGCCGTAGCCCCCGGTTGGACGGCTTGCTGTTCGACAGACGCCCGGCAGTCCGACGCTCTCTGGACAACAGCGGCAGCGGGAATGTGAACTCGTCTGCTCGATATTCACGTTCTGGTCTCATTGTTCGACGCCGCCGATACGCACCATGATGCAGCTCATCGTTGGTTCGCGGCCGGCCGCGGAAGACTCGTTGGCCTGCTCCGGGGCGACATAGTCCAGCGAGCCCAGCACCACACCGGGCTGCGTGTGTTTGGTCGAGGCTGAAACGGCGTCCGAGTCCGTGAGGCGGGCCAGCCCCAAGTCGAGCAGTTTCAAACGCCATCCGGCGCGATCAGCAAGTTCCGCGGCGTGACGTCGCGGTGTACCAGGCCGTGCTCGTGGACGTAGGCCAGAGCAGCGGCTGCCTGCCGGAGAAAATCACAGGCCCGGTCGGGTGCGAGCGGCCCGTGCTGTTCGACGTGCTTTTCGGTGTCGAGCCCGGGGACGAATTGCATCACCAGGTACAGACGCCCCTCGTGCTCGCTGGCGTGCATGGCCGTCACCACGTTCGGGTGCGGATTCATGCGGCCTCGACCGTGATCCAATTCGAATTCGGGCATCGCCCGGACGAGCCGCACAAAGACGTCCTGCACCAGGTCCAGCGCGTCCTGGCCGCGCAGCCCGCGGCGAGCGAGGTATTGCAGCAACAGCGGCTTGTACAGCGACTCAAACTCACGCCAGCTCTCGGCGTCGTTCGGATCGCGCACACGTTGAATCAGCGAAACGCGGGTGGTGGCCACGGCACACATTCTAGTCATGGTGCAGTCCCGTCTGTACATGAAACCAGGTGCCGCTTGCCTGCTCCGGCCCGCCAAGACCTGCGGCCGATCGCGGGGGCCTGGCTGGCCGGATCATCGCACCGCGAGATCGCGCCGGCCCCGGTCGCACGCGATTCGAGCAACAGCGAGCCAATTACACCGCAACCACCACGTCGTCGGGCTGGCGGTCGATGATGCGGTCCAATACGCCAGGCAAGAATCCGTCGCTGCCGATCCCGCCGGTCAGCAGGTCCAGTTCGCCGTCGTCGAGCACCAGGTCCACCAGCGAAGCAGCAAGTTCCCCGCGCTCGTCGGCGGCCGACGCCGAACGCCATTCATCGAGCAGCCCGCGCAGGTCAAGCCGTTCGCACGGATCGTCCGACTCGATGAGCGAACCGCTCACGAGCAGGTCGTTGCCGATGCCGCCCACGATGCGGTCGCGGCCAGCGCCGCCGATCACCAGGTCGTCGCCGCCGCCGCCGTTGGTCGTATCGTTGCCGTCGCCGCC
>DAIOWH010000136.1:0-14746 GCA_036758585.1 Planctomycetia bacterium
GGTTAAACGACCGAGGCCGATTTCAGACCCTATTCAATGCGGCACTGTACTTAGGCCCGGTTCACGTGGCATAATCTGACGCCATGACGCCGCGATCCGAATGTCTCTCTGCCAAAACGCTGCGTGAATTCGCGGCTCAGCGGCTCGATGAGCTCGCAGCGCAACGAGTGCAGGCCCACATTGACTCGTGCGTCGCCTGCGCCGCCGCGGCGACAGAGTTGAGGGCCTCGGCGGAACGCGAGCCAAGTTCGGCCTTCGTCCTTGATTCCGCGTCGGGCTCGGCGCCGGTTGGCGCAGCAACCACGCTCGAGAAGACAGTCGACCAGCCGGTGGAGTTGGACAACCTGGATGAGGACCTGATCATCATCCAGCGGACCCTGCGTTCCACAGGGGACGCGAAGTCGTTGGGGCGGCTGGGCGACTATGAAGTGTTGGGGTTTCTTGGCCGCGGCGGCATGGGCGTTGTGCTGCAGGGGTTCGATCCTTCGCTGAACCGACCGGTCGCGATCAAGGTGTTGACGCCGCAGCTTTCGGCGAGCAAGAAGGCGCGGCGGCGGTTCTTGCGCGAGGCCCGCGCGGCCGCCGCAGTGAACCATCCGAATGTGGTCACGATCCACGCCGTCGCCGAACACAATGGCCTTCCGTATCTGGTCATGGAACACATCCACGGCGGCACGTTGCGGCAGCGGACCCAACGCCAACCGCCGCTCGATCTGAGCGGCGTGCTGCGTATCAGTTGCCAGATCGCCCAGGGCCTGGCCGCCGCTCACGCCCAGGGCCTGATCCATCGCGACATCAAGCCGTCGAACATCATGCTCGAACACGCGAGTGAGCGAGTGAAGATCACCGACTTCGGACTGGCCCGCGCCGGCCAGGACTTGTCTGAGATCACGTCGCTCGGCCACCGCGTCGGCACTCCCGCCTACATGGCGCCCGAACAGATGAGCGGCACAGACGTCGACGCGCGGACCGACCTGTTCGCCCTGGGCTGCGTGATGTACGCCATGTTCGACGGCCACTCGCCGTTCCATTCGGCCAACAACCTGGAAGTGATACGCAAGATCGCCGATTACGACCCGCCGCCGCTGCACGAGAAGCACGCGACCGTACCCCGCGTCATCTCGGATTTGGTGAGCCGCCTGCTGCAGAAAAACCCGGCCGACCGACTGCAGACTGCCGCCGAGCTTGCCGACATCCTCACACAACACGTGGCCACGATCAACCAAACGCAGTCCGGCAAGATCCCGAGATTCGACGCGGGGCTTGGCAGCCGACCGTCGCACCGGGCTTGGTACGGGAACCGTTGGGCCGCGCTGGCGTGCGTCGTGGTCTGCCTGGCCGCCGGCCTTGCCGTGTTCCAACGGAGCAAACAGTGGTTTGCGACGCCGTCGCACGGGGCCGGTCCGGTCTCGTCCGACCCGGCCACGGGCGGGCAAGGCGATGAGCAGCCGACGACGACCCTGCCGATGTGTAAGGGCGAGGTCGACACGATACACGCGGCGGCGATTTGGCCGGGCGGACACCGCGCGCTGTTCGGTGGCGAGCCGCAGACTCACGTGACCCTGTGGGATTGGCAGAGCGAGCGAGTCGTCACGCGGTTCGTCGGGCACGAGAGTTGGGTGCGTGCCGTCGCGTTTGATCACGCCGGCGGCCGGGCACTGACCGCCGGTGGCGGCAGTTGGAAGGTCATCGACGGCAAGAAGCCGGGTGGCGAGGACTACAGCATACGACTTTGGAACGTCGAGTCGGGCTTGGAGCTGAAGCGGCTGCGGGGCCATGCCGCGGCCGTTCGCTGCGTCGTCTTCCTGCGCGACGGCGTGCGCGCGGCCTCCGGCGGCGACGACTACCGGTTGCGCGTCTGGTCGCTGGAGACCGGCGACGAACTCAAGGTGGTAGACAGCCCGTCGCGCGAGATCCTGTCGCTCGCCGCATCGCCGATCAGCGACCACGTGGCCGCAGGCAACTTCCGCCGCGCTGCCATCTGGAACATCGAGACCGGAACCGAGGTATACACGCTGGACAGCGGCGGCCATCCGGTGTTCGCGGTCGCCTACTCGCCCGACGGTCAGCTTGTGGCCACGGGCGCCAAGGACGGAACCGTGGCCCTGTGGTCGGCGTCCGACGGCAGCCGGCTGCGCGGCATGGCGAAACACAGCGACGCCGTCCGCACCGTGGCCTTTTCGTCCGACGGCAAGCATCTGCTGAGCGGCGGCGACGACCGCACCCTGCGCGTGTGCGAAGTCGAGACTGGTGCGGAAGTGCACCGGCTGCAGACCAATGGGACGGTGAACGTCGCCGCCTTTTGCGGGGACGGTCGCCGCGTTTTCGCTGCGGGCAACGACGGCTGCGCACGACTGTGGGAACTTGACGAGGCCGCGACGCAATAATCCGAGATTCACACCAATTGGGAGACAGCACCATGGCAGGTCGCAGGTCCACACCGCGCAAACAGTCCGTCGGTTCCTACACGGCGACTCCGGCGACAGGCTCGTACGGACTCGGCTCGTACGGACTCGGCTCGTACGGACTCGGCTCGTACGGGCGGGGCACCGGGTCCTATGGGCTGCCGGGTAGCTACCGTGGATCGGTCGGCAGTTTCGGCGCCCTGTGTGAGCCGACGATCGCGTATGCAGCGTCGAGTTCGCAGCGAGTCAGCGTTGTCGTCACGGCACGGAACTACGGCCGGTTCCTGCCCGAGTGTCTGCACTCGGTTCTTGCCCAGACCGTCCGGCCGGCCGAGATCATCTACTGCGACGACGGCAGCCTGGAGATCGCCCGGCGTTTCGAGAACGATGGCGTACGGACGATCGCCCTGGCGCGATGCGGAGTCGTGGCGGCGCGAAATCACGCCGTGGCCGCTTCGTCCGGCGATCTGCTCTTGCACGTCGACGCCGACGACCTCTTGACGCCCGACTACATCGCGAGCCAACTCCGGGCGCTCAACGGCGCCGCCGTGGCCTACTGTTCCAAACAGCACTTCGGCACGCACAACGAGTTCTGGCAACCACCCCATTGGAACCGCGAGCAGCTTTGGCTCGACAACTTCATTCACACGTCCGCCGTGGTGCGCCGCGAGGCGTTCGAGGCCGCCGGCGGTTGGATCGAGACGCCGGCCGAGGCCCTGTGGGATTGGAACCTGTGGCTGCGCGTGACGCGCGGACGCGACGCCGTCCGGTCCGACGCCGTGCTGCACTATCGCCGGCACGCAGACAACTGGAGCCACCGGCGACAGAACGCGCCGCCCGATCGGGCCGCGGGCATGAATGGCGAGATTCGCCGATCGGCCGTGCGACTGGCCGTCTGTCTCGTGTACAGCGGACGCCTGCCCGCGCTCGTGCCAACTTGGCTCGACGCCGTCCTTGCCGCGACGTCCCACCTGCGCCGCGATCAACTGGAACTCTTCGTTCTCGACGATAGTCCGCGCGGATTCTGGGCGGCCGCTGGTCCGCACGTCGAGCGACTGAACGAGCGGTTCGAGTCGCTGCGGATCGCCCGCATCCACCGCGGCACGAACTGGTGCGAGCGGCGGACCGACGGCGGCGCTACCGCCCAGTTCCTGGCCCGCGCCTACAACCGGTTCCTCGACGAGTCCGAATCCGACGTACTCTGGTTTGTCGAAGACGACGTGGTCGTACCGCCCGATTCCGGAAACCGTTTGCTGCGGCTGCTGCTCGACGGCGATTGCCCGAAGGCGGCCGTCACCGGCTTGTACAAGAGTCGCCACGACGATCGCTACGTCGCCGCACGAGTCTTTGGCCAGCGCGTAGCCCACCTGCATCGTCCGCCGGCGGCTGCGGAACCGTGCGACATGGCGGGCACCGGCTGCCTGATGATCTTGCGGCCGATGGCCAAGGCGTCGTTTCGTCCGTTCTGGCCAGTGCCGGGCAACGGCCACGCTGTACCGGGCCACGATTGGTCGTTCACCTGGCAACTCAAGGAACTCGGCCGACCAGTCTGGATCAACCCACAGGTGCGATGCCGCCACTATTTGAATGAAGAGGCTTGGGTGTGAGCGAAGCTGCCACGCAAGGCGAACGGTTGCAGAAGGTGCTTGCCCGCGCGGGATTCGGATCGCGCCGCGAGTGCGAGGTGTTCATCGTGCAGGGCCGCGTGCGCGTCGACGGCCGCGTGGTTACCGAACTCGGCACGCGCGTGGACGTGAACCAGCAACGCGTCGACGTCGATGGTCAACTGGTGCGAGTCGAGCGGGCGACCTACGTCCTGCTCAACAAGCCGCGCGGCGTGCTCACGACCAACTTCGATCCGGCCGGCCGGCCGCGCGTCGTCGACCTCGTGGCCGAGATCCCGCAACGGCTCTTCAGCGTGGGCCGCCTCGATCGCGAGAGCGAAGGGTTGTTGCTGCTCACGAACGACGGCGAGTTGGCCAACCGACTGGCGCACCCGCGATTCGGCGTGTCGAAGACGTACGAAGTTCAAGTGGCCGGTCGACCGACCCAAGAAGACCTGGCCCAGTTGCGCAAGGGCGTTCAACTGAGCGAGGGCCGAGTGCGCGTCGACAGCGTGCGGTCGATCGGCTCGCACGGGCAGAGCACGATGCTGGAGATCGTGCTCTCCGAGGGCCGCAATCGCGAGATCCGCCGCATGCTCGCTCAGCTCGGCCACAAGGTAATGCGGTTGCGCCGCACCCGCATTGGGCCGATCAGCGACCGCGGACTCAAGCCGGGCCAGCATCGCAAGCTTACCCCGCAGGAAGTCGAGACGTTGCGTCGCACGATCGCTCGTCCCGACAGCCTCAGGAAGAAACCACCCAGAAGCCATGATTCAACACGTCGTCGAGGTCGTTGAAAACGTCCGAATTGCCGAACGCACGTTTCGTCTGCGCGTCGCCGACGCCCAGATCGGCGCGCTCATCCGGCCGGGCCAGTTCGTGATGCTGCGCATCCCACGATGCAGCGATCCGCTGCTGGGCCGGCCGTTTGCCCTCTACGACACATACCTCGACGCCGGCGGCAGCGTGCAGGGCTACGACCTGGTCTATCTCGTGGTCGGCAAGATGACCACGCACATGAGTCGCCTGGTGGCAGGCGAGTCGGTCGAAATCTGGGGGCCGCTCGGCAACGGCTTCACGCTCACGCCGACGCGCCACCTGGTCATGGTTGCCGGGGGGATCGGTCAGACCCCGTTTCCGGCCGTCGCGCGAGCGTACCTGGGTTTGCGACATCATGGCGCCGATGAGCAGGCGGCCGTCAGCCGTCAGCCGTCGGCACTCCGCAATCCGCAATCGTCTTCCCGCGTCTCGTTGTGTTACGGCGTGCGCAGTGCGGCTTATCTGGCGGGCGTTGAAGATTTTCGTTCGCTGGGTGTATCTGTTGCGATCGCCACCGACGACGGTTCGGCCGGTCATCATGGCTTCGTTACCGATCTGGTGAAGGTCGCGCTCGCCGGCGGAGATCCGCCGACTCGGATCATGGGCTGTGGCCCCGAGCCGATGATGCACGCGCTCGCCAAGATCGCCGCTGCCGCCGGCGTGCCGTGTGAGCTATCATTGGAAACTCCGATGGCCTGTGGCATCGGGGCCTGTTTCAGTTGCGTGGCGAAGGTCCTGCAGCCGAGCGGCCAGTGGGACTACGCCCGAGTCTGCGTAGAAGGGCCGGTGTTCGACGCCACACGAGTTGTTTTCTGATTCACACCGATTTCGGAGGAACTCAGATATGAAACGCGTTGTCGCTTCGACGTGCATCACCTTGTTGCTGCTCATCGCCGCGCGGGCGCAGGAGCCTCTCGCGAAGAAGCCGGACGAGAAGGCGACAGCGAAGGCACAAGTTCCCGACCAAGCCGCGCTCGAGAAGGAATTCGCCCAGTCGCTCACGGGCGTCGTGTTCGTCGGACGCTACACGATCGATCAGCCGGAGGACAAGCCGGACGTGCAGGTTAAGGCCGATGCGAAGCCGCGCGAGGATCGCTACACGATCCAGCAAGTGAGCAAGATCAGCGGCGACCTGTGGCTGTTCCAGGCCCGCGTGCAGTACGGCGATCGCGACGTTACGCTGCCGATTCCGCTGACGGTGAAGTGGGCAGGCGACACGCCCGTGATCACGCTCACCGACGCCGCCATTCCCGGCCTGGGCACTTACACGGCCCGCGTCATGATCTATCGCGGTCAGTACGCCGGCACGTGGAGCGGCGGCGACCACGGTGGACACATGTGGGGCCGCATCGAAAAGCCGCCCGCCACACCCGAGCAGCCTCGCAAGTAGCATGACTGCCCTCACCCCAGCCCTCTCCCCAGAGGGGAGAGGGAGAAAAACGCGCGACTAGGATTCTCCCTCTCCCCTCTGGGGAGAGGGCTGGGGTGAGGGGTCGGGCGTGATTCGCAAAGGTCGGGCGTGGTTCGCAAAGTGCGTCGCGCCCCCAGGTCGCTGTGCGGCCGCCTCGTCAGCTTGCCGCCGTCTGGAGTGAGGCGACGCGCGTGGCCAGGCGCGACTTGGTGCGTGCTGCTGCGTTCGGATGCAGGATGCGGCGCGACGAGGCCTTGTCTAGCTTCTTGGCCGCAAGCTGCAGCTCCTTGGCCGCCAGCGCGGCGTCCTTGGCGACGACCGCCGCCAGGACCCTTTTGACTTGGGTCTTGATAGCGTGCTTGGTCGTTCGGTTGCGGAAGTTTCTCTTCTTGCTCTGTCGCAGGCGTTTCCTTGCTGAGGCTGTATGAGGCATCGTTCCTCCAAAAAAGGTTCACATCACATCGGCGCCTTCCCGATTGTGCCGCACGCGGCCCGCGTGCGCTGGACTAACTGGGTGGGGCGCCCTCCTGACCCAGGCGGTCCAGTCGTTGAGCCACATCCTGATAACCATAGTCCGCCGCCGCTACTTCGTCGTAGTGTTGCGTCGCCGCCGCCTTGTCACCGAGTTCTTCGTTGACGCGGCCGAGCAGATAGTGAAGCTCCAAGAACGCTTTCTGGTCGCCGGCGCTCAACCCCTGCAGGGCCTCTTCGAAATGCTTCTTGGCCAGTCGCGGGTTCCGTTTCTCCATGAAACATCGGCCGAGCCAAACAAGCGCGTCTTGTTTGCGGCCGGGCGCGTTGCGAGCCTTTTGCATTTCGGTGATCGCCTGATCGAACAGCCGGGCGCGGGCCAGCCGGATGCCGAGATCAACTCGCAAGCTCAGATCGGTCGGGTTGCGATCGCAGCGTCGTTGGAATTCGTGCAGCTCCATTTGATTCAGAGCCTGGGCGGCGTCCTCCGCCCTCTGGGCCGCATCGGCGTCGTTCGGGTTGTCGGCGGCCAGCTTCTCGGCGATCGCCTGGTCTCGCCGTTTGGCGTCGATCTCGACCTCGGCGATCTCGGTCAGTATGTCGGCGTTTCCGCCCGTCGCCTCCTTGCCGCGCAGTAGTATCTCGCGAGCTCTTTCATGTTTGCCCGCGCGGCGAAGCAGTTGGGACAGTTGCAAGTAGGGCGGCGCCAGATCGGGCTGGCGTTGAACCTTCTGTTCCAGCTCGGCGATCTGCGCGTTGATGCGGCCTTCGCCGGTTCCGCCTTTCGACTCCTCGGCGAGTTCCTGCGTCTTGGCCTTGTCGGCGATGGCTGTGGTGAACGACTTCGCGCCGTCGTACCCCCCCTTATCGATCGTCGCGCTGGCGGCGAGGTCCTTCATCTTGCGGTCGGCCTCTTCGTCGGCCGGACACGCCTTCTTCACTCGCTCCCAGCAATCAATCGCCTTGGTGAACGCACCGGCCCGCTCGTAAATCTGCGCCAGCGCCCGGTTCACCGTCGCGTCGGTCTTGTTGCGTTCCAGGGCCGACTCGCCGCACCAGACCGCGAGCTTAATCCAGCCGAGTTGCTCGAACACCCAGGCTTCGTCGAGCAGGATGCCCGAGTCCCACGGGTTTTCGGCGAGACAATCTTCGCAGCATTCGAGCGCGCGGAGCCAGTCCTTCTTGGCCTTGGCGGCCTTCAGCGCGGTGCGCGACCCCATGGTCTTCACGCTCGCCATCATGCTGCCCTTGCCGTTGTTGTCGAAACGCAGCTTGGCCGCCTGGCGCAGCAACTGGCGATAGGCCGGCTGATCGGGCGCGAACTTGCAGGCGTCCTTCAGTAGCTCGACGGCGTACTTGAAGTCCTTCGACTTCAGCACCTCGTTCGCGCGGGTGAAGCACTGCTGAGCCGCCTGACGACGGGCCAAGTCGGTGCCGACCGGCAGCTTGCCGGCCGGAGCGGGCGGATTGTTCGACATCAATGATCCACTCAGGACACTAGTCGGCAATAAGATACCCGCAACTCGCTCGGCAACGCAACGGCGCGCCCCGGCCGTTTGTTCTCGGCTTGAAGCAGTGCGCCGCCCTACCTAGACTTACGAACCGCCAAGAACTAGGGCTAGGAGACTTCGCCCATTTCATCGTCGCCAGCATTCACTGACCTCGCGGTGCAACGCTGCCTCAACGCCGATTGTGCGGCGACCTGTGGGGTCGACGAAACTCACTTCGACTGCCCGCGCTGCGGAGACCTGCTCGACGTGTGCTACGACTGGCGCCGCGCGAAGTTGCCTCGTTCGCTCGGCGACTTTCAGCACAAGTGGTCGGCGCGCAACGAGCCGCTCGCGTTCAGCGGCGTCTGGCGGTTTCGTGACCTGTTGCCGTTCGCACCGCCGCAGCATGTCGTCACGATCGGCGAAGGCCAGACGATCTTGCAGCGCGCCGATGCAGTCGGCAAGTTCGTCGGCCTGGCGCCCGGCAGGCTGTTCCTGCAATACGAAGGGCTCAATCCGTCGGGCAGTTTCAAAGATAACGGCATGACCGCCGCATTCACGCACGCCCGCATCGTGGGCGCGCGGCGGGCCGCGTGCGCGTCCACGGGCAACACGTCGGCGTCGCTGGCGATCTTCTGCTCTGCGGCGGGCCTGGCCAAACCGATCGTGTTTGTCGGATCGGGCAAGATCGCCTACGGAAAACTTGCCCAGGCGCTCGACTACGGCGCACTGACGATCCAAATCGTCGGCGACTTCGACGATGCCATGCTCCGCGTCAAGCAGGTGGCCAAACAGATCGGCCTGTACCTGGCCAACAGCGTGAATCCATTTCGGCTCGAAGGCCAGAAGACGATCATGTACCGAGTGCTCGAATCGCTCGGCTGGGAGGTCCCCGATTGGATCGTGGTGCCGGGCGGCAACCTGGGCAACTCGAGCGCGTTCGGCAAGGCGTTCGCCGAGTTGCTTGAGTTGGGCCTGATCAAGCGTGCGCCGCGCCTCGCCGTCATCAATGCCGCCGGCGCGAACACACTGCACCGGCTGGTCGAAGAGCGGAAGTTGCACTGGAACGACGGTCGGCCCGACATGCGGATTGCCGAGGCGTACTACGCGGAACTCGACCAGTCGGCCCGCAAGGCCAGCACGATCGCCAGTGCGATCGAAATCAACCGGCCGGTGAACCTGAAGAAGTGCCTGCGCGCGCTGGCCGTGTGCAACGGCGTGGTGCGCGAGGCGACCGACCAGGAGATTCTCGACGCCAAGGCCAAGGTCGGCGCCGGCGGGCTCGGCTGCGAGCCGGCCAGCGCCGCGAGCGTCGCGGGAGCCAAACTGTTGCGCGATCAGGGCGTGATCGGCCCCGACGAGCGAGTGGTCTGCATCCTGACTGGCCATTTGCTCAAGGACCCCACGGCGACGGTCGCTTATCACGGCACGGACCAAAAGCAGTTTGACGAGGTGCTCGGCAAGCGCGGCGTGCGTCGCGCGTCGTTCGCCAACCGCCCGGTCGTCGTGCCAAACAACCTGGATGAAATCATTCGCGCGATTGAGTTGTATTCGTAAGAACTTGTTGAGTACCTGCCCCGCCGTCTCCCCGCCGTTTCCCCGCGGCGGGAAGAGGAGACTTAGCTTAGTACTGCTCCACATTGAAAGGGTTTGAATTCGTTTAACCCGCAGCCGCAGGCGAGGCATGGCTGGCGCTTGTTGTGCCTCGCCTGCGGCTGCGGGTTAAACGACCGAAGCTGATATTAGACCCTATTCAATGTGGCACAGTACTTGGTTCGCGAGGAACTCATCGGGAGTACTAGCGTGAAAATCAAAGTTGGCGTTAACGGCGCGTGCGGCCGCATGGGCGCTCGCATTGTGCAACTCGTACACGAGGATTCCGACCTCGAGGTCGCGGCGGCGCTCGAGTTCGCGAAGCACCCGAAACTCGGCGGCGACGTGGGCGAACTGTGCGGCATCGGCCGGCTCGGTGTGCCGCTCACTTCCGACTGGCGCCCCGTCGAGGTCGTGATCGACTTTTCCACGCCTGCCGGCGCGATGGCGATCACCGAACTGTGTCTCACCCGCCAGGTGCCGCTGGTCGTCGCCACGACGGGCCTGTCGAATGCCCAGCGGGCCGACATCGAATCGGCCGGCCAGATCATCCCGGTGCTGATCGCGCCGAACATGAGCCTGGCCGTGAACCTGCTGATGAAGCTGGTCGGCGAGGCGGCGGCTGTGCTGAAGGATGCCGACGCCGACGTCGAGATCATCGAGCGCCACCACCGGTTCAAGAAAGACGCACCCAGCGGCACGGCGTTGGAGTTCGCTCGCGTGATCAACCGCGCCGGCGGCGAACATCGGTTGGTGCACGGGCGCGACGGACTGGTCGGCGAACGCCCACGTGACGAGATCGGCATCCACGCTGTTCGCGTCAGCGACAACGTAGGCGAGCACACGATCATTTTCAGCCTGATGGGTGAGACGATCGAGTTCACCCACCGCGCCCACAGCCGCGACTGCTACGCACGCGGCGCCGTACGGGCGGCGAAGTTCCTGGTGACCAAGAAGCCCGGGCTGTACACAATGGCCGATGTGCTCGGGCTGTAGTTACTGGCTAGTGGCTAGTGTTCAGTGGCTAGTGGTTAGCACCACCTTCAGGTGGTCAGCTACGTCTGGCCACTGAACACTAGCCACTAGCCACTGACCATGGCCAAGTGCGAAGAAGGCTACCTCTGCGACGTGTGCGGCAAGGACGTCGCGGACATCACCGAGTCGGACCTGTACCTAAGGTACATCATGGGCGAGGTTCGGCCGGACGAATTGCACCGTACGCCCGAGCGACACATTCGCTGCAACCCAACCGTGGCGCAGTTCATCGTCGATCCGGCCTTTCCGCCGATTCGCGTGGTTGGTCCGTTCGACAAAGCGAACCTCGACGCAACCTACGTGGCCGATCAGGAGTCGCTCGTTACACGCGCTTGGCGACGCCTCCAGGAAATCCCGCAACTCAATATCCACGTCATCGAGTACCCGCTGCCCGAAATCCGGGCGCGATGGCAAGGGGAATAGGGATAGGCCGGAAGTAGACGGTTGATCCCTGCTCTCTGTCGCCAGTCCCTAATCCCCAGTCCCTAATCCCTGGTCTCCGCGCCGATGACCTCGCACAGCCTTCCCAGCACCTTGCCCTCGCGCGTCGTGTCGCCGGCCTTCTGAAGATGTGTGTTGTTGACGAACATGGCGAAGGCGAGCCGCCGCCCGCCGGCGGTGGTCATGTAACCGGCGAGGGCCTTACTCGTGAGGAGATAGCGATCGTTCATGACGTTCTTCCAAAACAGCGTGCCGGTCTTGGCCAGAACGCGGCCGCGCGCCGGACTGTCCGCCGACACGGCCGTGGCCAGCGTACCGTCGACTCCGAGAATGGGCAGGGCGGATTGATACGCGGCGAAGTCGGGCCGGGTCGACATGTAACGCAGTAGTTGCACCGTGGCCCGCGGCGTAGTGTAGTCGGCCCGCGACCCGCCGGCGCCGCCGCCGAACGAGATCGTGTCCACGTCCACGCCCGCCCGAGCGAGGAAGTCGTGCTGCAGCCTCAGCCCGTCGTCCAGCGTGCGCTCGTTGTGCCGCGCGGCGACGAGCAGCGGCAGCGTGCTGGCGTGCAGGTTGTGGCTGACCTTGAGGATCAGCTTGGCCGACTCGGAAAACGGCGGCGACGTCAACTTGGCAACCGGTTCGAGTATCACGCTCTCGTGCAGGCCGGGCAGCGCATCGAGTCGGTTGCTCGCGACGGCCGAGGCGTCGACGACGACCCCCGCGCGGCGCAGCGCTTCGATCAGCAGTGTGCGAGCAAACGAGGCCGCGTCCTCGACTTCGTGCACACGCACGAGCGGTCGATGCCCCGCGGCGATCCGACCGCGCACCGTGAGTCGGCCGGGCCCGGCTGCCGAGACCGTAACGCTCGTCTCGGCGCCCGCGGCCGCCGTGTCGACGAGGGCGTCGATGTTGAACGCCACGGTTTCCGGCCGCCACGTCACCTGAGCCGGCTCGCCCGCCTTGCGCGGTGTGACGACGATGTCGATCAGGTTGTCGTTGATCATGATCGGAGTCAACCGGCCCGGTCCGCTGCCGCTCCCCTCGGCCTTGTCGAACATTCGGTCGTCGACGATCACTTCGCCGCGCACCCGCTTGATGCCGGCGGCCGCGACCTGCCGGGCCAGTTCATTGAGTCCGGCCAGCGGGTCCGGTTCGGTCAGCTCAGCCGTTTCATTGCCGTTCGCGTAGGTGTGATCGGAATCTTTGAACGCGATCCGACCCTCGTCGTCGGTGCGGCCGCCCATGCTCAAGTCGCCGCTGGCCTCGAGGATCAGCGGACCACGCAACTCGCCGGCTGAACTTACCGCGCCCACTCGGAAGATCGACGTCTCGAAGCGATAGTCGGCGCCCAGGATGTCGAGTGCCGCGGCGACGGAGTAGAGCTTTGTCGTCGACGCCGGAGCAAACAGCTTGTCGGCGTTCAGCTCATACTCGACTCGACCCGTCTCCAGATCGGTCAACAAGATGCCCCAGTGCGCGTGCTTGTAGTCGGGCGCGCCGATCACCGCCTCAATCGCGGCCTGCAGCGGTTCGCCGGGCACGGCCCGCGCCGCCGAACCAATGATTGCCAGGACGAAGACGAGTCCAACCGGCACGCAACGCTGTTTCATGGCACAGTCTCCTTTGGAGAGATAGTGGCCCAACAGCCGCCCCTTTTCAACGGCGGTTCTGTAGTAGACAATAGTGCCGCGACAGAAAGTGGCAGGGTTAGGGCGTCCTATGGCTTTGCCGAGGGGTGACCCATGGCCGTACGCTTTCGCTGTCCCTGCGGTGCGGTGCTGCACGCCGACGAGCAGCACGTGGATTCGATAAAACCGTGTCCACACTGTCACGCGAACTTGCGCATTCCGCACGCGCCGGCCCCGCAACGCGACTGTGCGATGTGCAAGCAACCCATTCCGGCGTCTCACACAATATGGGTGCGAGGCCGACGCATCTGTTGGAAGTGCATGCCGCCCGGCACCGTGCGCATGGACCTGAAGGCGTTCGAGGAGCATCGCCATTTGCAACTCGAGACTATTCGCAAGGCCAAGGCGCAGGGACTCAGCTACTTTCAATACAACGCTCCGTTCGGCGCGGCGCACAACGAGGTGCAAGTGACGGCCGATGAACTGATCTTCTCGGACAAAGACTGGGACAAGGTCACCCCGGCCTGGCGCGAACTCGGGCTGATCCCCTTTGACATGGGCGGCTTCAAAGCTGTGAGCCTGAACGTCGAACGGTACAACCAGAAGGCGGAAGAGTCGAAGAAGTACCTGGAGCCGCTCGGTGCGTTCGTCAAACTGGCCGACGAACTGCCATTAGCCTCGGTGCCGAAGGACGCCCAACCGTCGGGCCTCGTATCGAGTCCGTCGGCTCACGTGGCCGAGACATGACATTGCCGCCGTCAACCAGCGAGCAGCGCGGCACACCTCACGACGACTCGCCGCGCCCACCGCTCTGGTCGGTGCCGTACCTGACCGCCACGCTCGCCGGAATCGGCGGGACGATCAAGACGTGCCCAGATGATTTCGAGGTCGAAGAGATTCCGGCGTACGAGCCGAGCGGCGACGGTGCGCACCTGTTCCTGTGGATCGAGAAGCGAGGCGTCGCGGCGGGCGATCTGATCAAGCACCTCGGCCGAGTGCTCGGCGTAGCCGACGGTGAAATCGGAATGGCCGGCCTCAAGGACCGCGACGCGGTGACACGACAGTTTGTGTCCGTACCTCGGTCCGTGGCCGAGCGGGTGCCAACGATCGACACGCCCGCAATCCGTGTGATCGCCAGTCGGCCGCACGGCAACAAGCTGCGCACCGGGCATCTGGCCGGCAACCGGTTCCGCATCACGGTGCGCGACGTAGTTTCAGACGCCACCGAGCGTGCGGCGGCGATTCGCGACGTGATCCTCGCCGTCGGGCTGCCCAACTTTTTCGGCCCGCAGCGGTTCGGTCGCGACGACGAGACGGCGCGCGTTGGCCTCGAACTGCTGCGCGGCGAGGTCGAAGCACCGCCGGGCGCGTACTCACGGCAGAGGTTTCTACGCAAGCTGGCCCTCTCGGCCGGCCAAGCCGTTCTCTACAACCACTACCTCGCTCGCCGCATGGCCGACGGCCTCCTGGCCACAGTGCTCGACGGCGACGTCATGTTCAAACAGTCCGGCGGCATCTTCTACGTCACCGACCAGCCTGCGGAACAAGCTCGCTTCGATCGACGCGAAACGGTGCACGCAGGTCCGCTGTTCGGCAAGAAGATGTTCGCCGCTCGGTCGGCTGCGGCGACGCGCGAGGCGGCCGTGCTCGATGAGTTTGCGATCCCACTCGCGCGACTCCGCGTCTTCGGACGATTGCTCGCCGGCACACGCCGACAGAACCTGATCTACTGTGACGACCTCACGATCCACCCGACCCTAACCGGACTCGAGTTTCAGTTCTCGCTACCGCCAGGCTGCTACGCCACGGTGTTGCTCGGCGAGTTCATGAAGAAGAGCATCCAGCC
>DAIOWH010000136.1:14846-18701 GCA_036758585.1 Planctomycetia bacterium
CGCAGCCCAGCGCATCGCCAGTGCTATCGTCCAGCTCGAAGGAGAGTCCAGCCGGCGTCAGCACTCCAGCGGCAACGGACTCCCCGCAGGCCTCTGATGCCGGGCCGGCGACCGACGCGAATCCGGTCGCGGGCACAAAGACGATCGCGCTGGCAGTGCCCGGAATGATATGAGGCGTCAGTTGCGTCGCCGCCGTGAGCGGCGCGTTGAAAGAATGCGACGGAGTCAAGGACGTGAAGGTGAGTTTTGGCGCCAGTGCCGAGGCGAAATTCGCGACCGTTACGGTCGCCGAAGACTTCACCGACACCGACAACCTGATCGAGGCGGTCAAGAGCCTCGACCCAAGCAGATACGGCGAGACGAGACTGAAAGAGCCAGCTCGGCAATAGAAGCCATGCTCTCAGCCGAGTTCGATGTACTGGTCCGGCGGGCGGCCGACTATTTCAGGGCGCTGCAGGTCCGAATCACTTCGGCCCTGGAGGAGTTGGAGCAGGCGGGCGGCGGATCGGCCCGCTTTGGCGAGGATGCCTGGCACCACGCTACGGGCGGCGGCGGGTTCAGCCGCGTCATGATCGACGGCGCGGTATTCGAGAAGGCTGGCGTCAACTTCTCGCAGGTGAGCGGGTCGTTCGCGCCGGAATTAGCCGCGTCGATGCCGGGCGAGGGAACCGAGTTCAGCGCGACCGGTATCTCGCTCGTCATCCATCCGCGCAACCCGCACGTGCCGACCGTACACGCGAACTTTCGGCACATCACCAAGGGCGCCGGCGAGCGACGGGCCGCGTGGTTCGGCGGCGGCTCGGACCTGACGCCGTACTACCCGCGCCGCGAAGACGCGATCCATTTCCATCGCACATGGAAGGCGGTCTGCGATCGACATGCCGTCGCCAACCACGCGCGGTTCAAGAAGTGGTGCGACGAGTATTTCTACCTGCCACACCGCCAGGAGTGTCGCGGCGTCGGCGGGATTTTCTTCGACTACCTGACCGACCGGTTGAGCGAAGTGTTCGCCTTTGTCCGCGACGCCGGCGATCAGTTCCTGCCCGCCTATCGCCCGATCGTCGAGCGACGCATGCGCGAGCCGTTCACCGACGACCAGCGGCGCTGGCAGTTGTTCCGCCGCGGGCGCTATGTCGAGTTCAACCTGCTCTACGATCGCGGCACGATGTTCGGCCTGAAGACGGGCGGGCGCGTCGAGTCGATCCTCATGAGTCTGCCGCTGCACGTGATGTGGGGCTATAACGAAAGCCCCGCGCCGGGTTCGCCCGAGGCGGAACTGCTCGAGTGCCTGAAGCCGAAAGATTGGGCCGCGATGGCGCCGGACGGATGAGCGAACTACTCGCGCTTCATCGCATGGTCAACCGGCAGTACAGCGTCGCCGTTCGTCGCTTTGAGACGTGATCGAATCAGCAGCGCGTTCCACTCCTCGACCAGCGCACGAAACTTGAGCCAATCAGGAGCACCTGCGAACCGCAAGGCAAGCTTGCAGACTTGGTTGCCCACGTCCAATTCGCGGGCCGCCTCGTCTGGCGGAGAACCGTGACGCACGAGGAAACTCGCCAACTGCCCGAGCCGTAACAGGCACTCGCCCGTGCTCTGGCACTGCGTGTCTCGCGCCTTTGATCCGCGATTGCCCATAAGCCACCCCAATGCTGCGTATCGGCCCGGCGCTGCGGAAAGTCCACGTCGATCGTGGATGAGGAAAAGAATGTGGCCCGTCAAAGGCCGACCTGCAGATTGTGAACTGGCCGTCACGACGATCCGCGAACTAACAGGCCCGCAAGCCAGGCGACCCCGGCAAACTAGACAGCCGCCGCGACCATTTCCGACCGGTCGACCGCCACGCCCGCCCGCGGCTCGACCCGCCGACCGCACCGACAAGCTGCCACAGTCTCGGCAACGGCCCACCCCCACAATCCCAACACCCCGAGCGTCTCAATCGGCGGCCCCATCATGGACCAAAGCAGGTACGAACAGGCCGCCCCGCACCAAACCGTTGCGACCGCTGCAGCCAGCAAGGCTCGAGAATAAGAGCCAAGCTGTTTCCAATTCGAGACTGCCAGCAGCGACGGCAACACCGCGAGCGTCAGATCGTAGAACATGAACCGCGGACAGCTCAGCACGAGTGCCGCCAGCACGGCCGTGGCCTGCGGACCGGCCGCCAACCGCGACGCCCACCAACCAGCTCGCGCTCGCCAAGCAGCCCAGCCCGTAATCGCGACAACTCCGCCCACCGCGGCCCAACCGGCAAACTCGACCAAGGTTCCCTGCTCGATGCGGCGAAGCAATCCGGGCAGGTCACGACTGAGCAGAGTCCAGCGCGGCCAAGTCTGATAGACGTGTTCCGTCTCGCGTGCGACAGATAACCAGCCGATCCAACTGTCGATGCCGCAGACCGGCAGTGTCGCGAGCGCCAGCCCGACTGCCGATCCGCACATGCCGAGGTAAACCCGAGGGCGTGCGAGTACCAACGGGATCCAGACGACTGCGACGCCCCATGTGGGCTTGATCGCGAACAGCCCCAACACGGCGCCGGCCCACACATCGCGACCACTCGCGAGCAGCGCCCAGCCGCTCGCGACGATCAGCAAGCTGAACGCGCTGTTCTGCCCCAGCCCGACGGCCAGAAAAAAGGGCGTGAAACTAAGCGCCGCCAGCGTGCCGACCTCCCACGGGATCCGGCCGGCGGTCAGGCGAGCCACGAGGCAAGCGGTCACGATGATCGCGACGACACTGAGTTCCACAACAACCCACTGCGCCCAGCGCGGCGACAGCCAACCAAGCGGCGCGAGCACGACCGCCAGCGTCGGTGGATAGGTCGGCCCGCCGATGCCCTCGCGCCAGATGCCCGAGTCGATCACGACCGACTGATAGTGCCGATCGAGTTCCGCGCGCTGGACAGTCAGATCGAACAACGCGCGCCCTTGACCCGTTGCCACGAGCCGCGCGGCGAGCCATTGCTTGCCGAAGTCGGCCTCGTGCCCGCGCGTCAAGTGTGCGGTCGTGCCGTAGAACGCGACGGCGGCCAGTGCCGCCACGCGCAGGACCGACCTGCCAGGCGCAGTTTGGTAGTTCACAAACACGTCACTCCGTGGCGTACACCCTGAAGTCTAGGTCGCCGCGGCCGGCCGGCCTGTGCCGACGCGATTTGTGCCGCGAGACGTTACGATCCTGTGCGATCTGTGGAATATGCCGGTTAGGTGAGCCGCTCGCCCTCGTCAGTCCCATTTGACCCGGCGCGAGTCCGACCTAGCCTTGGAAATGGACTCGTCCTCAAGGGAGATGGCATGAGAGACAAGCGAAACAAGCTATTCGTCGATTCGGCGTTTCAGGGTCGGCTGATGCTGCGGCTCGTGATGTACTGGATCGTGTATCACGTGGCCATGTGGCACACGTTGTTCTTGTTTAACTTGTTCGCCACCGCGATCAGCTATGATCCGGCGGCGCCGCCGAAGAGCGTCTGGGAGTTGTACAGTGAGTTCGCCGGCCAGCATGTCGGCGTGCTGGTGTGCTGCGCCGCGATGCTGCCGATTCTGGCTCGCGATCTGCTGAAGTTTTCGCACCGCATGGCCGGCCCACTCGTGCGATTCCGAGAAGCCATCGAAGAGATGGCGGCCGGAAAACCAATCCGGCCCGTCACGCTACGCCCGCGCGATCTGCTCGACGAGTTCCTGGTCGCCTTCAACAGGATGGTGGCGACTTGGAATCAACAGGTCGGCCAAGAGCGAGCCGCCGCGCCGGTCGATTCGGAACTGGACCTGGTTCATGCGGACCGCTGAGAGCCGCGCCGGTCGGTTCTAGATGGCTTTGCGTGATTCTGGGAGTCCGCAGGGACAGTAGCCCGACGCGCCAGCG
>DAIOWH010000137.1:0-18616 GCA_036758585.1 Planctomycetia bacterium
GCGGCTGCGGGTTAAACGAATTCGGACCCCTTTCAATGTGGAGCGGTACTAAGTGACCGTGCGTGAATCTGCGAATCGCCCAAACAACCCCTCACCCCAACCCTCTCCCCAAAGGGGAGAGGGAGAAAGACGCTCGGAACTCATAGACTGCCGAATGAAAGCGAAGCACAACCTTATTCTCCCTCTCCCCTTTGGGGAGAGGGTTGGGGTGAGGGGTATTCGCAATTCGCGCACGGTGGTTTAGCGGTTGAACCAAGCTCAAAGCAAGGCAGGCCGCGTCGGTCGACGCCGACCTCCGAGAACACACGGATCTAGCGCGAGCAGAGTTCGTCCGTCGAGGTGAACCGCACGCTCTGCCGCCGGAACTCCTCAATCGTTGCGGCGCCTTGCCGAGGGTCTACTGGCCGAATGGCGTCGCTCACGACGATCACCTCGCGCCCCTGCTCGCGCAGGCCGAGCACCACCGCCCGCACGCAGTAGTCGGTCGCGACGCCGTAGACAACGAACTCGGCCGCGGCCACTGCGGCAAAGACCGTCGCCGCGTTTGGGTTCGAGAACACGTCGTAGACCTGCTTCTCAAGAACCACCACACCAGTCTGTTCAAGCTTGGCGACCACCTGCGGGTTCGGTTCGACTCCGATCCGTGCCGCTCCGGCGTGCTCGGTTTCGGCGATGCGTCGCTGTCCCGGCGTGCCCCGCAGGCAGTGCGGCGGAAACACCTGAAACTCGGCGTCGCCCTCGTCGTGGGCGCATGCTGTCGCGATGATCGGAATGCCGCGCTGCCGAGCGTATTCTGTCAGCCGCCTCAGGTTTTCCACAATCTCGCCGGCTCGCGGCACCGGCAACTTGCCGGTCGGCGACATGAAGTCGACCTGCGTGTCCACGTCCACAAACACAAGCTTCGCAGCTAGCATGCGACATTCCTCAAGTGGCCGCCGGCCATGATACTCGATCGCACGTGCCTCGGACTCTAGTTGCCTCGCAGCGTGTACAGCCGGCGAGGGAGCAGGTCCGAGCGGTTGACGTAGTTCAACAATCCGGCTGGCCGATAGTTCTCGGCGATGAGCGCGGCCCAGCCTGCGGTTGTGCTCGTTCGCGGATCGTCGGTAAGAACCAACCAGTCGAACTCGCGGCTGCGGATACGATCAGAAATCGCGGCCGGGACGACCAGTCCAGGAAACTCCAGAATGAGATCGCTGAAGAAACACTCCGCGCCGGCCCGGTCAGCCAAGACCTCATGATGGCTCACCGCGACTCGGCCGCGTAGCTCGCGAACCGCCGCGGTCCAATCGCCTACCTCGTCGGCCCGCCGATTGAGCCAGCGGAAATCTCGCCGCGCCGGCAGACCGGGGTACAAGACAAAGACGATCGCGGCGAGCACGCCCCAGCGTCGCGTGTGGGAGTGCCCGCCACCAGACCATGCCGCGGCCCTTGCGACGGTCGGCCAAAACGCTCCCGCCCAGCGTCCGAGCAGAATCGCTCCAAAGAACGCGGCGGGCAGCAGATGGTTTTCACGTCCACCGGCTTTGGACATTCCCATCCAAGCCACGCCCAACGCCGTGACCAGGCACAACGTCCATCGGCAACGCGGTCGCAGCCATAGCGAACCGGCCAGAATGCCGACCAACGCCGGACCACGTCTCAGCACGACGCCGGCGGTCGCTTCGAGTCCAGCGAGCCAATCCACGCCATGCATGGCAGTCCAGACGAGAACCCAGTGGCAGAAGTTGCCGCGCGTTGCCATGTTGATCGCCAGGTAACTGCCGCCGATCGCCACGCTCATCGCCGCGCCCCACGCGACCGCCCAACGCCATCGGCCGCCGAGCGCGTGAGCCAGGCACAGAGGCGCGAGAAACAGCGGGCCGTTCTGTTTCGTCATCGCGGCCAGCCAGATGGCGGCGCTGCTCACGATCACCTCGCGCCATGAACGATGTTCGCCCGCCGCCGCAGCGCAGGCTACGAACAACGCGAGCAACGCATCGGGCTTGCCGACCTCATACGACTTGCCCGTGAGCGAATGGAACCCCGCGAGCGCGGCGACAAACGCGAGCACGCCAACTCGCGGGCCGGATGAATCCTTCAGGCACAACGAACCACACGCGACAAGGCCGGCCAGCGCGCCGAGTGAGATAAGCCGTTGTGAGACGAAGCCTACGCCGACCAACTTGGTCCACAGGCCCAGTATCCAGAAGTAGAGCGGCGGGTACGCCTCGGGCAACGGCTCGTTCGCGGGATCGCCGTACAGGCCGCCGCCTTCGGCCCAATGGACTGCCTTGCGCAGTTCGTATTCCTCGAACGCATCGAGTGGGTATGGTTGCAGACTGCGTGCGGCGATGTAGGCTGCCCACCAGAGACATCCGGCCACGCACACAACCCCAATGGCTCGCGTCGCCGTCCAGGCAGCGACCGGCCAGACCGGCGATTGCGCGGCACTCATGATGGCCGTTCGAGTCGCGACGTCATCTTGTGAACAAGCTGCTCTCGCCAAGAATCCCCTCCCTGGAATTCGCCTCGCTTAGTACCGCTCCACATTGACAGGGGTCCGAATTCGTTTAACCCGCAGCCGCAGGCGAGGCACAACAAGCGCCCGCCATGCCTCGCCTGCGGCTGCGGGTTAAACGACCGAGGCCGATTTCAGACCCTATTCAATGCGGCACCGTACTTAGGGCCGGATCATACGCGGAACGGCGAGACGCCAGAAGCTCAGCCTTCGCTGGTGCTGTGCCGCGCGACCACGCTGCCCGCTCGAATGACATAGATGGGGTCGATCCACTGGTGGACTTCTTCGACGCGGCCGGTTGTGTCGGCGAGCGGCCTTCGACCAGTCGCAAGCCGCAACACGACCGCGTCGCCCACGGCGCCCGGCGCCAACGTGCCGATCTCGCCAGGCATCTTGATGATCGCGGCCGGTGTGCTGGTGACTCGTCGCAGCGCGTCGGGTAGTTCGAGGCCCAGGTGCAGGAACTTGCTGACCGTCGTGGCAAGGTCGAACACCGGTCCGTGCAGGTTGTAGCGGTGCAGATCGCTGGAGATCGTGTGCGGCACGACGCCTTGCGACAGCGCCGAACGAGCGACCTCGTAACCAAAGCTGCCCTTGCCGTGGCCCACGTCAAGCAGCACGCCGCGGTCGATCGCCGCTCGCACATCGGGAAGCACCCGACCGTTGGCATCCAAGATGCCGCTCTGATGAGCGTGAAAACAGTGCGTCAGAATGTCACCGCTGCGCATCTCGGCCAGGATCGCCGGCAGGCCAAGCGACGAGTTAGGCGTGTGGATCATGATCGGCATGCCGGTCGCGTCGGCCGCCTCGCGGGCAAGCTTGAGCGCCTGCATCTCGTTGCGGCCGTCCGCCGCCAGGTTCGCGCTCAGCCGAATCTTGATCCCCAGGATCACGTCGCGGTTCGCCTCGACGCAGCGTACGGCGGAGGGCACATTCAGGTGACGCAGATCGTCGAGTTCACCTACTGGCGGGTCGAGCTCGGCTCCGGTGACGAGGCCGATGCGGCTGATGTTCAGCAGTGCAAACAGCCGCGTGGCCGACGCCTCGATGACATAGCGACGAAAGCCCGCGAACGTCGCCGCGCCGGCCGTCCCCGCATCCACAGCGGTCGTCACGCCGCGGGCCAGGCACGTCGCATCGGCGGGCACGCCGTAGTGCGACACCCCGTCGAAGACGTGGACGTGCAGGTCGATCATGCCGGGCGCGACGATGAGACCGGCCGCATCGATTCGTTCGGCGGCCTTGGCCTCGGCCAGCGACTTGGCCACGGCGGCCACTCGGCCGGCGCGGAAGCCGACGTCAAACGGCCCGTCCACCGAACGCGCCGGATCGATCAGCCGACCGTTACAGATCACTAGGTCGTACATCTATTCGGAATCGTACAAGGCGTCGAGTTCGCGGCGGTAGCGATCGATCACGATCTGCCGGCGAACCTTTAGCGTTGCCGTCAGTTCGTCGGCCGCCAGCGTGAATGCCCGGTCGAGCAGGATGAATCGTTTCACACGCTCGGGCGCCGACACGCAACTGAGCCGCTCGGCCACGCGACGTTCCACCAAGTCGAACACCGCCGGGTGGCGCACAAGTTCCGCCGGCCCATCCACGGCGATGTTGTGGCGCCGGGCCTCGGCCGCGAGGGCCGCGAGGTTTGGCACGATCACCGCACTCAGAAACTTCCGGCGGTCGCCGTACACTACGGCCTGATCGATCAGCTCGTCGGCCGCGAGCAGCGATTCGATCTGTTGCGGCGCGATCTTCTTGCCGGACGAAAGGACGATCAGATCTTTCTTGCGGCCGGTGATTTTCAGGAATCCGGCGCCGTCCACTTCGCCCAGGTCGCCCGTGTGCAGCCAGCCGTCGGCATCGAGCGCCTCGGCGGTCGCTTGCGGCTTGTTCCAGTAGCCGCGCATGACATGCGGGCCGCGCGTCAACACCTCGCCATCGGCTGCGATGCGGACCTCGACGCCCGGGATCGGTCGGCCGACAGTGCCAATGCGATGCGCTGTGAGCGTGTTGAACGAGATCACCGGCGACGACTCGGTGAGTCCGTATCCTTGCAAGAGTGGGATGCCGCAGCCGTTGAATCCCTCGGCCACATGCGGCGGTAACGGCGCACCGCCGGCCGACATCCAGCGCAAGCGCGGGCCGAACGTGTCGCGCAGCTTCTTCGGCCGTTCGGACTCCGGCCGCGCCGCTACCTCATCCCAGACCTTTTCGTAGAACCGCGGCACGCCCGACATGTGCGTCGGCTGCACTTCGAGCAAGTTGCGGATCAACGACTCGATCCCCTCGGCCACGGCAACCGTGCAGCCGGAGTAGATGCTGAGGTAATGGTCGCACAGTCGCGCGTAGATGTGGCTGTAGGGCAGCCAACTCAGCAGCACGTCTGCGGGACCGGGCGGCAGAGCCTGATAGGTCGCGACGGCGTTTTCGATCAGGTTGCCGTGCGTGAGCATCACACCCTTCGGCTCGCCGGTCGTGCCCGACGTGTAAATGAGCGCGGCCAGGTCGTCACGGCCGACAGACTGCTCGCGCGCGAGCAACTTGTCTGCGAATTGCGACGCCGCTTGCCTGCCTCGCTGCAGCAACCCGGCCCAGGTGAGGAATTTGATCGGCAACGCGGGCGGCGCCGGACCATCGAACGCAACGACGCCTTCAAGCTCGGGCAACTGCGGCTGCACCTCGGCGACCTTGGCCATTTGTTCCGCGTCCGACACGACGACCCAGCGGGCGCCGGAGTCCTTGAGTTGATAGGCCGCCTGAGTCGCCGTCAGCGGGGCGTGCATCGACACGTCGGCCGCGCCGGCCGCCAGAAAGCTCAGGTCTGCGACCAGCCATTCGAAACGATTCTCGGAAAGCAGCGCGAGTCGGTCGCCGACGTTGACGCCAAGGCTCAGCCACGCGTACGCGGCCCGATCGACCAGCCGCTGATACGATTCCCAACTCAGATCGCTGTACAGCCCGTGCTGCTTGTAACGCAGCGCGGTACACGCCCCTAACCGCGCCGCTTGGCTGCGGAACATGCTTGCCAGATTGGTAACGGATCCGGCGTTCATGGGAACTCAGCGGCGTTAGTTGCACGATTCCAGGATAGTTGCGATCCCCTGGCCGCCGCCGATGCACATGGTCGCCAGACCGTAGCGGGCGCCGCGATCGCGCATGATCCCGAGCAGCGTTGTGGCGATGCGGGCGCCGGACGCGCCGAGCGGATGGCCGAGCGCGATGGCGCCGCCGCGCAGGTTGACGCGCGATGCGTCCATGCCGGCGACCTTGATGCACGAGAGCGCCTGCACGGCGAACGCCTCGTTGATCTCGATCACGTCGATGTCCGCAAGCTTCAGTCCCGCGCGGTCGAGGGCCTTGAGCGACGCGGGCACCGGGCCGATGCCCATCACGCCGGGATCGACTCCGGCCGTGGCCATCGCGCGGACGCGGGCGATCGGCTTCATGCCGAGTTCCTTGGCCTTCTTGTCGGACATGACGAGCATTGCGGCCGCGCCCACCGAGACCTGAGACGAGTTGCCCGCCGTGACCGAGCCGGTCACGGGGTCGAACGCGGGCGAGAGTTTCGCGAGCGCCTCGATGCTCGTGTCTTCGCGGATGCCCTGGTCGCGCTCGACAAGTTGACGGCGCCCGTCGGCGTCGCGGCCCCACACCGGCGCGATCTCGCGAGCGAACGCGCCCGAGCGAGTCGCCTCGGCGGCATTCTGGTGACTGCGCAGCGCGAATTCGTCTTGCCCCTTGCGGCCGACGCCGTACTTGCGCGCCATGTACTCGGCGATCACGCCCATGTGCATCGTTGCCGGACTCCACTTGCGAAACAGTGCCGGGTTCGGCGCGAAGTCCTTGTCCATCGGCACATGCTGCATGTGTTCGACGCCGCCGACGATCTGCACGTCGTCCTGGCCGGCCATGATCGAACATGCCGCCTGGTTCAGTGCCTGCAAGCTCGAACCGCAGTTGCGCCCGACGGTCACGGCCGACGATTCGATAGGCAGCCCCGCCAGCAGTGCGGCGGTGCGAGCCACGTTGCCGCCCTGCTCGCCCTGTTGCTGCACGCAGCCCCAGACGACGTCCTCGACCAGCGTCGGCTCGATGCCGGTCCGCTCGATCAGCGCCTCGATCACGCGGGCCGACAGATCATCGGCCCGCACGTCGCGATAACAACCCTTCTCCGCATCCGCTCGAGCGACCGGCGTGCGGACGGCATCAATGACAACGGCAGTGTTCATGAGCGAGTTCCTCAAGGGGTCCGATTTGCATCCAAGAGTGCTCTTTCAAGCCGATCGAGCACACCGAGCTTTGTCGCCCAGGTTCGCATGTAGACGGTGTCGAGTTGTCCTTGCGTGAATAACACGTCTCCGACGTCGAGAATGTCTCGCGGCCGCGCCGCAATCAGTTTGAGCAGCACCAGGTCCTCGGGACTCACCAGCCACACGGGCCGATCGTCCACCACAGAACGGCGGCGCCGAGATAGCAACTGCTCCTGAAACGCCGACTCGGCCAGAAAGACATCAACATCCACGCTGCGACCTTCAAGGTACAACCGAAAACGGATTAGGGGCATACCGGCAACCTGGTCCGTCCATCCCTTTGCGTACTCCTCCGGCACGGCGTATCCCAGCGCGGTGACGGCCTGATATAGCTCGACCAATCGCGGTCGTTCGATGGCGATCGTGAAGTCCACATCGAACGTCGGACGCGGGATGCCGTAAGCGCGCACGGCGATGCCGCCCATGACGGCGTGGCGCACTTGCATCCGCTCAAAGAGCGCCATTAGTTCGGCCATTGGTCGCGAGAGATCGGTCATTGCTTGGTACGAGTTCGGGCAATCGCCGTAAGCATGTTGCGATTCCTTTCGTCGTTTTGCCGTCGCAACAATTCAAAACGGCGATCGACGACGTCCGGCGGGCCGTACAGCAGCCAGGGAGTGCTCTCGCGGATCATTTCGAACGTCAGCTTCAAGCGTTCACCGGGAGTCATTCGTCGGTATTTTTCGAGCGTTTCGCGACTGAGCATCGTCTTACTCCCGTGGGGCTTGGTTTTCGTCGAACCGCCACACCTCCCAGCGATGATCCTTACGAAACGCGACCGCATCGTCGGAGACAATCGGCTCGTGTGCCAGGTTCGTTCTGTAGGGCGGTGAGGGCTGGTGGCATGAAAGACCAGTTTGCCGTTGTTGTCAAGCAGAATGACATCGGCCCGGTCAGGTAACGCGCCCGAATGACCTGGTAGGGCATGGTCACGGCCTCGATGAGCGTGATGCAGCGTTTGTAATCGCCCGACTCGTGGTGCAATCCGGCTAGAGCAAACTTGATCTCAGCGTCGGGCGACTCGTGAAGGAACCGTTCGATCTGCGCGATCGAGTTGCCGTGCAGTGTCCGGGGTGGCGACCGATGCAACTCAGTCTGAACGGCGGCCAGCAGCAGGAACGCGTGTGTACCCGAAGTGATGGGCAGTTCCTCTTCCAAAAGCGATTGGTGCGTGAGAATCACAAAGCGGTTGCCCAGCCGATCGCGCAGATCCTGATTCGATTTCGGATCTGTACGTGTACGCTTCCAGAGTTCTTCAGGGAGGTTTCGCCGTATGGAATTAGGAACGACGAGTGTCAGTGTCAGAGCAAAAGTTGTGAATGCCGCCATTGGGCATGTCCCTGAAGAGTCGTAATCATCTCGATGCCGCCTGCTTCAATCTCTCAACAAATGCCACGTGTTCCGAGGTCGCGATTCCCCGCTGCAGAACTTCGAGGACGCGGGCCAGATTGCCCGCCAGGAAGGCCGGCACGTCGAGCCACAGGCCGGGGAAGACCTCGCTGCGAACGATGCCCTCGGAGTCCGCGGGCAGCTGGACGTATTGGCCCTCGCGCAGCTGGAACCAACGAACGCGACGCTCTTCGGTCAGGAATACGACGTACTCCTGAACCTCGTTGCGGCGGTAGGCGTTCAGCTTGCGATGCATGTCGTAGCTGGCACTGGAGGCGGCGATTTCAGCCGTGAGTTCCGGGGCCGCGGCGACATAGCCGTCTTCGTCGATGCGGGACCGGCCGCCGCATTCGGTCGCAATCCGCAGCAGCCCATCGGGCTGAGGTTCGTTGTCGAGATCGAGCCGCACAGTGCTGTTGTCGCCGGACCTGACGCCCGGCGTTGCGGCCTTGTAGACAGACAACCACCCCATTACGTCCGCGTGTGGCTCGCCGTGCAATTCATTGCTAACCGGTGAACTCATGACGATGACCTCGCCTTCAATCAGCTCAGCCTTTCTGATATCGGGCCGCAACCGGTATCGCCGCTCGAACTCGGCGCGAGTGAGGCGGTCGCCTGATTCCAAACTGGGCGGCTGGCCAGTGAACGGCTTTACTGCCGGGTTCGATTCAAGATGGACTGGAACAGTCGCCATGTCTTCGACTCGATGCGGTGGTTGATTCGACTGGTCTCATTACAGCCACAATTCGTCGATTTCACAACGGCGGCTCAGCTCGCCGGATACAGCGTCTTTCCTGATCGCGCGGCCTCTCGCAACAACCCGGACGGCTCGAACCGCTTGCCGAGTTTCTCGTACGGCCCCAGCATCTCCAGCACGCGGGCGGCGCCGACCGAGTCGGCCCAGCGGACCAGGCCGCCGCGGAACGGCGGGAAGCCGAGGCCCAGGATCAGGCTCATGTCCAGGTCTTCCGGGCTGCGGGCGATGGATTCTTCCAGACAGCGAGTGGCCTCGATGAGCATCGGCAGGAATAGGCGATCGGTGAGTTCCTGCGGCGTGAACTCGCGGGGCGTGCCGCGTCGGCATTTGGCGATGATCGGTTCGAGTGCGGGGTCGGGCTTTCCCTTCGTGCCGCCTTTGGCGTAGGCAAAGAAGCCAGCGCCGCTCTTTTGGCCAAGTCGGCCGGCTTCGACCAGCGCAGCCAGAATCCGCGGCTCGAACATGCGATCCGCGTACGCCGCAGCCACGACTCGGCCGGCGAACAGGGCCGTGTCCATGCCCACCACGTCGTGCAACGTGATCGGGCCCATCGGCATGCCGAACTTCTTCGCCGCCTTGTCGATCGCATCGAGCGGCGCGCCCTCCTCAACCAAGAGCAGGGCCTCGTTCATGTACGGCATCAGAATGCGGTTCACGAGGAATCCGGGGCAGTCGCGGACGACGACCGGGGTCTTGCCGATTTTCTTGGCCAGTGCCACGGTCGCGACGATCGTCTCGTCGCTCGTCTTCGCCCCTCGAATGACCTCGACGAGTTGCATGCGGTCGGCGGGGTTGAAGTAGTGCATGCCGACGAACCGTTCGGGTCGGCTGACGTTCTCGGCGAGGCGCGAGATCGGGATCGTCGATGTGTTCGATGCGATGATCGCGTCTTTGGAGACGATCGCGTCGAGTTTGCGGAACAGGTCGTTCTTCGCCGACTCGTTTTCGGTGATCGCTTCGAGCACGAAGTCGCAGTCGGCCAGCAAGGTCATGTTCACGGTAGGCATCACGCGGCCGAGCGTCTCGAGCACCTCGCCCGGACTCATGCGGCCGGCCTTCATGCGGCCTTCCATGTTGCCGCGCACTCGGCCGACGCCCTTTTGCAGCAGCTCGTCGTTGGCCTCGATCAGCGTGACCGCCTGGCTGCGCCGGATCATGGCCGTGGTGACGCCGCTGCCCATCAGGCCGCCGCCGATAACGCCGACTCGCCGCACGTCGCGCGGCTTGACCGCGCCGTTGTCCACGCCCGAATCCTTGGCGAGTCGCCGAGTGGCGAAGAACATGCGAATCAGATTCACCGCGACCCCGCTGACCACCAGCGGCGCGATCGCCCCGGCCTCAACCTTCAGCCCGTCGGCCATCGGCATGTTGGCCGTCTTTCGCATCACCTCCAGAGCGGCGAGCGGCGCGGGGTAGTGGCCCTCGGTCTTGGCCAGCACCATCGAGTAGGCGACGCCGAAGATGAAGCCCGCCTGGTCTTCGGTCAGGCCGATGGGCTGTTGCATCCGCTTGCGGTTCGCCCGCCAATCAAATGGTCCGCCCTTGCCGGCGTTGGCGTGAGCCAGGCCGATGAGCCGTACAGATTCGTCGAGCAACCGGTCCGGCGGCACGGCGTCGAAGGCCAGTCCGATCTCGAACGCCTTTTTCCCGTCGACCGGCTCGCCGGTCGTGATCATCTCGGCCGCCTGCGACACGCCGACCACTCGCGGCAGCCGTTGCGTGCCGCCCCAGCCGGGGATGATGCCGATCTTGGTTTCGGGCAGTCCGATCGACGTGGATTTGCCGGTCGATGCGATGCGGAAGTCGCACGCCAAAGCAATCTCCAGGCCACCGCCCATCGCCGCGCCGTCGATCGCCGCGACCGTCGGAAACGGCAGCTCACCGATCCGATTGAAGATTCCCTGCCCAAGCTGCGTCACCTCGTCGCCGCCGCCGGTTCGCTTGGCCGCACCGAGCAGCAGGTCCTCCAGATCCGCGCCGGCAATGAACGTACCCGGCTTGCCGCTCGCGAGCACGACGCCACGCAGGTCGCTGCGTTTCGCGAGCCTACTCACGCACTCGTCGAGTTCGTGCAGCGCGGCGTGAGTGAACGTGTTGACCTTCTGACCGGGCGAATCGAAATACAAGACGCCGATCCCGTCGGGGCGCTGCTCAAGCCGAAACGCAGTGGATGTGTCGCTGGCCATGCTGGTTCCTCGCTGGCTGTTATGCTCTCCGCGGCCCAATGTGAGGCTTCCGATCGCTTAACCCCGTTTAACCCTGAGCCGAAGGCGAAGGCGTTTGTCGGTGAATCCTCGTTCGCCGTCGCCTCCGGCTCAGGGTCAAACGACTCACTTCCGACCACGCGCCGTATAGAGACGGACACGATTCCCTTCGACGCGCGTATTCTGGCCGGACAGTGAGAAACAGGCAAGATGGCAGCCCGCGGGTCTGCGGTCGCTACATGCGTGCGCCGCCGTCCACGACGAGTACCTGTCCCGTGACGAAGCTTGCCGCATCAGATGCGAGGAACAGCACGGCGCCCACGACATCTTCGGGCTGGCCGTGCCGACCAAGCGGGATGCCGGCGACAATGCGTTCGTGCAGCGGTTTGTTGTCGATCAGTGCCCGCGAGAATCGGGTTTCGATGAGTCCCGGGGCGACGGCGTTCACGCGCACGCCGCGCGGAGCAAGCTCCTTGGCCATGGCCTTGGCCAGCGCGACGATGCCCGCCTTGGTGACCGAGTAGGCCCCGAGGCCAGGCAACGGATCGAACGCGGCGATCGACGAGATGAACACAATCGTCCCGGCGCCCTGTTCGGCCATGCGGCGTGCGGCGCCTTGAGCAGTCAGAAAGGCGCCCGTGAGATTCACCTCGATGGTCTTTTCCCACGCCGAACGCTGCGTGTCGACGAGCGGCGCCACCGCTGGGTTCGTCGCGGCGTTGATGACGGCAACGTCGAGGCGGCCCCACGCGGCGTCGAGCTCGGCGAAGAGTCGATCGATCTGGTCGGCGTGCCCTTGGTGGCATGCTATCGGCAGGACTTGGCGACCCGTTCGCGTCAGTTCGCCGGCCGCGTTCGCCAGCGTTTCGGCCTTGCGACCCGTCACGGCCACGTCGGCCCCACCGTTCGCGAACCCGCGGGCGACGGCAAGTCCGATCCCGCGACTCGCGCCCGTAACCAGCACCTTGCGACCGGTGAACATGGCGTCGCTCATTGGGTCACTTTGGTTAGGTTAGGCGAGCGGCAAGACATGAGTTACCCACGCCCAACCCGAAGCGGCGAGGTCCGCTCAACCCCTCGCTGGCGCTTCGGGTTGGTGTCAAGCATGGGTATTCACCTGCCGTTCACGGTATTGTCGGCCTCGACCACCACGCGGAAACCGAGGTACGGCACAGCCGTGTCGGGTGCGAAACCGTTGCGGAACGACGAGCGGCAATAGAGCGGCAGATTGTAGAAGCTGCCGCCGCGAATCACACGGGTCGCGCCCGAGTCGGGACCCTTGGGATCCACCAGAGGCGAACGGCCGTAGTAGTCGCGTGCGAAGTAGTCGTCGCACCACTCAAACACGTTGCCGTGCATGTCGTACAGATTGAACTGATTGGGTTCGAGTTGTCCCACTCGAACGGTGAACGGCTGCGACGTGCGATGGCCGGTGAGCAACAATCTGTCGCCTTCGGGCCAGACGGCGCGGCGAAACAACTCGCTGCCGAAATGGGCGGCCGCGTCGAGGTCGCCATCGTCGTCGCCCGTGCAGTAGCGCGTGCTCGTGCCCGCGCGACAGGCATACTCCCACTGCGCCTCGGTCGGCAGCCGATAGCGGCGGCCCTCGCGACCGCTCAGCCAGCGGCAGAACGCCGTCGCGTCGTTCCAGGTCACGTTGACGACCGGATGGTCGTCGGACTGCTGCCAGCCGGGATTCTGCCAGTTGAATTGTCTGCCGAGCTTCGTCTTCTGCTCGGCCGTGTCGATGCCGAACGCGCCGTGGCCGTTCCGCTCGGCGTCGGTCGTGTAGCCGGTGGCCCGCACGAACGCACGGAACTGACCCACCGTGACCTCGTGCATCCCCATGTAGAACGACCGACTCAATTGCACGCGATGTTGCGGCAGTTCGTCGCTGAACCGGTCGGCCGGCCCACCCGCCCACTCGGCGAGTTGTTCGGCGGAGTCCGACGAACCCATATCGAACTCGCCGGCCGGCAAGAGCAACAGGTGCATGCCGATGGAGTTGGTGAAAGCGGGTTCTGATTCCGCGTCATTAGGGTCGGATGCTTGGATAGGGTCGGGAGCGGCCGACAACTTGAGCATGGGCGTTTCGGCGGGTTCGTTCGCCGCCGGCGTTTCGATTGCGGGGAGCGGCTGTGGTTCTCCGACGACGGCGGCCGGCTTCACGGTCGGGTCCAGCTTGGCGGTGGCCGCCGGCATCCATGCGGACTTCTCGGCGGCCGTCGTGGCCGGGGCGAACACGCGAATGACGCTGATGGAAAACGTCGCTTCGGCGCGCAGCGACGGTTCGTCTTTGCACTGGGCCCGCACGATCACCTGATGGTTGGCACCGCCGTCGAGTTCGCCGGGCGTCCACGTGAAGACGCCCGTGTCGGGATCAATTCGGGCGCCACGCGGCGTCGGCGGCCGCAACGAGAACCGGAGCCGACCGCCCGTCGAACCGGCGTCGGTCACGACGATGGGCACCGTCAGTTCTTCACCCACTCGAGTCACCTGATCCGAAACCTCGGCGACGATCGGCGGACTTTGTCGTGGTGCATCGCTCAGCAAGACCCGCAGAGTCTGCTGGTCGGCCAGGTTGGGCTGTTCGGCGTTCGACACGCGGACGACGATCGGATAGACGCCAGGTCGGTCGCCGTCGTCGGGCGCCCACGTCAGGATGCCGGCCTCGGGGTGAATGTGAGCGCCGGCGGGCGCGGTGGACGCCAGTTCAAACCGTAGCGGCCCAGGCCGCGAGCCGATGTCGGCCAGCTTGATCTCCATCATCAGCGGTTCGCCAGGTTGCAACACATGGTCCGAAAGCTCGGCAAGCATCGGCGGAGAATCGGGGTCGCGCAGCCAAACCGAGAAACACTCCTCGTCGCTCAGCGCCGGGTCGTCGCCGATCTCGGCACGAATCGTGACGACATACTGCCCCGCTTCTACGTCGTCGCCCGGCGTCCAACTAACGATGCCTGTCGCCGGATCGACGCGCATGCCGAACGGCGCGACATCGCCAAGCCTGAATCGTACAGACGGCCCGGGGTCCGATGACTCGACTGAGGCCGCGCTCGCGTTCAGCAGCGCCGCTTCGAAGACCAGGCGTTCGCCGCGCATGGCAACCTGGTCTTCGATCGGTGCGAGCACGGGCAGCCATGTTTGCTCGAGTGCCGGTGCGTGCGAGTGGCCGCCCGCCGGCGACCCGTTGTCCACATCAGGCACCAACATCCCCAAGCACAGCAGGATGCCCAGGCCGACCACAAAGCAAGCGGTCGGAACGAACCACCCAGGCCGGCCCGACTCGTGTGCGTACGGCCGCCCTGAATCCGCGACGGCCACCGACGCGATTGTCGTGGCGAACGGTCGGCGGATCGGTTCGGGCCGAGCCGGTTCGGTGTGGAGTGGCATAGTTGCCGGTTCAGCGGCGCACGTATCGCGCGACTGCATACGATTCAGAAACTGTGAGCACAGCGAGACCACGATGATGCCCAGGTCGATGAGCGCCTGTGCGATCGTGCGTGCAAGCCGGCCAGGACCACAGCCCAACGCGAACCCACACGCCGTTCCGAGCGCAACCAGAACTGCCGGTAGCTCGCCCAATTCGGCGCTGATCGCCAGACAGGCGACCGCCGAGACCACGGCGGCGGCCGCACCGTGAAGCTTGGAGACCACACCGCCGAACGAGACGTTCGGAGCGGCGTGGTCATCGTTACGAGTGTGTTCGTCCGTTGAGGTTTGGTTGTTCGCCTGCGCCCGAGCGATGATTCGGGCGACCCACAAGGCAACGAGCAGCAGGCCGAATCGCCAACCTATCTGCCCATACTCGGTCTGGTAGTGGGTAAGAGGCGCGGCGGCGAGGCTGCAAAGAGTGAGTGCAACGCACAGGACACAACGAACGAAACCCTCCGTGGTCGAGCGCATGGAATGCGTCGCTCCAATGGAACCTGTCGCACGCCTCTACGCAGCATCCTGGCCGCGCGGCTGGTCCGGCGTAGCGGGAAAAGGTGGCGTGCTATATCACGACTAGTGAAATCGGGCAAGGCAAGGACGTGCACCCGTTCAACGCTGCGTCGCGGCACCGCATTTGTCAGCGAAGGCAACATGGTCTCACGCAAAGGCGCAAAGGCGCGAAGTTCGGACTCCACGTCGGTCTCGCTCCCACTTGGCGTCTTTGCGCCTTTGCGTGAGATTCTCCCGGGTGGGGGACATCCAGGGCGGTCGTTACAGCAGCGCGGCGAGGCGGTTCGGATAGTCGGTGACGATGCCGGTCACGCCGGCGTCGATCAGGAACTGCATTCGGCCGGAATCGTTCTCGGTCCAGACGTTCACCGCGATGCCCGCTTCGTACAACGAACGGAACGGCTCGGCAGGCAGTCGGCCGGCGAGACGAAAGTGTTCGGAGTCGAAGCCCACACAGTCGGCGTCGGCCGTGCAGCCCGGATGGTAGGCCGCCGCGCCGAGCGAACGGCAGTAGCCGACCGGATCGGCCAGCGGCTGCGCGACCAGGACGCCGATCGGGACGGCGGGTTGCAACTGTCGGAAGCGAACGAGGGCGGCGTGATCGAAGGAGGAGACAAGAGGCGTGGAGCGTCGCGCGTGGAGAGCGTCAGAATCGGTGTGCGACGCCGCTTCGCGTATCGACGTACCAACGCTCAGCGCCTCAGGACCCGCTCCATAATTGCTTTCTTTCGCGGGCGGTACAGAAGCCCGACGCGGAAGCGAGGGATTCTGGGAATCGACCCTCGCTTGCATGTCGGGCTTGTGCGAAACCGGAACCTTGTTTTGGGCCGGATCCTCAGCGCTGGGCGCCGTCCGCAACAGTCGTGCAACCGCCTCGGCAAGCGGGCCGCCGTTGTCGCCACACGTCTTCATCTCGATGTTGACGCCAACGCCCAGTACACGACATCGGTCGAGCACCTGGTCGAGCGTTGGATGACGGACATTGCCGCTGCGGTAATGGTCGAACTCGCGCTTGGCGGTGAATTCCCGCAGTTCGGCGGCGCTGAGCGACGCCAAGAATGACGGCCTCTCTGCGATCGGCGATTCGACGGCCCGCACGAACCAGCTTCCGGCGTCGAGCCGCACGATCTCGTCGAGTGTGAACGCAGCGACCAGGTCGCGCTGGCGGCCGGGAAAAACCTGGGCGACGTTGGAACAGCGTTCGAGCGTATCGTCGTGGACCACGACAAGCTGACCGTCGGCCGTGAGTTGCACGTCGACCTCGACCATGTCGGCGCCGATCGCGGCGGCCTTGTCGATCGCTTCGAGCGTGTTCTCGGGCGCGAAGGCGCGAGCACCGCGGTGAGCGATCGAGAGGGTCGAGCGAGAGCCTGTTTGTGCCATCAGGTCCATGACCGCCGCGCGGGCCTGTCACCTCATTCGTGCGATTGCTGTGGTTTCGGTAGCAGCACGCTGGGAAGGTTCTGAACAGGAGGTAACAGAGAGAACAGAGAAGATCAAGAAGGCCAACTCCGTTCCCTCTGTTGCCTCCTGTTCAAATCTTCGGCGGCAACATTGGGGCACGCGCGCAAAGAATGAGCCCCTCCCAGGCTAGGGGCGAAAACCTGAAAGGGGCTCCAACCAGAGTACGAGTGCTTCTCCCTCTCCCCCGTCTGCGGGGGAGAGGGTGGGGGTGAGGGGCCGTGACGGATTCCGGATGTACCCCCCCTCACTCCGGCCCTCTCCTCCGAGGGGACAGGGAGAAGATCAGGACTAGTAACCGGCCTCGTCCTCGCCGAGCGGATCTTGGAACACGGGCCAGCATTCATCCAAGCCCTTCAGGCCGCCGTTTGGAGTGACGAGCTTCGCAAACACCTCGCCGTCGATGTTCTGGCTGATAGTCCTTGCCGAGCCATCGCACATCGTGACGCAGATCAGGCCCGGGTGATAGCTCGACGGAAACGGCCAGCCCTCGTCGGCGGCGAAGTTTCCATTGATGCTCTCGGGAGAACCGAGGCGGTTGTCCTTGGCGTCCTCGCGATTTGCCTTCGCAAAGAGTGCCCGCTCGCCGCTGCATGTGGTGCCGGGGCGACTGACGGTAAATGCGTTCCCCCCGTTACACGTTCCGCCCGGGCAGAAGTCGTCGCTCATAAAGAAACCGCTGTGAAAGACGTCGGGGTTGGCCCAGGTACCTTCGAAGGCGTTGCCATCTCCGCGGTCGCGGGTGCCCGTGCCGTAGTACCACAAGGAACCCATCACTTCGGCGGAACCGTCGGTGGGGTTGGTGTACCCTGCCTTCAGGTTTTCGGCCGCCAGGATGGTGGTCGCGAGTCCGTCGCCAATGCTGGCTAGGTTGCGACGAATATCGAACGGGCTGTTTCCGCGCGGTGTGCCGACGCCCAACAGGGTCATACTCTTGGCGGCCTTGAGGTCATTGGTGTCGACGTAGGTCGAGCCAGTTCCTGTCAGGCTGGTCAGCGTCATCGCCACGGGCTCCGCGGTGCCGGAACTGCCGTTGTTGATCGGGTTGAACCAGAGCAGAGTGAACCCGCCGTTGGCACCGTAGCTCAAGTTACCGCGACCCGCAACGACTGAGTCGTCGTTCGGGCACACGAGAATCGCCAAGTAGGTTTGTCCAAGGGCGTAGTGAGTTTTCTGAGTGCTGTTCTTGTCGAACACGGCTGAGCCGCCGCTTGAATCGGGCGCGTCAAAAACTGCAAGCGTGTAGCCGCGGGGACCGGCTCCGGGAACTCGGCTGGTGGCAACCCAACTGTCGTAGAGCGCCTGGTTATCGAGGTGGGGCAGCAGGTCAACCACCCAACTACCGAGAGGGTAGTCCCACATGATGTCATTGATCGTGTCGGTGCCAGCGCGCGTTCCGTATTGAGCTGTGTAGCCAGGGTGCGTGGTGGCACCGGCGGGGATGCTCGTGCTCACCTGGTTGGTGAGAGGGGTTGTTGCTACATCGGCCGGGTTGTCTAGCTCGCTGGCCCAGGTCCCCAGATTGGGAAAACGGTTGCTGGCAGTCGCAAAACCGTTCATGGCGATGCCGACTTGACGCAGGTTGCTAATGCACTGCGCACGGCGACCGGCCTCGCGTGCGGCCATGACGGCCGGCAACAGCAGACCGGCCAGAATGCCAATGATCGCGATGACCACCAGCAGTTCCACCAGTGTGAAACCTCTTCGGCTACTTCTGACGTTCATGAGTCGATCCTCCAAAGCAAAGTGAAAAACTGTCTTTCCGAGTCTAGTCGGTAAGGATACGAGCCACAATGCTCGGTCCTTGTTAGATTGTTTGCATCCCCTAAACAGGGGATTCATATCAGCCGTCAGTTCTCAGCGGTCAGCCGTCAGCTTCCCGACCCCTGACCCCTGACCCCTACTCAATGATCCTGCTATGAATCACGACCTGGCCGAGAACATCCTGCAACTCGGCCGAGCTGCGCGGCGGTCCGGCGTAGCCGCGTGCCCGCGATCTGTCGATAACAAAGAACGCCCGGTGGCGGATGTTCTTGCCAATGTCGGCGTTGAT
>DAIOWH010000138.1:0-1806 GCA_036758585.1 Planctomycetia bacterium
CGCGTCGGGCTACTGTCCCTGCGGACTCCCAGAATCACGCAAAGCCATTTAGCGGTTAGAGTCTGGCGGCCCTGGTTGTCCAAACGCACTCTGATCGAGTAGACTACCACCATGATCCGAGCATACGACGAAATCGTGGACTTCATCGCCGCTGGAACGAGTCCGACTGCAGTGGCCTCCTTCGCGGCATCGGACGAGACCAAGCAGCGAGTCGCTGAGTTAATTCACCGCGAAAAGTCAGCGGGATTGTCCGCGGAAGAAACCGCGGAACTGAAGGACTTTCTCCAGTTGGAACACCTAATGCGGCTGGCCAAGGCCCGCGCACGCCAACATCTCGGCCATGAGTAGTTATGTCAGCGCAGAACTGCGACGGCTCGTCGCCCAGAATTCCGATGGCCTGTGTGAGTACTGCCTGATTCAAGAATCGGACACGTACTTGGGCTGTGAAGTCGACCACATTATCAGCGAGAAGCACGGAGGGCCGACCGAATTGGCAAATCTGGCGAATGCCTGTGTTTTCTGCAATCGGGCCAAGGGAACCGACATTGGATCTGTCACCCAATTGGGTACGTTTTGCCGATTCTTCAATCCGCGCGAAGACGCTTGGGGCGATCACTTTGAGTTGGACGGTGTGCGAATCAAACCGCGAACCGACATTGGCGAGGTGACTGAACGAATCCTGGAGTTCAACACAGTCGAGCGGTTGCTCGAACGTCAGGCGTTGTCCCTGGTTCGTCGCTATCCAAGCGCCGTGGCCGTCGCCCGCATGCGAAAACAAAACGTCTAACGAACGCATGCACCGGATTTCGTGCTCGCCGTTTGGTCTGCTGGAGTCAGTCGCTCCGTTCGAGGTTTTTGGTTGGTCAACGCTGTTTGGCGTCTTCCGCACGAAACCGGTGATGCGTAGCGTTAGACACTTCAAATCGCCATGCTCACTCAAGCCCAGAGCCAACTGTGGGAGACGTATGTGCGGAGCGAGGGGCGCGCGCCTCGCTCGGAAAAACTCGCAGCGCTCGAAGCGTTCTTGGGCGAACTCGTGACCTCACCAGAAGCTGACTGGTTTCCTTGGGCGTGCTCGATTGCCGAGGCGGTTGTTGATCAGAACAATCGTTTAGTCATTCGGATGCCCCTATTCAGGCGGGCAATTTTCCCGGCGCTGCTTGCTGGCTTTCGGCTTGGCGCCCACGGCTGCGCGCGCTGGCTTGCTGGCCTCGCCCAGCTTCTCTACCGCTGTGACGAATGCCGAGAGCAACTTGACCCCATGTGCCAAACCGAGGCTGGACTACTCCGCGCTGCGTTGCGTCACGACCCAAACGATCAAGCATCTCGGCGTCGGCTTATTTCTGTGCAGGCTGACCGCCTGCGCTACACACTTCATGAGCTGCCGAGCGGAGTGCTATACGGCATTGACGGGGCAACCGCGCAGGAGTGCTTGGAGCTAGAAGAAGAACTCGCCGAGTTTTGTCGGCATGTGGCCGAAGCGGAAAGGCAAGCCGAGTTCACGATACTGATTGACGAGTGCCGATTGCACTTTCGAGCGTACCGTGACTATCTTCTTCGACGAGACGAGTTCGATAGCTACAGCGGCTACCTCGCACATGCCGACGCTGGCCAACGTGTCTCCCAAGGAGGTCCAGCCTCATGAATATCAGTAGTTTTTGACAGAAGCCATTGCTGAGCAAGATGTTGGCGTACCAAGCAACGATTCGACCTCCTTCCCGACATTGCCCGGCGAAGCCGGATGGGGGGCTAACAAATGAAGGATTAGATTGTGCGGCGGCAGGCCGAACGAGCCAACGCGAGAAG
>DAIOWH010000138.1:1906-18424 GCA_036758585.1 Planctomycetia bacterium
ACCGGGGCGGCCGGGATCGGACGAATGACGAGCCACAATCTAATCCATCGTTCAACAAATGAAGGATTAGATTGTGCGGCGGCAGGCCGAACGAGCCAACGCGAGAAGAAGACGTTGATTGACCGGGGCGGCCGGGATCGGACGAATGACGAGCCACAATCTAATCCATCGTTCAAGTAGCCCGCGATATTCGCGAGGCATGCGGCTTGCTTTTAAGAAGGGTTTTGCTTTCGTGGTCGGTGGGTTTCAGGCGTACTCCAACGCAGGGTCCAATCGAGTCGGCGATCGGCCCGCGGCTGAGTGGTTCCGTCTTGGGCCACTCGCTATTGTGAATGGCGTGATGCTGCTCCACGGACCAGGGGCGCCGGACTCTGAAATTCCTGGTCTCCAACGCACGCGATGTCAGCGCGGCGAATCGAGGACAAAGCGTGGAGCGTCCTCCGAATCCGGGCAGGCGGATCACTGTACTGCAGAAGCACTCCGGCGTCCAGCGCCGCGAAGCCATGCGTGACCGGAAACTGCGGATGATCATTGAATTCGAATGCCGCAAGTGCCGGCAGGAATTCGATGCGACGTAGGCCAGGTGGCGATCGACGAGTGTCGAACGTATGGAGGATTAGATTGTGCGGCGACGAACCAGACGGGCCAGTGCGCGAGGAAGATACTGATCGACCGAAACGGCCGGACCGGCGCGCATGACGAGCCACAATCTAATCCATCGTTCAAGTAGCCCGCGCGGCGATGGGATTCATGCTGGCCCGCTCCTTGGCGCAGCTCTTGCCATTAGGGTTTTGCTTGCGGTGGCTCGGCTTGCAGCCAGCACGGCACGGTCCGATCGCGCTGCGTGTTTCCCGCGCGAGCAATCAGGTCATGCACGGTTCCAGTCATCCCGCTGCGTTCGTAGTCTCTTGAGTCTCTTGGGGTCGCCGCGATGGTGTGACAAGCACGCTTTTGCGGCCCCGGCGCGGACCGTCACCGTCGGGCTCGCTCGCGCACCGAAGCCCCAACGAATAGACCGTCCAGAAGAAACACTTCATGGCCGGCTTGCGGATCGTCGATGAGCCGATCGACTTCGGCGATCGTCAACACGGCGGGCAACTTGATCTGCTTGGCGACGCGCAGCTTCGCGAGCGTCGGCCAATCTTGCGGACAGGTGTGCGCGTAGAAAAACTTGATCCCTGCGTAGGCGACCTTGAGCGAATTCGCTTCCCAGTGCTGGTCGTTCTTGATGAACAGCAAGTAGCGTCTCAGGTCATTTTCGCATGCTTGGTCCGGCGACTTGCCGAGCCACTGCGCGAACTTCCGCACGGCGCGGAGGTACGATTCGTGCGTTCGTTCGGACAAGCCGGCCAACTGCATGTCATGCAGCATGCGCTGGGCGAGCGGCGAGAGCGGCCCCCCCTTCCGCTTCGCGGGCGAGGACGACGGACGCGGTAAACGTTGCGAATTCGGAGAACGACGCGCCATGGTGATGACTCCTGTTGCAGACCTCGCGAGCTGTGCGAGCGAAATAGCTCGCCAGACCCAGTCGCGACCGGCATCCATGGTGTGAAGGAATTCGCGTCGTCGCCAAACTTGTGGTTACCCACCACGCCGCCGTATACTCCTCTCGCCGCCGCGCAGCGGCTTACTTGAACGAAGGCGGTGCAGCGGAGGCGACCCCTAGTTTTTCGTTTTCGAGTCTTGTGTGTGCGTCCGCGGCATGCCGCGAGTATTCCTCGACGTAGATCCACGCGAACTTCGAGTGACGCCTTCTCGCTGGTGTTCTAGGAAGAAAAGACCACCGAGTAGATCTTCCGCTTGCTGCACGCGGTCAATGGGGGAAGAAGACACAGGTCAAGAATCAGAGTTCAGGGTTAGGCTCAGTGTCACGTGTGCGCCGTCGAGGTACAGGAGGCAACAATGCCCGGCCGCAAGGCAGACAAAACTCCCAAGCCTACCGTCCGGAAGCCGGTCAAGCGGCTGGCGGCACAAGACAAGGCTGCCACCACACTGCCGGAATCCATGATCACCGGAAAAGCAAGCCCCGCGAAGGCAGCGGACGGTGACAAACCGGTCTTCGCCTACATCGCGAGCTTGCCGCAGCCGCAGCGCGGCATCGCCGAGAGAGTCGATGCCCTGGCGGCCAAGACGCTGCCCGGCCTGCAGCGCTCCGTGAAGTGGGGCATGGCATACTATGGCGTCGGCGACGGTTGGTGTTTCTGTTGCGGCGGTTTCGCGGGGCACGTCAAGCTCATGTTCGTGAACGGCGCGACGCTTGTTCCGGTACCACCGGTGACGCCAGTGGCGATGGGGAAGTCGACGCGGGGCGTGGAGCTGATGTCCGTTGATGACATCGACGAACGCCAGATCGCGGCATGGATGACACAGATTGCGGCCGTGCCTGGTGTCGGCGGGAAGAGGAAATAGGCCCGTCGTCCGCCTTGAAAGCGAAGGCTGCGTCGGGCGCGCATGACCGGAGTGCGGCCAGAAGCACGCCGAGCAACGCGGTCGACCGGAGCGGTGGGCGGCGCGTTTCTTGTATTCCAACGCTACTGGCCGCCGCCCGGTTGCCTTGGTCGACAATGAAGCCGTGTCCTCTTTCCGCCGCGTCCGCGGCCCATCGTTATGGCATGACGAACTCGTGTTGACGTTCGCGCACCACCAGCACCGGGCAGGGGGCCTTGCGCACGACCTTCTCGGCGACGCTGCCCATCAGCATGTGAGGGATCGGTCCGCGCCCGTGAGTGCCGATCACGACTAGGTCGATGTCGTTGTCCTTCGCGTACCGCACGATCTCGACGAACGGGTTGCCTCGCGGCGTCGCAAGCTGGACCTGGAACCGATGCCGGTCGGAGTCGCTGAGCATCTCGACCATGCGATCGCGCGTCGCTTGAACAAGTTCCTCGAACGCCTCGGTTGGCATCGCGATGTACGCCTCACCGGCGGGGTAGATGTACAGGTCCTGCATGACGTGTAACCAGTGCAATCTTGAGTCGAACTCGCGACCCAATTCGCAGGCGTACTTCAACGCCGCACCGGAGCATTCGCTGAAATCAGTCGGCACCAGGATTCGTTGGAGTGCGATCATCGGGGTGTCCTCCAAAGAGGAGTCGAATATTCGGGTCGTCTGCGGATCAAGCCCGCAAACACCACGCCGTCCTCGCCTGTTTCTACGCACGTGCGTGATGGCCGAGTCTTCTGTTCGGGCAAGGAAACCACACCGCGAGTTGGACGGTTTTTGTCCGTGCGGGCTAGTTTTTGGCCGACTGTTCTAGCGATATGGCGTCGGCCGTTGATAGCCTGTGGCCTACCAGTATTCACGTCACGTGGCGGCCCCGAGTGTTAGGAGCAGTCAGAGCGCATGCCGATCTGGACCACCTTACGGGAATCGAGTGCACGCCGGCTTCGGACGCTCGATCCCGCACACCGCACACCGCCGGGACATGGCGGACTGAATCCGCTCATCGCGTTTGGCCTCAGTCTGGGTGCGTTGTGTCTGTTCGGCGCCATCGCCGGCAGCGCGACGGGCGACGAACCGACAGCGATGACCCGGCTCGACGAGTCGCTTGCAACGAAGCTGCACGAACACGCGCGGACCGCGCCTCGGACCGTTGCAGTGTTTCGCGCGATCACGGCGATGGGGGCGGGACCGACGCCCGCGGCGTTGGCGACTGACCGTGGCGTGCTTCACCCGAACTGGACTTGCTTCACTTATCTCCGTCGAGCTGCTTCAGCCGAAACGCGGCGTCCAGTTGCGAGGGCCGGAGCCGTTTGCCTTCCGGTAGTGTACGCAGACCTGATTCGATCTGTGCACGGTCGCCGACCACTACGATGGAAAGATGGTCTAGGTCGATGTGCTTCTTCGCCACGCGCTCGACGTCGCCAAGCTGCACGGTGGCGATTCCCGGAACGACCGTGTTGTAGTAGTCGTCGGGCAGGCCGTACTCAATCAGGTCTTCGAGGCGGCCGGCAATGTCGCGCGGCGTCTCGAACGTCGCCGGATAGCTGCGCGTGATGTAGGCCTTGGCAAATTCGAGTTCCTTCGCCTCGGGCGGCCGCCCGCCGGCGATGTCGCGAAACTCGCGCAGGAACTCGACCAGCGCCGGCGCCGTCACCGCCGTCTGGACGCTGGCCGTCGCCACGTACGGCCCCGGTTGACGCCGCCAATCGAAACTCGACCGCGCCCCGTAGGTGTAGCCCTTGTTCTCGCGCAGGTTCATGTTCAGGCGGCTCGAGAATTGACCGCCGAAGATTGTGTTCATGACGACGAGCGGGAAGTAGTCGGGCGATCGCCGCGATACGCCGACCTGGCCGACGCTGATCACCGACTGCGCCGCGCCCGGCTTGTCCACGAGCGTGATTTCCAGCGGCCGTGCCTTGGTCGGCTCGGGCAGCGCCGACGGTTCCGCCGCCTGGGGCTTCCAGTCGGCCAGCGCCTTGTTCAGGAGTTCGGTGATCTCGCGAGCGGTCACGTCGCCGACAACGATCATGCCTGCCTGAGTGGGTCCGAACCGGCTGCGGTAAAACTCGACGACGTCGTCGCGAGTGATTGCCTTCAGGGTCGCCTCGTCGCCGAGGGCTGGTCGGCCGTAGGGATGGCCGTCGCCGTAGAGAACGGCGCCCACAGCGAGCCGCGCGATCGAGGCTGGGTCGTCGCGCAGCCGGGCCAGGCGGCTGAGCATCAGGCTGCGTTGCCGATCCAGTTCCTCCACGGGAAACGTCGGATGCGTGAGCACGTCGCCGAAGATGTCCAGCGACGTGGCGAGATGCCGCTTCAGCGTGAACAGGCGAACCTGACTCGTGTCCCATCCCGCCGCCACCGACAGCGAGGAACCGACGGCCGCAAGTTCATCGGCGATTTGGGTCGCCGACCGCTTCTCAGTCCCCTCGTCCAGCACGGCCGCGACCAGGTCGGCCAACCCCAACTTCTCGGCCGGGTTGTCTGCGACGCCGGCGCGCAGCACCAGGTTCATGCTGACCGTCGGCAACTCGCGATGTTCCACAACAAGCACATCAAGTCCGTTGGCCAACTTCGCGCGCTGGATGGGTGGCAGTCGAAAACCCGGCGGCTGCGCGGGCCGAGGCATCGCGCTGCGATCGAGCGAAGCGTCGGGCGTCGACCGCGCGGCGCTTGATGCCGCCGCTACCGATCCCTCCGACCTCTGATCTCCGCGCTCCGACTTCTGACTCTTAATAACCTCGTCGGCTTCGGCGATCGGATCGGGCCGAACCGATCGCGTCTGGCCCGGGACCACTTCGAGCACGACACGCTTGTCGGTTAGATACTGCGCGGCGACTCGTTGCAAATCAGCCGGGCGGACCTTCAAGTATCGCTCGAAGTCGCGCGTGATGTGGGCGGGGTCGCCGGCGAGCACGTTATATAGATTGAGTCGGTCGGCCCGGCCGCCGAAGCCGCCGACTGATTCCAGCGCGGTGACGAAACTCACCTCGTAGCGATTGACGGCTCGCTCCAACTCTTCGGCGCTGGGTGGTTCAGCCTGAATGCGTTTCAGTTCGGCGACGATCGCGGCCTCGATATCGCTCAGCTTGCGTCCCGGCCGCGCCGTAGCCGTGATGCGCAGCATGCCCGCCAACTCGCCCGAACTCTGGAACACGCTGACATCCTGAGCCAGCTCCCGCTCATGTACGAGCGAGCGATAGAGTCGCGACGATCTGCCCCCACCGAGCACCGAGGCGAGCAGGTCGAGTTCGGCGTCGTCGGGCGCGAAACCTGGTACGGTGTGCCAGTTCATGTACAGGCGCGGCAGGCTCACGCGGTCCTGCATCACGAATCGCTTCTCGGCGGCCAACTGCGCCGGCGTCGGCCGCAGCGGCTCGACCTTTGGGCCGGCGGGCAGGGCGCCGAAATACTTATCCACGAGTTGCCGCGCGCGGGCCGGATCGAAGTCGCCCGCTATGCACAAGCTCGCGTTGCCCGGGTGATAGTAGCGGCGGAAGAAGTCGCCGATGTCCTCGCGGCTCGCGGCCCCTAAGTCGGCCATCGACCCGATCGTCGGCCAACTGTAGGGATGGTCGGGCGGATACATCGCTGCGGCGATCGTCTCGTCGGCCAAGCCGTACGGCCGATTCTCGTAGCTCTGTCGACGCTCGTTCTTGACCACGTCGCGCTGGTTGTCGAGCTTCTTCTGAGTCATCGCGGGCAGCAGGAAGCCCATGCGGTCGGATTCGAGCCACAACGCCAGCTCGAGGTAGTTCGCCGGCACGACCTCCCAGTAGTTGGTACGGTCGTCGTTGGTCGAGCCGTTGAGCTGCCCGCCGGCCTCTTGCAGCGGCGCGAAATAATCATTGTCGTGGTTTTGCGAGCCTTGAAACATCATGTGCTCGAACAGGTGGGCGAACCCCGTGCGTCCGCGCCGCTCGTTCTTCGACCCCACGTGATACCAGATATTGACGCAAACGATCGGCGTGGAGTGGTCCTCGTGCAGGATCACGTCCAGTCCGTTGGCGAGCGTGTACTTCTCGAACTTCAATTGCGGGATTCGCCCCGCAGCCGACTCATCGGCCGCCCCGGCGACGATCGCAGCCATCGACACAGCCAATCCGGCGCAGTGCATTGTGGTCTCCCCATTCGAGATGATCCTTTTGTCCGTGTCCATGTCCGTTCGATACCTCCGTGAAGGCTGGAGCTTATCCGCGGTGCGCGCCGCCCGCCAGCAGAGTTCGCGCCGATCAAACGGCGAGCGGCGCGAAGCGGGCGATGATCGCCTTGGCGACGCGGAATCCGTCGACAGCGGCGCTGATGATGCCGCCGGCATAGCCCGCGCCCTCGCCGGTGGGGTAGAGGCCGACGGCGCTGGGCGATTCGAGCGTTGCCGCGTCGCGCACGACACGGACCGGCGAACTGCCGCGCGTTTCGGGCGCGACCAGTGTCGCCGATCGCACAAACAGTCTGCGGCAGCGACGATCGAGGATTGGCAGGCCGTGCGTCAGAGCATCGAGCACTGCCGGCGGCATCCAATCGTGCAGGTTCGTGGCGACGGCGCCGCGGCGATGGCTGCTCGGCAGCGCGCCGTGGCTCGGTCGGCCGGCCAGGAAGTCGCCGGCCCACTGGATAGGGGCCGCATACGTGCCGCGGCCGATGGCAAAGGCGGCCGCCTCGCAGCGCCGCTGAAACTCGACGCCGGCCAGCAGGTCGCCGCCGAAGTCGCGCGGGTCGAGCGTCGTGACTAGGCCGCTCGTCGCGAACGGCGAATCGTGTTTCGAGTAACTCATGCCGTTCGTGCAGTAGTGTCCCGGCTCCGAGACGCTCGGTATCACGTAGCCGCCCGCACACATGCAGAACGTGAACAGATCGCGCGGCCCGCGCGCGACCAGTTCGTAGTCGGCCGCGCCGAGACGCGGGTCGCCCGCGTGGCGGCCGTAGCGGGCGCGGTCGATCTGATCCTGCGGCTGCTCGATGCGCACGCCCATCTGGAACGGTTTGCAAGACATCGCCACGCCGCGGCGCTGGAGCATCGTGTAGACATCGCGTGCGCTGTGCCCGGTCGCGACGATCACGACCTCGGCGGGCGCGTAACCGGAACTGGTGTAAACGCCCGTCACCCGGCCGTCGCGGATGTCGACGTCCTCCATGCGGCAATCGAACCGAAACTCGGCGCCGGCGGCGACGAGTCGCCGTCGGACCGCCTTGACGACCGCGGGCAGTCGGTTCGATCCGAGGTGCGGCCGATGCTCGTAGACGATTGACGGCTTGCCCTTGCAATCGGCCAGGATGCGCAACACTTCCTGCACGTCGGGACCGCCCGCGCGCGACGTGAGCTTGCCGTCGCTGAACGTGCCGGCCCCGCCCTCGCCGAACAGGTAGTTGCTCTCGGGGTTCAGCTCACCGCCCGACTCGAACAGGCGAATGTCGCGGTTGCGCTCGCGCACTCTCTTGCCGCGTTCGATGACGATCGGCGCGTAGCCGCGATGGGCCAGCAGCCATGCGGCGAACAGGCCCGCCGGACCCGAACCGATCACGAGCGGGCGATGATCGAGCCGTCGCTCACCGGGCGCGGGCACGCCGAACGGTTCGCTGTGATAGACGGCAATCTCGCGGTCTCGGCGGCGTTCGACGATGGCGGCCTCGTCCACCGGCAGTTCGACCTCGGCCGCGTACACGAAATGAATCTCACCGTGCTGCCGCGCATCGAGGCTCTTGCGCAGGATGCGCCAGCGCGCGATGTCGCTGAGCCGCACGCCGAGCCGGCTCGCGGCATGCTCGCCGAGCGATTCCTCTGGCTCGTCAAGTCCGAGCCGAATGTTGGAAACCTTGATCGACATGCGGCCCTGCCGGGCTTGTCTGCACTCCCTATGGTGAGGCTACGTTATCAACCTGTGTGTCGCCGTGCTACTGGACGGCAGGCGAAGAGTGGTCGCTCGCCTCGCGCTGAAATGTGCCGAGCCTCGCCGTCTCGACCCGTGGCGATTGAGAACGTGCGATGGCCGTGCAGACCAATCTGTGCTACCTTTCCTCGCATGGCTGTCTGCTTGTGAATTGGTGAATTGGTACATCACCCCTGCCGCACTGTCGCCTAGTGCGGCCAGGGAGACCTCCTTTCATGGATTGCGACGGAAATCATGGATTACTCGATCGTCATTGGTCTCGAAGTGCACGTGCAATTGCTCACCGAGAGCAAGCTGTTCTGCGGGTGCTCGACGAAGTTCGGCGCGCCGCCCAATTCACAGACCTGCCCGATCTGCATCGGCATGCCCGGCGTGCTGCCGGTGATGAATCGCCGGGCCTTCGACCTGGCCCTGAAGACCGCCGTAGCACTGAACTGCGAAATCTCTGAGTTCACCAAGTGGGACCGCAAGAACTACTATTACCCCGACCTGCCGAAGAACTACCAGATCAGCCAATACGATCTGCCATTTAGCCATGATGGGTTCCTCGACATCCCCGCGGTCGACGGCGGCGGCGGGAAGAAACGGATCGGTATCATTCGCGCGCACCTCGAAGAAGACGCCGGCAAGCTGTTGCACTCGGACGACGGACCCGGCGAGAGCCGCGTGGACCTGAACCGAGCCGGCACGCCGCTGCTGGAGATCGTCGGCAAGCCGGACATCGCCAGCCCAGCCGAGGCCAGGATCTACCTCGAGGAGCTGAAGCTGCTCCTGCGCTATCTCGGCGTCTCCGATTGCAACATGCAGGAAGGCAGCCTGCGCTGCGACGCGAACGTGAACATTCACATCCACCGCGACGACGAGCTCATTGCGACGCCAATCGTCGAAGTGAAAAACATGAACAGCTTTCGTGCCGTCGAACGCGCGATGGCCTATGAGGCCGATCGACAGTTTGAGGAGTGGAAACAAACCGGCAAGCGACTTGGCGAGGCGCCCAAGGCCACTGCCGGCTGGGACGACTCGCGCGGCGTCACCGTCGTGCAGCGTCGCAAAGAGGAGGCCTCGGACTATCGCTACTTCCCTGAACCCGACCTCGTGCCCGTGGTCGTGGCCGCAGACGCGGTCCAGGCGGTGCGCGAGTCGATCGGCGAGTTGCCGGCCGACCGCCGCGACCGGTTCAAGAGCGACTACGCCATCACCGACTACGACGCCGGCGTGATTATCGAGCAGGGTCGGGCACTGGCCGACTATTTCGAGGAACTCTGCCGCACAAGCGGATCGGCCAAGATGGCCGCAAACTGGGTGCAGCAGGACGTGCTGCGCACGTTGAACGAACGTCGCTGCTCGATCGCCGAGTTCCCGATCTCGGCGGCCGCGTTGGGTGCGCTGATCGGCAAGGTACACGGCGGTCAGATCAACACACATTCCGCGCGTGAGGTCTTCGCCGAGATGCTCTCGGGCGGTAAGTCGGCCGACGAGATCATTCAGGCGCGCGGACTGACCCAAATCTCCGACACCGACGAGATTCGCAAGGTCGTCGTCGCGGTGATCGATGCCAACCCGCAAGCCATCGTAGATTTCAAGAAGGGCAAGAAGGCCGAGCAAGTAGCCGGCTTCCTACGCGGCCTCGTCATGAAACAGACCCGCGGCAAAGCCAACTCATCGCTCGTGCAACAGCTTGTGGCCGACGAGCTAGCGAAGCGAGCCGGCGGCGGCTAGCATGGTTTCGTTGCCGTCAGTGGTTCGGGAGCGAAGCCATGGGAACCTCAGCTACGGGCAAAACGGAAGTTCCGGCAAAGATCGAGAGACTTGATGATCTCTTTGCCGCCAAAAATGGCCAAATCTCACTGAACCAAGTGCGTTGCATTGAAGTCGCTAATGCCTTGGTGGACACGGGTGCGAAGTTCTTGTCCTTGCCGAAACGTCTCGTAAGGCAGCTCGGTCTTCGACAAGTGCGAACGCAGCGGACCATGACGACGGCGGGCAGCGTGTTTCGTGACATCTTCGAACCGGTGCGCCTCACCGTCCAGGGCCGAGACTGCGCGATCGAAGTGGCTGAGCTTCCCGATGAATGCCCGGTTCTCATCGGCTTTTTCCCGCTCGAGCTGCTCGATTTCGTGGTCGACCCGTCCGGTCAACGGCTGATCGGCAATCCGGACCACGGCGGCGAAAACTTGGCCGAGGAGTACTGATCGAGGACGGGCGCGGCGAGCCTGAGTGGATACGTGCGCTCCTGGCCAAGCTTCACTCGTTGTTACTCAGTCCAAGCTAGACCCGTGGCTACTTCGGGAAAGGAAACACAACTGCATGAAGATTCTGCCTACGGTACTCAGTATTCTGATCTTGGGGACAATTGCCATCGCTACATTGGAGTCTCGCACGATGCCAACCGCAACATTCGCAGCATCCGCCGAGCCACAACTCGCCCACATGGTCTACTTCACGCTCAAGGACAAGTCGCCCGAAGCGAAGAAGAAGCTCGTGGATGCGTGCAAGAAGTACCTGGCCAAGCATCCCGGCACCGTGTTCTTCGCCGCGGGGACGCTGTGCGAGGAGCTGGACCGCGAGGTCAACGACCGCGCGTTCGACGTCGGTCTGCACCTTGTGTTCAAAGACAAGGCGTCGCACGACAAATACCAGGACGCACCGCTCCATCTCCAGTTCATCGAAGAGAACAAGTCGAACTGGGAAAAAGTACGCGTGTTCGATTCCGTCGTCGGACAGTAGCCCCGTCGGCTTTCGTTTCGGTTTCGGACGGACATTCCCGCCTGCACCGCGACTGTCTTCGCGTGCCGAGGCGCCGCCGCGCCGTTGCCACCGCTACAACGCGTAATTTTGATTCAACTTTCCACACCCTCCACGCCGATCACCCTGCAATGTAGGTGTTCGGTCTCCCTTCTGTTCTGTTTCACACCGCTCTGACGGGGGCACTAGGTTTGTTTGCCGCACGACGGCGAACCAGTCGGGGTGCGCGCCCGGGCGGGGGCCGCATGAAGACACTGGGGCGAGTCACTCTGCCGGCGTGGTTGCTGGTTGTCGCCGGACTTTGGCTGGCGCGGCTCTCGGCCGAGCCGACGACGGGGCGACCCGCTGAACCGACCGGACTGATCGCCGTGCCCGTGCGCGACGGTGTCGCCACCATCGACCTCCCCACCACGAGCGGCCGTGACCAGTGGCTCGTCATCGTCAGCTCGCTTGCGACCGAGTCCGGGCCGTTCCCGGTCGAGCTGGCGACCGCCGCCGGCTCGGACCCTCGACCGCTGACCCTCGCATCGTTTCGATTGCCGCCCGCGCGGCCCGCTCAGCCGCGCGAGCAGCCTGATCGGACCGTCCGCGATGCGACTAGGCCGACATCCAAGAGGGACCCGGCCGCCGAGCGCGCGTTCTGGCTGATGGTGCGGGGCAGCGATTTTTCGGACGTGCGGAACTACGAGATCGTCCACGCTCGGCTGGCCGGCGCCGGCGAGCACTGTGCGGTCTATTGCGACGTCCAGTGTGAAGACACTCCCACCGCTCGCGACGCTCTACACGAGATCATTCGCACGTTTGACGACGAAGTGCATCCGGTTGCGACGAGCAAGCTGGGCCGGCACCGCGACGTGGACGGCGACGGCCGGTTCACCATCTTGCTGACGCCGTGGCTCGGGCGGCTGTCGGGCGGCGGCGTCTCGGTCGGCGGGTTCGTGCGCGGCAGCGACTTCTACACCCACGTCGATGCACCGCTGAGCAATCGCTGCGACATGATGTACCTCAACGCCTCGCTGCCTGCCGGACCACATCTGCGCACGCTCATCGCCCACGAATACACGCACGCCGTGACGCTCAGTGAGCATGTCTTTCCGGCCGACCGCGCGCCGCGGCCCGGATGCGAAGAAGAGAGTTGGCTCGACGAGGCCATTGCCCACGTGGTCGAGAACCTGCACGGCTACTCGTGGACCAACCTCGACTATCGCGTCAGCGCCTTCCTGAACTCGCCCGAGTCGTATCGTCTCGTCGTCGAAGATTACTACGCGGCCGACCTGTGGCGCGGCCATGGCAACCGCGGCAGCACCTATCTCTTCTTACGCTGGTGTGTCGATCGGTACGGAGAAGGCATCCTGCGCGACTTGGTGCAGTCGGAGTTGTGCGGTATCGCCAACATCGAACGCTGCACCGGCCAACCGTTCGAAGAGCTGTATCGGGCTTGGTCGGCCAGCGTCTTTCTCGATCGAACGGGTCTGGTCGATCGTACGGACGAATTTCGCTCGGTGGACCTGCGCGGTCCGCTCGCCGATCGGGTGCTGATCGGTCCTCGCTATGAATGGTTGCCGCTGGACGACGGAGCCGCGCGGTTCACCTTGGCAGGCACCAGCACCAAGTACTTCATCGCCCACTCGCCAGTTGCCGAGGCTTCCGAGATACGGGTCGTCGCCGATCCCAAGGCGAGGTTGCAAGTCACCATGTACCGATTGCCGCAGACCGCTGCCCGCCTGACCATGCACGTGGCGACTCGGCCGGCCTCGGCTTCGAGCGCAGTCACGGCGACGTACGACGTGACATTCACCGAGCACGCCGGCTCGGCCGTGAGCCTGGAGTACATCTCGTGGGAGTGCAGCGCGACCGGATCCAATCACCACAGCAGCCATGGCCATTCGGGCCGCCCGTTCGCGCCTGCGGACATTGAACGTCTGGCGGGATCGGCTGACGTATCGGCGGGCGGATCGCTCGTGATCGCGGGCCTTTCCGTCGGCCCGCACGCGACCGATGGCGGCAGCCTCATCTTCAAGGCCGGCGGACGCGACAGGGCCGGCCATCGGATTTCGACCTGGCACACGCTCGAACTCGCGCCAGCCGCCGTCGCTGAGACTGCTCGAACTGTTCGGTAGCGACGACCAGGCCGACGGGTCTGATCCGTCCGACAGGTCTGACAGAGAGGTAGGAGCAACCTAGCTTGAAGTATTCTGGATACCAATCCTCCGCGGGGAGGGCGCAAACGTCCCTCCCCGCGGGCCACCCGCTCTGCGTGCTCGATCAGGCCAGCACGCACTCCAGTTCGCGCCGCAGGCGGTTCCGAGCGACGTGCAAACGGCGCTTGATTGTGCCAATCGGCGCGGCCGACTCGCGGCTGATCTCATCCAGCGACTGGCCGCGGAAGTAAAACGCCGTCAGCGTCTCACGGTCCATCGGGTTCAGTCGCTCGAGGCCGGCCCGAACCTGATCGGCCTCCTCGCGCCGCACCAGATCGTCGAGTGGGCCGGCCGTGCGCGACGGGGCCGAATCGAGCAGCCCGTCGTCGCCGGCGACGTGCGGGCCGCGCCGCGCCACGCGGTTCAGCACCATACGCACCGTGATCCGACGCAGCCAGCCGGCAAAGGCCGCCGGCACGCGAAGCTGAGCCAGCTTGCGGAACGCATGCACCAGCACGTCCTGAGTCAGTTCCTGCGCCTCGTTCGGGTCGCGCAGCCGCGCGATCGCCAGGGCGTACACCGTCGGTCGGAACTGCTCAGCCAGCGCGCCGTACGCGTCCCGGTCGCCTCGCTGCGCCCGAATCACCAAATTCGTGATGTCAGTCCACTCGGTCATGAGAGCACGTGTTTCGTATCTTGCTTGCCTGGAACCCAACGAATCGAAAACGAAGACAACCGCGATCGCTTGCCAGCCACACGGGCCGGCCGCTTCGCGCCGGGCGGGACCGTTGCCACGTCGGACAGTCGAGGGCAGTGCAAACAAGCACGCCGCCGACGCCGCGGGGCGACGGACGCAGCCGATCAGGCTATCGAACGGGGTTGGCCTTTAGCGGGATGATGCTAAGGCTATGCCGGCCCGATGCCTGGCTGCGTCCCGACGTCCCGACCCGGTGTGCGAGCGCATTGGTAGGCTCGTACGGTCGGGGCGTCTAGCCGCCGCGTGGTCACAACCGCGCATGGTTGTCGGTTGGAACCACTGGCCAAACACCGAGGGCAGATAGGAACTGCCGGAGTCGCGCACGGCCAAGACGTTCGCATGCTGGCGCTGCACGTTGTCCTTAACCAGGACGAGCCGTTCGTTTTTGCGCTCATTGCGAATCGTGGCCATTGCGACCCCCAATCGTTGGGAAAGAGTTCTGAACAAGACACTGGGCCGGCGTCCGGCCCAAGTTTGCGTTACAAGTATACCTCCACATGCACTCGCGGCCAATCACGGAAAAACAAACGAGGCGGTACGAACGCCTCGCCTGATTGCCCCACGACTCCGCGCCGGACCTGCCGGCGGGACACATCGTCAGACGCAGCTTTCGGCAAAAGGTTCGCGCGGGCGTGACAGAAAAAACACGGAACTACCAGCCGAACCGGAAGCGTCAACGCCCGGCTTGGCCCTAACTGGCCGCGCTCGCTCCAGTTCGGCTCACGGCCGTGCTGGCCGCAACCCTCGTAACTCCTTCAGAAACTGGAGGTTGACGGGATTTCGCGGCGGCTCGCCGAGCAAGATGCGCCGGGCCTCCTCGGCCGCCTTGCGACGCGCCTCGGGGGCCGACTCGACCGAGTAAAACGCACAGTGCGGCGTGATGATCAGGCGGGGGTGCTGGCGCAACCGCTCGTTGTCCAGCGGTTCGCGCTCGATCACGTCGAGTGCGGCACTGGTGATGTGGCCGCTGTCGAGCGCGTCGAGTAGCGCACTCTCTTCGATCACGCCGCCCCGCGCCGTGTTCACCACGTATGCCCCGCGCGGCAGCAGCGCCAGCGTGCGCGCGTCGAGCATGTGCCGTGTCTCGTCGGTAAGCGGACAGTGTGTGCTCAGGAACTGGCACCGCGGCAACAGATCTTCCAGACTCCAGACGCGATCGACCCCGAGCGCCTTCTCGAAGCCGCGCGGCAGGTAGGGATCGAAGATGACGACGCTGAGTCCGATCGCCTTGGCCCGCAGCGCGAACGCCGAACCGATGCGACCGCAGCCGATGATCCCGACCGTCCGACCGCGCAGTCGCGGCGTGCCTTCGTTGATGGCGACGTTCCACTCGCCGCGACGGATCGAATCGACGGCAGGCACGATCCGCCGTGCGAGCGCGATCAACAAGCCGAGTGCATGGTCGGCAACCTCCTCGGTCCCGTAGTCGGGTACGTTGCAGACCACGATGCCGCGCTCGCCGGCGGCGCGCAGATCGATGTTGTTGAACCCGACGCCGCCACGCACGACGGCGATGCACCGGTTCGCCTCGGCCAGCACGTTGGCTGTGATCTCGACGCCGTGAAAACAGATGATGACGGCAGCGTCGCCGACGCGCCCGCGCAGGCCGGCCGCGCCGACCGCGTTCAAGCAGGCGATCTCGCCCACGCCGTCGAGCACCGGGCGCTCGACGTGAGGGTCGACGATGTAATCCGTAATCACAACTTGCGGCAGTTTGGTCATGGCCGGACAATCCTACAGTTCGATTGATCCGTTGCCAACGCGAGCGCACGACATGCCATCACGCATCAAAGAGATTCTGGCCAAGGACCAAATCGTCCACGTCTTCGGCATGGGACAGCTTCTGAGCACGAAGCTGGTTGAGATCATCGGCTTGGGCGGCGGCTACGACGCCATCTGGCTCGATCAGGAACATGCGGGCCTGACGACCCGCGACATCGAGCTGGCCACGCTGGCGTGCCGGGCACACGGCCTCGACAGTTTCGTTCGATTGGCGCCGACCGACTATGCGTCGGTGATGCGGCCGCTTGAGGCCGGCGCGGGCGGCGTCATGGCCGCTCAGGTGCGGACCGCCGCCGAGGCGGACCAGTTTGTGCGCTGGGCGAAATTCTGGCCGCGCGGCCTGCGCGGCATCACCGGCGCAGGCATCGACGGGAAGTACACGCTGACTCCAATGCCCGAGTACACGCAAACGGCCAACGTCGACACGTTTGTCGCCATTCAGATCGAGACGATCGAGGCGGTCGAAAACGTCGCGGCGATCGCCGCCGTCGCCGACGTCGACCTGCTGTTCGTCGGCCCATCGGACCTGTCGCAGGCTCTGGGACTTACCGGCCAATTCGATCACCCGCGATGCTACGAGACGATTGAGCACATCGCGTCGGCCTGTCGAGCTGCGCGCAAGCCGTGGGGCATCATCGCCCGCAACTCCGACTACGCCAGCCGTTGGGTCGAGCGCGGCTGCCGTTTTCTTGTTCTCGGCAACGATGTACAACTCACACAGCGAGGGCTGGCGGCGACCAAGCAAGGATTCGCTCAATTCTTCTA
>DAIOWH010000139.1:0-18402 GCA_036758585.1 Planctomycetia bacterium
AAGTCGGGGCGACAGGATTCGAACCTGCGACTTCATGGTCCCAAACCATGCGCTCTAGCCAGGCTGAGCTACGCCCCGATGGGGGTTGGGCCGACCATACGCTGGGCATCGACCCGAAAAGCCGCGGCAATCGTACGCCGTGGGGTGTCTGACGGTCAACGGCACGTCTCTAGTACTGTGCCACATTGAATAGGGTCTGAAATCGGCCTCGGTCGTTTAACCCGCAGCCGCAGGCGAGGCATGGCTGGCGTTTGTTGTGCCTCGCCTGCGGCTGCGGGTTGAACGAATTCGAACCCCTTTCAATGTGGAGCAGTACTTGGGATGCATCGAGGTGTGGATTCTGCCGAGCGGTGGGCGTCAGCCCGCCGAGGGCCATTGCGGAATAGTTGGCCGGCTCCCGCCGACTGCTCGCCAGGATTCCTTGCCACACCCCGTATCGGCCCCGTATCGGCCTCATCGAGACTTGGTGGACTTGTACTCGATGGCGATGATGTACGTCGCATTGTGTTCTGAGTCGGCCTGCGACGCCGTGCAGCGATTCTGGCCGGTCCGTTTCTTTTCGCGTGACCGGATCATGCGGGCGATGATGGGCTTGAAGTCGATCGGCACAGCATCAAGAGGGCACTTCATGTCGAACACGCCCGGCGAGTCGGGCGCCAGGTCACGACAGCGCCGTTGAATGCGGGCACCGGTTGAATCGTGGAACTCGACCTGAAGCCGGATCAGCTTCGCCCTCGGAAACTGTTCGGAGACGGGTGGTGGCGGCGGCGGTGCCTCGGGCACCACCACCGTCGGGGCTTTGGGTTGGACTACTGCCGGGGCTTTAGGTTGGTTTACCACAGCTTGCCCTTCGTTCAAACGGCTGGCGGGTGCTCGGTCAGTCCGGCGACACGTCCGGTGGTCTGTAACCACCGATCCGAACCGACATGCGGCGTAATTATAACGATTTTGCCGCGTCGGCAAGCTGTGTTTTTAGGAGATTTTCAAGGCGGTCGAGTTCCCGCGGATCCGACCCCTCGCTCCGCCAGAGCACTCGGCCGGTCCGGTCCAGGAGCACGAGAGTCGGATACAACTGAATCCCGAACTTCTCGCGTACCGGGCAGGCCGTCCCGGCGTCGGCCACGAGCAGCGGGTAGTTTATTGCGAGTTGGTCGCGAATCTCGCGCACCCGCTCGACTCGGTCGTTCAGCCGCCCCTGCTCGTAGGCGATGCCGACGACCTGCAGCCCGTGCGTGCCGTAGCGGCGCTGCAACTCAACGAGATGCGGCATCGTCTTCAGGCAGTAGCCACACCAGCTCCCCCAGAAATCGATCAGCACCAGCCGGCCCGGCAACTCGTGGAACGTCGCCTCGCGAAGGTCCAAGTCGGGTAGCTGAAAGTCGACCAGACGATTCCCGTCGAACTCGCACGTCGTCGCCTGGTACGCGCGAGGGGCGGGACGGACGGGAGCGGCCGGCGAACTGGGCGCGGCGGGCTTCCACTCCAGTGGCTGGCGAGCGGTCGCGTCGCTTGGCACATCTCGTGCCACGTCGCCGGGCCAGCTCAGCGGCCCGCTGGGGTCGATCGCATGCTCCGATGCCAAGTCGGCGGCGGCGTCGACCCGGCTGCGCAATCGCGACTGCGTGGCGTCGGGCCTGCGACTGGCGAGTTGGTCCGAGGCAACGTCGTTGTCAGCGGGGTGGTTTTCGCCGAAGTCGTGGTCAGGTTCATCGGTCGGGATCCACAACGGCTCGCCGGACGCAGGCGCGGGTGGCATGTCCCACGGCAGCTCGCGCTGATCGGTCTGATTCGGCTCGCGACCGGTGGGCAGCGGGACGCGTGCGGCTTGATCGGTTCGGTCGTCCGCACGACTAGCCCGGCTGATCCGTGCGTTCTGCCGCGACGGCGAATCCGTCGCGACGGTTCGTGCATGCTGGACGGTGAACGGTCGTGAGACTTGGATGACCACTTGCTGTTCGGGGGCGGTGGTCGATACGCGACCAATGAGTGGTACCGAGTTCCGCATGGCAGTGGCAAGAATCAGGTAGCGCTCGCCCGACTGCAGACCATCGAGCGTGAAGAGGCCGCTGGCATCGGTGATGGTCTGCTTGCGCTGCGAACTCGTTCGGCCGGTGGCAGTGCCGACGATCGTTACGTTCGGCTGCGGCCTGCCCGACGCGTCCACGACGCATCCTGTAATGACGTCATGGCTCGCGGCGCGCACGTCGGAGGTCGTGTCCGACTCAAAATCCAGCATGCGACTCGCCGCATGCGGACTGCTCGCGGCATGTCCTGTTGGAATGTTCTTACGATCACTTGCCGCGACCGCTGGGCGAGCGGCTGGCTGGGCGGCGAGCCGAGCGAACGGCGTCGACGGCGTTCGGCAACCACCGACGAGTCCCACGGTCAGGCCAAAAAGAACCAGTTTACGGGCGCATCGCGAGAACATTACCGAGACCCTCGGTCGCGCGGATCGCGATTCTCGCATTACGCACGGGCGGCGTTGGGCGGAAACCGGCAATCCGGTCGCGGGCGAGTCTTTTCTTTCAGCAGCGGGTCAGGCGGATCCATCCGGGTGGGTCTACTCAGCTTGTCGCTTGCAACGGCAGGCGGTAAGGTTCGGGGAAATCTTGGTCAATCGTCAGTCGTCGCTTGTCAATCGTCGCTGTTTGGGATCGCTTGCTCGATGTTGGGCACGGCAACCGACCGTTGACTATTAACCATTGACCACCCGTTCCTCCATGCAACTCGAAGCCACTGACGCCATTCAGGTGCGGGGGGCTCGCCAGCACAACCTTCGCAACCTGAACGTAGACATTCCCCGTGATCGGCTGACCGTGATCACCGGCTTGAGCGGCTCCGGCAAAAGCTCGCTCGCCCATGACACGGTTTTCGTCGAGGGCCAACGGCGGTATGTGGAGAGCCTGTCCGCGTTCGCACGACAATTCATCGAAGAACAAGAACGCCCGGACGTCGACCTGATCGACGGGCTGCCTCCGACCATCACCGTCGCGCAAGACACTACCGGCGTCAACCCCCGCAGCACCGTCGCCACCGTCACCGAGGTCTACGACCACTTGCGTCTGTTGTACGCGCGGGTCGGCACGGCCCATTGCTGGAAATGCGGTCAGGTGGTCGGACGCCAGACGGCCGACCAGATCGTCGAGTCGGCGCTCGCGCTGGGCGACGGCGTCAAGATGATGGTGTTGGCGCCGGTTGTGCGCGGGCGGAAGGGTCAGCATCGCGATGTGATGTCCAGGATTCTGCGCGAGGGATTCGTCCGCGCCCGGGTGGACAGTACGCTGCTCGATCTGAACAACCCGCCCGACCTCGATCGAAACCGCGCCCACACGATCGAGGCCGTGATCGACCGCGTGGTCCTGCGCGACGGACTACGTCCGCGACTCGCCGAGTCGGTCGCGCTGGCTCTCAAGCACGGCGACGGCGCGGTCGTACTCACGCATCTCGACGAGGACGGATGGCACGATCTGTTGTTCAGCACGCGGCACGCTTGCCCGGCCTGCGACATAAGCATAGAGGAACTTGCGCCGCGCACCTTCAGCTTCAACAGTCCGTACGGCGCTTGCCCGACCTGCGATGGACTTGGGGTCGTGGTCGACGATCCGGAACGGAAAGCCGCAGCAGGCATTGCTTCCGAACCCGCCGAGGATCGATCTCGGCAGCAGACTCCTGTTGCGGCGTCCGTCACGTGCCGTGACTGCCGCGGAGCCCGACTGCGGAAGGAAGCTCGCTGCGTTACGCTGGGCGGTCAACCGATCCACGCGGTTACGGCGATGACCATCACGTCGGCCGCACGGTTCTTTCGCGGCCTGCAGCTCACGCCGCAGCAGATCCCCATCGCGCGGCCGGTCGTCACCGGCATTCAGACGCGTCTGAGTTTTCTGGAACGCGTCGGGCTGGGTTATCTCACGCTCGACCGGCCCGCGGCGACGCTGTCGGGCGGCGAGTCGCAGCGCATTCGCCTGGCGGCCCACATCGGATCGGGCGTTGTCGGCGTGTGCTATGTGCTCGACGAGCCGACGATCGGACTGCACCAACGCGATAACACAAGGCTGATCGCGGCGCTAGAGGCGCTGCGCGACGCCGGCAACACCGTGATCGTCATCGAGCACGACGAAGAACTGATGCGCACCGCCGACTACCTCATCGACCTCGGACCTGGCGCGGGCCGCCACGGCGGCCAACTGGTCGTCGCCGGCACGATGGACGAGGTGCGCGCCCACAGCGAATCGCTGACCGCCCAATTTTTGTGCGGCGAGCGGCGCGTCGCCGTCCCGCCGCAGCGTCGCACGATCAGCAAGTCCAACGCGATCGAGTTGAGAGGCGCTGCGACGCACAATCTCAAGCGCATCGACGTGCGATTCCCGCTGGGGACCATGATCGCCGTCACGGGCGTGAGTGGTTCGGGCAAGAGTTCGCTCGTTACTGAAACCCTCGCACCCGCCCTGCGGGCGGAACTTGCCCGCCCCGAGCGCCGCCTCGGATCGGTCCAGCGCTCACTGCCCTCGTTTCACGAGGAGGCGGCGTCGCGGCGGGTCAGATCGCGGTCCGAATCTGACGCCGACACAGAGAACGCAAGGCTGCCCGCGTCGGCCGCGGGCGAGTTCGAGGCGATCGAAGGCGCGGAACGCATCGACAAGCTCATCGAAATCGACCAGTCGCCGATCGGCCGGTCGCCACGATCGACTCCGGCCAGCTATGTCGGGCTGCTCGACGACATCCGGCGAGTTTTCGCCGGTACCCGCGACGCCAAGGTGCGCGGCTACAAGTTGGGCCGCTTCAGCCCCAACGTCCGCGGCGGGCGCTGCGAACATTGCGAAGGGTTGGGCGTGCGGCGCATCGAGATGAACTTCCTGCCCGATCTGCACGTCCCGTGCGAGGCGTGCCGCGGCAAACGATTCAATCCACAGACGCTCGAAATCCGCTATCGCGGCCGATCCATCGCCGACGTGTTCGATATGCGGGTCGACGAGGCGGTCGAGTTCTTCGAGAGTTTCCCCAAAGTCTCTCGACAACTCGCGACGCTGCACGACGTCGGCCTGGGCTATCTGACGCTCGGTCAATCATCGACGACGCTGTCGGGGGGCGAGGCCCAGCGGGTGAAGCTGGCGGCGGAACTCGCTCGCGTTGCCACGGGCCGCACGTTCTATATCCTCGATGAACCCACCACCGGCTTGCACTTCGCCGACGTCGAGAATCTGCTCAGAATCTTGCACCGACTGGTCGATCTCGGCAACACCGTGCTCGTGATCGAGCATCATCTCGACGTGATCAAGACGGCCGACTACGTGATCGACCTCGGCCCCGAGGGGGGCGAAGGCGGCGGGCAGCTTGTCGTCGCCGGGACGCCTGAGGGCGTGGCCGCGTGCGCGGCCAGTTTCACGGGCCAGTATTTGGGCCGGGTTCTGCACGTTGGACCGGATTAGTCAGCAAAAATCCCTGGACCCGCACGGCAGTCCGCCGACTCGTTTCGTGAGGTCGTCTATGCGACTGACGACCACGTGGATCACGTCTTGCGTGCGCTGCACAGTTCCGTGGGCAACGACGGCCGCCGCCGTGCACGCGGTGCGACGGATGCGGCTCCAAACCGGCGGCCGGACGATCAGGTTGACGATGCCCGTTTCGTCCTCGATCGTCATGAAGATGATCCCCTTCGCCGTGCCCGGCTGCTGCCGCAACAACACCAGGCCGGCGACACGGACCGCGGTGCGATCGGCGGTGTGCTCAATCCGCGACGCAGTCACGACCTGTAGCGCGTCGAGATTGCGACGGAAGAAACTCATCGGGTGCGCCTTGAGCGAGAGGCCGACCGTGGAGTAGTCGGCAATCACTTGCTCGAGCGGGCGCATCGCCGGCAGTAATGTAGTGCGACTGGTGAGGCTGGTCTCGTTGCTTCCGTCCGTGTACCCAAGTCCGCCTGTGCTTCTCGCAAACAGCGGCGGTGGATCGTCCCACGCCAGCGCCTGCCAGAGCGCCGCACGACGATCGAGTCCGAGGGAACCAAACGCATCGGCGGCAGCCAGGCGAGTCAGTATGGCGCGTTTCAATCCGGCGCGGCCGGCCAGGTCGAACACGCTGCGAAACGGTTGACCGCCGCGCGCCGCGGCAATCGCGGCGGCGGCGGACTGCGGCAATCCGTTCACCAGACGCAGCCCGAGTCGTATCGCCGGTTCATGGCTCGCCCCGCGCGGCTCCAACGTGCAGTCCCACTGGCTGAAGTTCACGTCGACCGGGCGGACCTCGACGCCGTGTTGCTGAGCGTCGCGGACCAGTTGCGCCGGCGCGTAGAAACCCATCGGTTGACTGTTCAAGAGCGCGGCGGTAAATGCGGCCGGGTAGTAGTGCTTGAGCCACGCCGAGGCGTAGGCCAACAGGGCGAAGCTTGCGGCGTGCGATTCAGGGAAACCGTATTCGCCGAATCCCTTGATCTGCTCATAGAGCCGGTCGGCAAATTCGGCGGGCAGCCCGCGCGCGAGCATGCCGTCGCGCAGCTTGATGCGGAACTGCTCGATGACGCCCGGCCGCCGCCACGCCCCCATCGCGCGACGAAGCTGATCGGCCTCGCCCGGCGTAAAACCGGCGGCGACCACTGCCAATCGCATCACCTGCTCCTGAAAGATCGGCACGCCCAGCGTCTTCTCCAGGACGCCGCGCACCGACTCGTTCGGAAACGTGATCGCCTCTTCGCCGCTGCGGCGTCGCAGGTACGGATGCACCATGCCGCCTTGGATCGGCCCGGGCCGCACGATCGCCACCTCGATCGTCAGATCGTAATAGCATCGCGGCTTCAGGCGCGGCAGCATCGACATCTGAGCACGCGACTCGACCTGAAAGACGCCGACCGTATCGGCTCGACAGATCATGTCGTAGACCGCCGGGTCTTCCGCCGGAATCGTCGCAAGCGTCAGAGGCGAAAAAGGGGACAGGTCCAATTTGTGCGAAGCACCCTCCGGGCCGGTCCGGCAAATTGGACCAGTCCCCTTTTTCGCCTCTCCATTAATGAAGTCCAGGCACTTGTGAATCGCCGTCAACATGCCCAGCGCGAGGCAATCGACTTTGATCAGTCCGAGCGCGTCGAGGTCGTCCTTGTCCCACTGAATGACCGTGCGATCGGGCATGGCGGCGTTTTCGATGGGCACCAGTTCCGAAAGCGGTCCGTGCGTGATGACGAAGCCGCCGACATGCTGCGAGAGATGGCGTGGGAACCCGATGATCTCGGTCGCCAGCCGCAGCAACTGACGCACGGCCGGCGCCGATGAGTCGAGGCCCGCCTCGCTCGCGGGAGGCGAAAAAGGGGACAGGTCCAATTTGTGCGAAGCACCCTGCGGGCCGTTCCGGCAAATTGGACCTGTCCCCTTTTTCGTCTCCGCCCCCTCGGCACGATGATCGAACGACTTCGCCAGCCGGTCCACGCGGTCGAGCGACAGGCCCAGCGCCTTGCCGACGTCGCGCACCGCCGATCGCGGGCGATAGGTGATGACCTCGGCAACGATCCCCGCTCGGTCGCGGCCGTACTTTCCGTAAACGTACTGCATCACCTCCTCGCGCCGCTCGTGCTCGAAGTCCACATCAATGTCGGGCGGCTCGTTGCGCTCGCGGCTGATGAACCGCTCGAACAGCACGTCGGTGCGATCGGGATCGACGGCCGTGATACCGAGACAAAAACACACCGCCGAGTTCGCCGCCGACCCGCGGCCCTGGCACAAGATGTCGCGCGATCGAGCGAACTGCACCAAATCCCACACGGTCAGAAAATACGCCTCATACCCAAGCTCCGTGATGATCCGCAACTCGTGCTCGAGCAGCCGGCGCACTTTGTCCGGCGGCTCGCCGCAATAACGATCGCGAGCACCGGCCCAGGTCAGCCGCGCCAAGTACTCCGTCGGGGTCAGCCCCGTCGGGCAAAGCTCCTCGGGGTATTGATAGCGCAGCTCGTCGAGTGAAAAGGTCGACTGCTCGGCGATCTCGATCGCGCGGGCGATCGCGTCGGGATGCCGAGCGAACAGCGCGGCCATCTGTGCCGGCGACTTGAGATATCGTTCTCCGTTGGGAAAGCGTCGCTCGCCAAGTTCCGCGACGGTGCAACCCGCGCGAATCGCCGTCAGCACATCGTGCAACGGCCGACGGTCGGGCGAGTGGTAATGCACGTCGTTCGTCGCAACGAGCGGCAGCCCGCTCGACCGGGCGAGCGCCGCGAACCGGTCCAATTGCGCGTCGTCGTCTGGGCCAAGGTGCAACGACGCGGCCAAGTAACAGCGGTCGCGGAACGCGGAAAGGATTTGAGAGGAGGGCAGGCACCCGGCGATCAGTCCATCGGCGTGCTCGGCGTCAGATGGGTCGGACGAGTCAGACGGATCGGACGAATCAGACGGATCGGACGAATCAGACGGATCGGACGAGTCAGACGGATCGGACGAATCAGACGGGTCGGACGAGTCAGACGGGTCGGACGAGTCAGACGGGTCGGACGAGTCAGACGGGTCGGGCCCGGGCAGACACACGGCGATCAGCCCGTCGGCGTGCTCGGCGATGTCATCGACGGTGATGCGACATTCGCCTTTCTCGGCGGCGCGGCGGCCGCGAGTGATGAGTCGCGAGAGGTTGCGATACGCGGCCAGATGCGGGGCAAGAAGCAGGATGGGCGCGGCGTCTTCGGGAGTGATCTCGGCGCCGACGATCAGCTTCAGTCCGACCGATTTCGCCGCCACATGTGCTCGCACGACGCCGGCAAGGCTGTTGTGGTCGGTGATCGCCAGCGCCGCGTAGCCAAGTTCCGCCGCGCGAGCGACCAACTCGTCGGGGTGGGACGCTCCGCGCAGGAACGAGTAGTTTGTCTTGCAGTGCAGTTCGGCGTAGTTCGGCATTGTGGTTGAGGGTCAGGGGACTCGCGTAGCGCGGGCTTCGCAACCCAACGTGGCGGACGCTGCCAGCCTCCGGCGCCGACGCTGGCAGCGTCGGCCACGAACATGCGCGCACGGCGCGCGCATGTTGCCGAAAAAGACTCTACTCAAAGCAGCCGTGCAGGTACCAACGGCCGTCGCCTCGGAACAACCAGAAGCGAGCGCCGGCGGTGTTCTCGACGACGTAATAATCGCGGCGCACATCGGCATCGCGCCACCAACCCGCCTCGATCCGCTCCGGACCCCACGAGCGATGCACGCGATGCACCACACCGCTCCAACGGAATTGCGCGGGCGGCCCGTCCGGCGCCACCGACGTGGCCGAAATCGGCACGGGCGACGACCAGAGTCGCAACGGCCGCTTGCCGGTTTGCAGATTGCAGTCCGAAGATTGCAGATGACGTTCGCGAGAATCGGCGATCGGCGATCGGCCGTCGGCGATGGCCGGATCGAATCGGCAGGCAAACTCGGGCTGCGGGTCGGCCACGAGCGACGGTCGCATCACGGCCGCGCGACCGAGCCGAATGCTCAACTGATCTATCAACGAAGACAACTCAGCCTCGCCCTCGCCGGCCCGCAAAAAGGGGAGAAGTCCATTTTGTTGCTGGCCCGGCGCGTCGAGCGGACCGTTGCCGTTGTCCTCGACCATAAACTCGGCCTGCTCGTCGCCGAGCGGCGCAGCGGCCGACACTCGCAAACTCACGGCCGCCACCAGATCGAGCACGCTCACGCGCTCCAGTCGGGCGTGGAGCAACATGGCCAGATGCTTCACCGAGCGACTCGGCCGGTAAAGTTCCACTTCGAATTGCGTGGGCCGCGCGGCGTCGTGATGCAGCGTGCAGACCAGACGCTTCGCCCCGGCGTCGCGCCCGCGTAGTCCGGCGTGGATGTCGTTCGTGAGATGGTCCAGAGCCATCGCGAGTACGTCGCGCCGGTCGGTCGGATACTCGAACGGGCACGTCGCCTCAACCGGCGCCGGCTCGCGCAGCGGAGTGATCAGTTCGGTCGTGCGACCCAGCGCCTGATCGATGCGCCGCAGCACGCCATCGCCGAACCGCTCGGCCAGTTGCGTGCGCGGCAGTTTGACGAGCCGGGCGACGGAATCGACGCCCAGATCTGAAAGCCGAGCGATGACCGGCGGAGCGAGCCGTAACGCCACGACCGGCAGCGACCGCAACGCCGATTCCGTCTTGCCCGACGGCACCAGCACCGTGCGACACGGGCCGAAATGAGCCAGCCCCCACGCGGCGCCGATGGTGTCGGCCACGGCCACGCGCGGGTCCCAACCCTGACGACGCAACTCGCGCACCGCCTCGTCGAGCAGTCGCGCCTCGCCATGAAACAACGCCGCACAACCAGTGATGTCGAGCAGCACGCTCAGCGGTGGGTCGCCGTCGTCGAGCCCGACCAGCGGGCTGAATCGACCGAGCGACTCGGCAACCTGCTTGAGCGCCCGCAGCTCGGCAGCCGGTTCGATTTCTTCCGCGTGCAGGTCCGGCTGGAGCGATCGCGCCTCGGCCAGCGGCATGCCAGGTCGCACGGGTGAGGGATCGATGACCTTCTTGCCTTCTATCGACCTTCGAACCGCGCTGGTCGTTGCTCGCTTCGGGACGAAGCTGTAGCGGACGACCGGGCCGCGTGGCGATGGGGCGCAGATCACGGTCGGCCTACGCCGGAGTTCGGGCCGGTCGCGGAGCAACCGCTGCAGCGGCCAGGAGGGGAAGTGAACGCACATCACCCGTTGCATCGTCAATCTCCAGCAGCAGCGACTGGCCGTATCCCCGGCCGCGACACCGCACAATTTCCATCTTCACTCGGCGTGCATGGCGAACCGACCCGATCGGCGAGACGCGACAACGCAACGTCGCGCACGTCGGCCCCGCCGCCGTTGCGGGCAACACCAAGAGGCCCACCGACCCGCCGCGCTCCGCCGCCAGTTGCAATCGCCTCGCGTCCGCAAGCCGCAACCGTTCAAACGACGCCAGCACCGCCCCGACCGCTCCGCACCGCAACGCCTCGCACGCCGCCGCGTAAGCGTCGCGATCTCGGTCGGGACGCACCACGTACGTCCGGCCCAGGTCGACTCCGAGCCGAACCGCCGCCGGCGGATAAAACTTCTTCTCGCGATCGATGATCACTAAGACCCGACATCCGTTTTGTTTCGTCCGCTGGCGGTCCTCCGTCTGCCGGCATTGGCATCCACGCTTCTCACTCTCCCCGTTGCGCGGAGAGAGTTGAGGTGAGAGGTCTTTCGATTGCGAAGTCTCATTTCCAGGCCCCCTCACCCCGCCCTCTCCCCCCGCGGACGTGGGGAGAGGGAGAAGGGACTTCGATGTTGTGTAGACGCGATCGACCTGCGGCGACATCGAGGCGCTCATGGTCTGCAAAGGCGGGCCGCCGCAAATCTGCCGGGCGAACAACAAACCCAACGTCCACGCCCCCGACGCCTCGCCGCACGCCAGCAAATCAAGCACGCTGCCGGAACGCAGTCCACCGTCGGGCAAGAGAGCGTCGAGATCGTGGATGCCCGTGGCGACCAGCGCCGGGGCTCGCGTCCTTGCCGAACCCTCCATTGCCTTGATGCGCGATCGCAGTTTTTTCAGCGTGTCGGGCTTCACGGGCCTGATAGTATACTAGCGTACACTAATCGGCAAGTCGCGATTTTGTGGCGACGGCAAGAGCGGGATCAACAGCGAGCCAAGCAAAACGAAGAGTGCGGACAGGCTGACGAACGCCCCCAGCAAGAGTCCGGGCGGCTGGAAGGTGAAGGTGACGCGGTGCCGGCCGGCATCGAGCGGTACGGCGCGGAACGCAACGTTGGCCGGCAAAACTGTCAGCGGCTTTTCCGCGTCGCTCAATCGGGCGGTCCAGCCGGGGAACCACGTGTCGGTCAGGATCAGGTAGCCAGGTTTGTCGAGTTCGGCGTCGATGGTGACGCGGTTGGGCGTGTATTCCACCACGTCGGCAGGTCGATAGTCCTGGCGCTCGCCGATCGGCAGAACGTCTCGTTCCAGAATTACGGCCTCGCGCGGATTCAGCGACCGCAAGAGCGCAGCGGCATCCTGGCCCGGCGCGATCGATTGGACGTGGCCGATGACGAACGCGCGCGGCAGTGCGTGCGGGTTCTCGAACGAGGTGAACCGGATCGGGTTCGGGCTTGGTTGCGTCAGGTTTGGCGGAGTAAAGGTTCCTTGACCCTTGAGCTGCCAGCCGAATGCATCGGGCGGCGTGCGTGTGAGCGCGGCGAACCGGACGTTCAGCAGGTTCAACAATTCAGGGCGGTAGGTCGCGACGTTCAGCGACGAGAAGCCAAGTACGGCCGACATTGGGTCCGACTTATCGGCCAGGGCGGCGACGAATGTCACATACCGTGCGAGCGGAACCGGATCGTAACCATGCACTTTTTGCACGCCGTGCTCCCATGACTGCAAATCGCTCAACAGATACTGGCTCGCCATGGCGCGAAAGATTCCGCTCTCGCCGTCGGTCAGGGTCGCGACCGGCCCAGATTGGCTGAGCGATGCGGCGGGTAGGACGGCGACCAGCCTGCCGCCGTGCAGACTTAGTTCGGCGACACAGAGCGCGATTAGGCCGGCCGCAGCGCAACGCGCGCGCTCGGGCCAGCGCGTCGCCGCCAAGATCAGAGCGAGTGAACCGCCGAACCAGAGCCAGGTCGTGCCGCTGCCGAGCGTGCGCTGCCACGCGCGGCCGAGCAGCACCGATTGCATGGCGGCGGGCGACGACCCGCGCGAGTCGCTCGGCGCCGATGCCGCGGGCGAGTCGTTCGTCGCAGCCTGCGTCGCACGCTGCCGTTGTACGACCACGCCGATCGAGATGCAGACGGCGAGAACAATGCAGCCGGCCGCCAGAAGGATGCGTCGGGCGACTCGTTTCGACTCGTCGGCGGTCCGTTTGGCGGCGGTGAGCAACCAGTCGAGCGCCGCGGCTGCCAACACGGCCGTTGCCAGCGACGAAAAGAAGAACGCACGCGACGGCGAGCGGAACATCGAAACGCCCGGCACCAGGCGGTGCATCAACTCGAATACCGGACTGCCGCTGCCAAATGCGAACGCCAGCGCGACGAGCCAGCCGACCGCCATGCGCGGTACCGGATAACGACGCCACGACTGCGCCACGCCAACGATCGCGAGCACCAGCGGAACCAACCCGAACGAACAGACCGTCTCCCAGTAGAACCGGCCCGGCCCAGCGTAGTTCGCCGCGCTGCCCAGCGCCATCGGGTTCAGGAGTTGGAACAGGTTCATTGGCCCAACGCTGATCGACCCGGCGGCGGTCGAGTCGAAGCCGCCCGATCGAACCATCTGACGTGAATACAAAAAAATGGGCAGCAGATCGACCATCACCAGACCTGCGACTGTCGCGCCCAGCACCGGCCATGCGCCGAGCAGTCGGCCAGCCGCCGCGCCGCCGTCCGATCGCACGCGCTGGACCAGATCGACCATCCAAAACGCGGTAAGAACGATGCCAAGGTAGAACGTCTCTTGAAGATGGCCGCAGAAGAAACTGATCGCGAGGACGGCGGCCAGTCCGGCGACGCCGCCGCGAGCGCCCGCGCGGAGCCGTTCGTATGCCCACAGCGCCCACGGCATCCAGGCGACCGCAGCAACCTGCGCGTAGTGCCCCTCGCCGCTGTGTGCCACCAGATAGGGCGCGGCCAGGAAGGCGACCCCGCCGAGCAGGGAGCTTGTCGACTGAAAACCGTATCGTCGGCAGAGCACATACGTTCCCACGCCGGCAAGCCAGTGGTGGCCGACCAGCATCCAGCTCAGCACATCCCGCGCGTCGAACCACCAGCACAGCCAGTTCGGCGGGTAGAGCAGCCCGGCCTGTGGGTTGCCGGCGTAGGGAACGCCGCACGAGCTGTACGGGTTCCACCACGGCGGCTGGCCGAATCGGTCGAGGCAGATGCGCGGGTAGTTGCGCCACGCGATGAAATACCAGGTCAGGTCATTGAGGCCGCCGTTCTGCGGCCCGACCAGTATGCCGCGCGGCTGCCGCACGAGCGGATGAAAACAGGCGAGCGTGACGAGGATGAGCAGCAGAAGAGCCACGAAGTACGAAAGGTGAAGGAGGAAAGAGGAAGAACGACGGGACGCAGGCTCGCTCGCGTTTACGTCCTTCATCCCTTCATCCTTCATCCTCTCTACCGAATCTCGTCGATGCCCTGGAGCTGCACAGGTGCGGCCGGGCGTTCGTACGAGGCCGCGGCCAGATCGGATTCTTGTCGCGGTCGCACAAAGGCCAAGCTGACGGCCGACTGGTCTTCGGTTGCGCCGGCGAGCCGAAACTGTTCCAGGCTCTCGGCGTCGCGACCCATGCGACCCAAGACCATCCCAAGATTGTTGTGGGCTCGTTGGTTCTGCGGATTCATCGCCAGACAGTCGCGCAGCACCCGCTCGGCTTCCTGCGGCCGGCCGCTCAGATAGTAGGAGTAGCCCAGGTCGTTGTAAACGTCGGGATTCTTCGGCGCCAACTCGATCGCGCGGCGGTAGTGCTTCGCCGCTTCGTCGAACCTGCCGAGCTGATCATAAACGACGGCTAGCCGGTGATGGGCCTTGGCGGAGTTCGGCTGTTTCTTGAGAGCGTTCAAGTAGGCGTCGCACGCGAGTTGATGATCGCCGTCATTCTCGTACATCGCGCCCCAGCTCAGATCGGATTCCTCGACCCCGGCGGCGGGAGCCTTCTTGGACCAGATGCCGGACAGCGAACTGCAACCCATCGCCGTGGAGACGAGGCTGGCGGCGAGCGAGTAGATCAACAGGTCACGCGATGGCCCGAGTCGGTTTGTAGACATGGTCATTGTCCCTGTGGCGTGGATCAAAACGAACCGCCGCCGAACCCGGCGCCGCCCCCGTTTCCGTTGTTCCCGTTGTTGTCCTGGAACAGAGTGCGATCAAAGGCGCGGGCGCCTTCGGATCCGGAAATCCCCGGCGCGTAGGGCGTGGCCACGAAGACCCGATCGTTCGCGGCGGCGTAGCCCATGGTCGAAAGAAAGTGGACGATCTCCTGGCGGCGCCCGGCGTCGATTTCGGCGCGGCGGTCGGCGTCGGCCGTCTCGCGGCGGGCCAGATCGGCTTCGAGTATCTCGCGACGCTCGCGAGTCACATCCGTGAACTCCTTCTCTTCGTAACGATGGCCTTCAAACGGACGGAACGTCACCGGCTCGATGAGCACCGGGAACGGCACGTCGGCCAGCCGCCGCGCGATCTGCACGACATGCTCCTGCCCGGCGGCGTTGAGCTGCACCGTGGTGCCGATCCACTCGTGCTGGTAAATCACGAAGTCCGACGCCTGCGCGTTGGTGATCATCGTGTGCCAGTGCTGATCGAGAACTTGCCCGAGCGGCTGGGGCGCTTCACCGGAATAGGTCGTGTGCATCGCCCCGTTGCAGCCGATGAACATCGCCAAGCTGAGCGCCGAGAGTAGGCTCAGCGCGGGAATCGTTGCCTGCCTCATGTGTCTGCCCTCACTTCCTGACCGATCGGGCTATCTCCTGTGCGGGAGAAGCTCTGCTAGTAGCGATACTGGTTCGTTCCGCTCGGCGGCTGCTGCGCCTGCCAGTGCCGCGCGGCGGCCGATGGAGCGACGTAGGGCGGCGCGGGTGCGCCCGTCGTCGTGGTTCGTTGTCGCGGGGTCGGACTGTACTTCTCAGGCGGGGGCGAATCGGCAAATCGCGCGGCCCTCGGATCGTAGTTGTCGGCGGGCGACTGTACCGGCGTCTGACCGTGACGACTGCTGGCCCGCGTCGATGCGGTCGGACCCGGCGAGTTGTACTGGTTCGCAAGGCGAGGCGATTGCGGCATTCGAGCGGCGGGCGTCTGGTGGTCGCTGTAGTGCGGATCCAACGCGGCGCCCATCTCGGAATGAGGCGATCCGTAGGTCGGTGCGGGGCCGTACGTGCCTGGCCCCCAGTTGCCCATGTTCTCGCCGCCGTACTCGGGCATCGAGTGGCCGGTCGGCCCGGCGACGTATTGCTGCTCGGCCCGCAGGTAATCGCGAATCCGCGTCCAGTTGATCGGCCAGACCGTGCTGCGCCACGGTGAGTTCGCATGACCTTCGGTGCGCCCGTGGAAGTAGAACTGGTGGTCGGTCGGTTCGGTGTGGTCGTAGCCGGGCAGAGGCGGCACCTCATCCCACTCCATCGGCGCCACGATTTCGGGCGTCACCAGCACGATCAGTTCGCGTTCGTTGTGTGTCGAGTGCCGGGCACTGAACAGCGTGCCAAACACGGGGATGTCGCCGAGGTACGGGATGCGGTTGTTCTCGTTGAATGTCGTGTCCTGGATGAGGCCAGCGATCGCGTAGGTTTGTCCAGCCCGCAACTCGACGGTGGTGTACGCGGTTCGTGTGTTCAGTCCCGGTGTGCCACCGACGTTCAGGTTGTTGTTCAGTTCGCTGAACTCGGGCGCCACGATCAATCGGACTCGGTCCTTGTCCAACACGGTGGGCATGAAGTCGAGGTTCACGCCGAAGCCTCGGAACTGAGTCGACACGGCCTGAGCGCCGTCGATGCCGACGGTGGTCGGCACGGCAAACTCGCCACCGGCCAGGAAGCTGGCCCAGTAGCCGCTCAGCGTGACCAGCGTCGGTTCGGCCAAGATGCGCAGCGTGCCGTTGCTGGCCAGCGCGCGGAGCGTGAAGTTGAGTTCGCGCGGGTTGAAGTTGAAGCTCATGTTCACGTTGCCGTTATCGCCGCTAAGCAAGGTCTCGACGAAATGGCGGCCGCCGGGTCCAAACGTGGCGAAGAAGTCGGCCCCGATGTCGCGCAACGCCGATCGGTTCAACTCGGCAATCTTGACGCGCAGCGCGACCGTGTGCTCGCCGGGAATCTGCAGCATGTCGACCACGAGGGCCGACCGAGCCTCTTCGTCGCCGGGAAAGTTCGCCGCGGCGCCCACGATGCGGCCGCGGCCGTAGCCGCCGAAAGCCCCACCGAAGCCGCCGTTGTTGCTGGTGCCGCCACCTCGACCATTGCGGTCGTCGTTGTTGCCCAAGTCGTCGTCGTAACCGTTGTTGCCACCCGACGTGACGATGGAGATGATCTCCGACGCCTCCTTGGCGTCTCGCGCCTGGCCCATCACGACAACCTTGTCGACGACTGGAACCAACCGAACGTGACTGTTCGGAAACATCTCGTTCAGTTGGGCCTCGAGCTGGCTGTAATCGCGCTCGCGGCGGTTGTCCAACTCAGGATCGCGGACGACATCGACGCGTATGGTGATCGTGTATGGACCGGGCTCATCACTGACAGACGTTCGGGGACATAGCTGACACTTCTTGTGAATCATGGTATCAGGTCATTGGAGCTGGGGCTTCGCCCCAGACCCCAGGATTTTTTCAGGCATGGCTCGGGTGTCCGATGCTGTTGGGGTTTTGAGTGCAATTACGGCTTGTTATCTTGAGCTTGCCTGGAGAAACAGAGTCGGGCTCTGCTGGGAAGCAACCCGACAAGGGATATCCAGGCCGAGGGTGCGCCGATGGTGCATCGTGGCCTCTGGCAGCGATCGCTGCCAGAGGCCAGCTTTGTTCAATGGAAGTTGGTTGTACGATCGTCATCGAATGTTCTTGATCACGTTCCATCGGACACCCGAGCCATGCCTTAGAAAATCCAAATCAGATCAATCTGCCTTCTCACGATGCTCCCGCTCGTTGGTCGATCTGCCGCAAGCGTTGGTGGCAGAAGTACACGTCCCACACGCCGTCGGAGGTTGTCGGTCGAACAACGACGGGTAAGCCGTAGAACGATTCGCCCAGGTAGTACGTCTGGCCTTGGAACTTGATCTCTCCACGATTGTGTACCTGACGAACAATGTCACCCGGAGCATATTGAATCGGCGGTAAGGATTCCGGAAAAGCCACTGGACTGACTTGGTATCGGCTGGCCGGTACCTGGAGTCCCAACGCCTCGTGTGGACGTTCTTGATTGTACATGTCGCGCCATGGATCGAACTGGGTCTGGCACTCGGGCAGATCGTCGTATTGTCGCGTGCGTAACAGTTCGAGTTCCAGGGTGCGGTGGAATCGTTCATCCTTTCCTTGAGTTTGCGGATGGTAGGGCTGCCCGTGAAGCAACTGGATGCCGAGCCGAATGAATCACACGCTCAAGGGTGTCAACGCCTGGTGGCCACAAGCACCCCACGGCGCGCCATTGTCCATGAGCATGGCCTTGGGCAAACCGTAGCGGCGAAAGAGCTGCGTTACTTCGGCCTGAACCGTCTCCCCTTGCTCGTTGCTGCACGCACGTAGGCCCAGAGCAAACCGAGAATGATCATCCAGCACCGTCAGCGGATGACATCGTCCGCCCCGTCGCAAGGCAAAGTGCCCTTTGAAATCCATTTGCCAGAGGTCGTTGGGCGCCGATCGCTCGAACCGCACAAACGGCTGATGCTTCAAAGACTCCTCTCGGTTCAGTCGGCCGTGGCGCCGCAAAATCTCTGTGATCGTGCTGGCCACCGGCACCTTGTCATGTCCAAGGATTTTG
>DAIOWH010000140.1:0-18023 GCA_036758585.1 Planctomycetia bacterium
CACGAAGAATCGTCGTCGATTCGAGATTGGCCGAACGAACCTCGCTTGTTTGAGGCCTAGTAGCCTACGTTACAGAGCTATTGGCGCATTTGCCAGCCGAGGGGAGTCCTCCGCAGCGGCCCGTTGGGAGACGACGCGCTCCGGCGGTTTCTGACGGGACCTGACCCGCCGTCCGCGGACGCAGCCAGGGTGTTTGATGTGCCGCAGGCAGCTACTCGCGGCTGGGCGTCGCTCGGCCGTCGCTCGGCGGCTTGTAATCGAGCAGGAACTTGCGCCGGCCATCGGCAAAGTCACGCAAGGGCAACCCGCGGCCGCGGCCCGCACCGTTTGCGACGTCGCCAGCGGCTCGTTGAAATGACTCGACCGATTCGAGCTTCCGCGTGTCCGCTTCGATCTCGCTGGCGATCAGCGTGCGATGCTGCGCCACGACCGGTCCGAGGTTGTTCCAATCAAGCCACGTTTCGGCGATCGTACGCACATGATCGAGATACTTCTGTCGCAGACGCGGCACGGCCAGCACTCGGCTGCGAAGCGGCTTGCGCGAGTCGTTGAGGCCAACGAGCGGGTCCAGTTGGATGCCGCCGCCACCGAACCCAGGTCCACCCGGTCCGCGCCTCGATCCGCGTTCATCGCCGCCACGCTCGCCCGCGCGACGGCGATCATCGCCAGGACGACCGCCGCCAGGCCCAACGTCGTCAGGCGGACCGAAGCCGCCGGCCCCTCGCGGCCCGCCAGGGCCGCCGCCGGGACCGCCAGGGCCGCCGAAACCAGGCCCCATCGCGCCATGAAACGCCTCGTTCATGTCGTGCGGAATGACGTGGAACTCGCCGTGGTCGTCGAGGAATAGGTTGTAGTCGCTCGCCCGCGCCCAGTAGCCGTCGCTGTTGACCAGGGCTACGTCGAGCGCGAGGAACCAGAGCAGGCTATCGATGTCGAGGATCGGCTCGAGTGCGGCCTCGAGTTCCTCAACCGGCGTCTCGTCCAGTTTACGGCACAGGTCAATCAGCGCCCGCCAGGCCCTGTCGCCGTCGTCGGTCTTCATCTCAAATCGGCGTTTGTATTCATCGACGTTCTCGCCGAGATATCGCAGGCCGCCGTCGCCGCCGGGACTGCCGCTCACCTTCCAGCGTGTTCCCTTGGCGGACTTGTAGTTCTCGGCGACGAAGATCTTGTCGAACTGTTGCACGTTGGCGTACACGCCCCAGCTCTCACCGTTGATCACGACGTTGACGAAATTCGCCCTCGGAGCGGCGATGTACTGACGCGCGATGTGCGAGTACAGGGCCGTACTCATGAACGATGCGTCCTCGTGGCCGTTCAGCAGGTTGAGCGTCTTGTAGCCGTAGAGCCGCTGCTTGGGATCGGCGTAGTCGAGCGACACGTTGAGCGATCGCTTGTAGCCGGCCGCCACGCCCATGTAGCTCGACATGCCGCGGAAGTGGACTCCGACGTTCGCATACGTCTTTCCGTCGACGGTCAACATGGCGGGCACGTCGACATCGGTGCCGTGAAAGTCCTGCAGCTCGGCCTCCCAGTCGTCGCTCTCGAAATCGAGGAACATGGTTCTCAGCACAGTCGTATCGTAGAGCGGCGCGTCGGGATACGATTTCACATCCGACGGCTTGACGAGTGGGCCGGGCTTGGGCGGCTCGGTGTTGCCGCGGCCGAACGGCCCGCCGGGGCCGAAGCCGCCGCCGGGCGGACCGAAGCCGCCGCCCGGACCACCACCGGGCGGACCGAACCCACGTCCGCCGCGACCCGGGCCGCGATCCGACTTGAGCGACTCGCGAGCCGCCGCGCGTTCGGCTTGGTCCAGCTTGCCATCGTCGTCCTTGTCGAACTGGCTGACGATCTTTCGTTCCTGTCCCATCGGGCCGCCAGGACCGAATCCGCCCGGCCCGCCGGGGCCGCCCGGCCCGCCGGGGCCGAATCCAAACTGCGGTTCGGGGAACTTGAATTCCGCGCCCTTCATCGCCGTGAATTTTGCCCGTTGATCGCTGGTTAGGACTGCCAGGATGTCGTTCTGTGCCTGTTGTCGCTGCGCTTCGATGCGGGCGAAGTCGGGCGGGCCGCCGAAGCCGCCGGGCCCGCCAAACCGCGGGCGCGACGCCTCGTCGAGTTCGCGAATCTTCGCAAGCTGCTCGTCGCTCAATCCGAGTTGCATGGCGATGTCTGGACGGCCGAGTGCGGCCGCGCCCTCGCGTTGCAACCGCAACTGGGCCAGTCGCTGAAGTTGTTTGGCGTCGAGAATCGTGGCGAGCCGCCCCTCGGCCTTCCGATTGGCTTCGTCGGCCTGCTTCCTCGCCGCGTCGAATCGCTGCATGCGTTCTTCCTCACTGAGGTCTTGCAGCTCACGGAAGTTGATGGCGCCGAACGACGCCCGCATCTGCTCTTGCACCTCGCTTACTAGCTCGTCGACCTGTTTTCGCTGTGGCTCAGTGATCGCCAATTCACTCTGTACCTCGGCGATGGTGAGCAACATGACGCCTTGCCCCGGGGCTGCGCCCGGTCCGCCAGGCATGAAACCACCGCGCCCGCGGCCGCGCGGCTCCTGGGACAATGCGAGACCGGCCAATAGGGATACTACGACTCCGATCGAAATGACATTGCGTCGCAACATGATCGCCTACCTTTCACTCGAAACTCGGACGGAACTTGGGCTATGCCTGGCTTCGCCGCTGGTTGGTTCGCGTGGTTCGACCTTCGGCGTTCCCAACTCGCCGCGTCCGGCCATGAACCCGCTGCGCGTCTCGACAATCTTCAACTCGATCTCCCCGGCAATCGGTTGGCCGGCCGATGTTCCCGCCTTGGTGAGCCGTGCCTCGCCGACGAGCGACCGATTGGCCGTCGGATTGAAGAAATTGAACCCACCCTTGCCCACGGTCAGCATGCCCTGCAGCGGAATCCCTTTTCCCGTGCCTTCGGCGAACGCCTTGCGATCGACCGAGAGCATCAACGTCATGGTTTCGGAATCTGCAGCGCGCACGCCCGTGAACACGAGTCCGGCTCGCGGCTCGGCGCGGACGAACGGACCGCCGGCGAATGGCATCCGGCTCGGCCCGCCCTGCACGCCAATCCGCTCGAACTCGATGACCTTCCCGTCCAACTCCATGTGAAGCTTCGCCGAACCGGTTTCGGCCGGCTTGTCCGCCGGCTTCTCTTGCCAATCGGCGGCGAACGTGCCACGAACGTTGCCGACATCGACCGTGTACATCGGCTTGCGCGGCGTGGTCGGTACGGCGACGGGCCAGTCTTCGAACTCCTTGAGGATGGTCGCGCGGCGTTTGCGAATGAAATCGCGCGCGGCGTTCATCGCTCGCGGCATCCACGACTGCCGAGCGTGCAAATGGCCTTTCACGAAACCGTCGGCCCAGTCGAGCGTGGCGAGCAACTCGTCTTCCTTCCAGACGTTTTCGAGCAGATCGAGCATCGTGGCGCGATAGCGCCCCGCGATCCCTGCGGTGTGGTAGAGGCGATTGGCCAGCATCGATTCGGCGTAGATGCACGTGGCCTTCTGGCTGTTCGAGAAGCCAAATGGCGGGCGGACGCCCGTGAATGAGCCGTCGGCCCCCCAAGGCATGAAGTAGAACTTGTGGTTCTTGGGGTGCTCGTACACCCAGTAGTTGTTCTGGTTGCTGGCGTAACCGTCCCAGAAGCCGATCAGGCTTTCGACCGCCCAGAACTTCAAGAAGTAGTCAATGTCAACCAACTCTTCAACCTGCTCAAGCTGCAGAGGCTCGTTGCTCGCGAGCAACTCGGCCAGACGAAGCGCCCGAGTATGGCTTTGCTCGTGGTCGCGGCTCTTTAGCTCAAGCCGGTCGAGCGCGCGCGGGTAGAAGTCCGCGATGGTCCCCTCGAACAGGTTGCCGGAACTGTCGCCGAACCGGCGCTTGAGGAATGGCTTGTCGATCGACTCGACGTTCGAGTAGAGGCCAAGGAAACTGCCGTTCACGGTAACGCGAGCGAAATTACACCGCGGCGCGTGCAGGCCCGCCGCGTCGAAAACCCGGTAGGTCAGCAACTGGCTGACGATAGTGCCGTCTTGCTTGTTGTTGTTCAGCGTCAGTGCGGCCAGGTTCTTGATTGGTTTCTGGTCCACGTACTCGTCGAAGCTGATCTTGAGCGAGGGACGCACGTCATCGAGCGAGCCGAAGAAGCCCTTTTTGCGGATGCCGACCGATTCGATGTGCACGCCGTCGATCGAGATGTTCCCCTTGAAGTAGGTGAACGGTTTTTGCCCGGGACCGGAAAACGCGGTCGCAAAGTCGCGGGTCTGCTTGCACAGTTGGGCCCAGTCGTCGCCGCCCAGCTCGATTTCCACGTTCAGCAAGCGCGCGCGGTCGAACAGTCGATCGGCGTCGAGCGTGTTGTCGTGTGCCGAACAGTCCTGTGCAACAGGAAGCAAGATCGCCGCGCGAATCAAAACCAACACCAACCTGGCACACTTGGTGCGCTGTGGCAGTAGGTGCATCTGCATGTCTCGCCTTTTTCGGTTGACTATCAGGTGCGGCGTCGGCATCCGAGTCACGCCAGCCGCAACTCCACACTCTGAACCCCCTCGATGCGGTTCAGCTCAGCGATGAACTCCGCGGGCGCAGAACCGGCGCGGAGGCGGACCTTGTAGGTCAGGTCGAGCGCCGCGCCTTGGCGACCCGTCGCGCCGGCGACCAACTCGCTGCGGTCCACAAATCTGCCCAGAACATCTCTCAATATCGCGTCCGGATCGCGCCCTACGCCGACTCGCACGATCAGGCTGGCTTCCAAGTCCGACCAGCGGCGGGCGCCGCGCCGTGGCTGGACGACGAACGCGGCGACGCCGACCACAGCCATGCCGATCAGGGCGACCGCGACCTGTCGGGTCCCCTCGGACGCGCCCACGGCCATACCCACCAGTACGGCGTAGATGACGAACGTGATGTCGAGTGTATCCTCAACGACCGTTCGGAACCGCACGATCGACAGCGCTCCGACCAGGCCGAAGGCTCGTGCGACGTTCTCGCCGATCACCTGGGGCAGCATCGCACACAAGATCGCCAGCAGCACGAGCGTCGGGGGAAACGACGGTGCGACCGTTTCGCCCCGCCGCACCAATCGGTAGATCGTTGCGATCACGCAGCCGCAACCAAATGCGATCGCCAGCCGCAGCGCCATCGCCGACGGCGAGATATCAAGGCCGCTGCCAAATGTCTGTTTGAGCCACTCCGGCATCGGACACTCCTGATCGTCGGTCAGCCGCAGGCTGCGGGTCGGCGCGCCGGCGCCTGCGGCGGCTCGTGCGACGCGGGGCCAGGCGGCGACCCGTTGAGTCCGCACGCATCGACGCTCAGCCGGTATTTCGACACGCTCGCCGGTGTGAGTGAGAACTCGTGCATCAACTCCTTGAACAACACGGGCATCGCGATGCGGAACTTGAATTCGACAATGCTCCAACCGGCGAGGATGGTCGGCCCGTCGACGAGGTACGGCACATCCATGCCCGCCGCGGCCGTGCAGCGAACTTGGCGATCGACCGTAAACCGGATGAACCCCTCGGGGGTCATGCCGACCCGGGCAATGCGCTCGTACGACACCTGTGTTTTCGGGGCGAGCCGCCGCCTGGCCAGCCGGCGATGGAACCAATGGCCCGGCCACGAGTCCGCGCTCGTGGTTGGCTCGTCGTGCGGGCCGGCTGGATGATAAGGGCCGCCAGTGTGGTTTCCATTGAGTCGGCAAAGCTCAGACTCCGGGACTACCGTGCGGCGCTTTCTCACCAGACCTTGCGACTTCGACTTCCGCTCCAAGAACACCCGCGGCTCGCCGCCGTACCGCCGTAGCCGAAACTTGCGCCGGCCGAATGATCCCACGCGGTGATACACCGAGAGGTCCACCGTGTCAAAATAGAGACTACTGATTCGGTAGCCGTCTCCGAAGGCGGGATCGGCGTGCGGATCAGCAGCGAGGCGCGACCGTACTCGTGCGAGAATCTCGTTGGCCGCCGAGTCGGCCAGCAGGAACTTGATCTCAAACGCGTCGTGCCCCTGGGGGCCGTGTCTACTTGGTTCAGTCTGGTTCACGATCTCCTCGCACCTTTGATCATGCGTCGCCCGCCTACATCGGACGATCCACAATATAGTAAATTGCGCGGTCCCAGGGGCAACTTCTCGTTCCCTGTCCTCGGGTGTGCGACGCACTTTGCGCAGGCGCTTCGTTTAACGCCGAGCCGAAGGCGACGGCACTATCTGGACAACTGCCTGCCGTCGCCTTCGGCTCAGCGTTAAACGACTTGCGCACGCCAAATCGCAAACCGCGTCGTGCGCCCCCATGTCCTTGGATCGCTGTCGCCGCTCGGATGGCCGTGGCGCCCTGCCACAAGGTATGCGAAATCGGCGCGAGTCGCGGGCCAGAAATCGTGGATTATGGTAACAGCGGTTGGACAGGCGTGGGCCCGCCAATCACTCGCGGTCGATCTCGCGTCGCAGCCAGGCACGGGCGTAGCTCCAGTTTCGCTTGGCAGTTCGCGGTGAGATTCCGAGCGCCCTGGCGGCATCTTCGACCGTCAACCCGGCGAAGTATCGCAACTCGACGAGTCGGGCCATGTCCGGTTCGACCGTGGCCAGCTTGGTGAGCGCCCCGTCCAAGGCGAGCAGACTGTCGTGGTCGCTCGGTTCGACAATCGCGTCGTCCTCTTGAAGTTCGCGGCGGGCGAGTTTGCCGCCACGTTTCGCACTGCGACGCCGCCTAGCGTTTTCGATCAGGATACGACGCATCGCCTCGGCCGCCGCGGCGAAGAAGTGCCCGCGGCTGTCCCACCGCTGGTCGCCACCACCGACCAGCCGCAGATACGCCTCGTGTACGAGAGACGTCGCGTTGAGCGTCAATCCGATCGGCTCGTGAGCCATCTTCCGGGCCGCCAACCGCCGCAGTTCGTCGTACACCAGCGGCAGGAGCTGACTAGATGCGTGCAGATCGCCCTGCTCGATTGCGTTCAGGATTCGGGTCACGTCGTTGGCCATGAATCGATAGTGTCGTCTCGAACCGAATACCGGCGTTCGCCGCAGCCGATCGACGAGCCTCGGCCCGTACGCCCGCCCGCCCGCGGCACGGCCTGCGCCGCGAGTTCAAGGAGCGACTGCCGCGTCTCCAGCCTCGATCAGGGCGACGCCTCGCTGTTCGAAGCTGCGGAGCCGCGGGTTGTCAGGCGGCGCGAAACCCGTAATCAGAATCCTCGCCTCGCGATACAGCACGAGGCACTCAATCCAGTCGAACCACGGAATCGGCAGGCTGCCTGCCGCGTCGCGATCCATCGCTTCGGCCCATTCGTTGATCGCCTGTTCGGCCGAAGCCAGTGCCGTCTGAGCTTCGTCGGACTTGCCCGATCGGTGGCAGGCCATGGCCAAGACGGGAAGGGCGATCTGCCTGGCGGACCACGAACTATCGAGCGATTCGCGAAGGCAATCGATCGCCTCGTCGTATCGCTCCGATCGGAAGTGGGCCAAACCAACAACGTATAAAGCTGGGCCGTGAATGAAATCGGGTGGACCGTGGCGCGGTTCGGGCGGCTCGCCACGCCCGTCCGGCCGATCGTCTGGTGCGGTGCGTTCCGGTGATTCGTTGCGGCCCGGTGGTGCGCCCTTCGGTGGTGGGCCGGGTCGATCGCGTGGACCGTGTTCCATGCGCATCGGTCGCGAATGATCGCCGAACGGCGGACGCGGCGGGTGCTGCGCCGCGCCGGCGAGAAGCGTATCCGTGAAGCGAGCCAACTCGGCAGGATCGACCACAGCGTTTGGGGTGAGGGCACACGCGCGAACTACCGTGAAGCTGACAAATGGGTTGGGATCATCCTTGTACGCATGCACCATCTTCAGACAGACGTCGCGGTAGCTCGCCTCGTCGCCGGTGTACCAAAACAGTTGCGGGATTCCCCACCAGCTCGGATTGTTCGCGGCCGCGCCCAAATCGAGCGCCTTGGCAAAATCCGCGGCGGCAAGCTTCCAGAGGCCAAGCCGCACGTACATCGAGCCGCGTTCCAGCCAGACGCCGTAGTAGCTCGGCTGCAGCGCGACCGCTCGTGTGTAATCGCTGTGGGCGGCGGCCCAGCGCCCCGCGTCGGCGTGCGCACGACCACTGGCCAACAGCACGTTCGCATCCTTCAGCCGCTCGGCAAACTGCTCGACGTTCCTGCGGGCCTCGTTCGCCTCGTTGCGCGCCTGAACGGCGTCGGCGAGCGCCCGGTCTTTGTCGTTGCGCTCGCCGATGGCGCGGGCCGCCTGCCAAATGCTGACCGTTGTGCCTAGAACCATCGCGGCGGCAACGAGCGAGACCGTCGTGATGGTTACTTTGTGCCGCCCCGCGAACTTGTGGAATCGGTACAGCGCCGACGGCGGACGGGCCTCGACCGGCTCCTGGCGCAAGAAGCGGTTCACGTCGGCCGCCAGCGCACTGGCCGTTTCGTAGCGACGGCCGCGGTCCTTTTCGATCGCCTTCATCACGATCCAGTCGAGGTCGCCGCGCACCAGCGCCGGCAGCTTCGACGGTTCGATCCGGCGTTTCGCCGACACGGTCGACAGCGCCTGACCCAGCGTGGTCAGCCGGGTGCTCGGCCGCGGCGGCTCCTCCTCGCGAATGATCCGGCGCATCTCGTCGAAGCCGGCGCTTTGGAGCCGCTCGCGATCGAACGGCGTCGAGCCGGTGAGCAATTCGTACAACAGCACCCCAAGCGAATAGATGTCGCTGCGCGTGTCCACGTCGAGGCCGCTCATCTGCGCCTGTTCGGGGCTCATGTACATCGGCGTGCCGATCATCGCGGTGAACCGAGTGTAGATCGTCTTTTCGGTGAGTTGCTGGCCGATCGCCTTGGCGACGCCGAAGTCGATGACCTTCACGACCGGCCTGCCGTCGTGCAGCGTGACGAGCACGTTCGACGGCTTGATGTCGCGATGAATCACACCCTTTTGATGTGCGTGCTGCACGGCACTGCACACGGCCAGAAACAGTTCGAGCCGCTGGCGCGTGTCGAGTTGTTGCTCATCACACAGTTCGGTGATCGGGACGCCGCGGACGAGTTCCATCACAAAGTACGGCCGGCCCGCGTCGGTCGTCCCGGCGTCGAACACCTGGGCGATGTTCGGATGCTGCATGAGCGCCACGGCCTGCCGTTCCGCCTCGAACCGCGCGATCACGTCGCGCGTGTCCATGCCCGGCTTGATGAGCTTGATCGCGACCTTGCGCCGCACCGGATGGTGCTGCTCAGCGACAAACACTAGGCCAAAGCCGCCCTCGCCGATCTGCTCCTTCAGCTTGTAGGGGCCGATGATCGAACCTGGGACCTCGGCGAGCGGGACATAGTCCACCGTGCCCCCGGGCGACCCAGCGCGCGGCCGCTGCCCGCGGACTTCATAAGGCGACTCATCCAATGGATTGTCCGAACGGTCGTGGGCCTGCAACAGTTCGCGCACAGAGGCGAGCAGTTGCGGGTCGCCCGCGCACGCCTGCGCCACAAATGCGTCGCGATCACTGGGCGATTCCCGCTCCAGTGCACCCAGAAAAATCGACTTTTCATTTGAAGCTGACATGGCTCGCCCGATCGCGATTATGCCGCACGCGGCAGGTTTGACTCGTTTAACGCGGAGCCGCAGGCGACCGCAGGTGCACAATCCCAACCATGTTCTGCCGGCGCCTTCGGCTGGGCGTTAAACGAAAACGTCTCACTGATGGCCGCGTGCGGTATAACGGCCCGCCGCGCTCGCATACGGCGACGCCTCTACCCCTAATGCGAATTCCGACGCCGCAACGGGCCAGACAAAGTCGACCTATTCTCCCGAAAGCCAGGGGATCTGTTGCATGATCTCGGCCTGCCGACCGGCCAACGGAACCTCGATCAGCGAAGGCGCATCGCGGCCCAGGCACGCGGAAAGCACGCTCCCGAACTCGGCCATGTCCGCAACCCGCCGGCCTTGCAGCCCGAACGAGCGAGCGAGGCCCACGAAGTCGGGATTCACCAGTTCGGTGTCGATGATGCGGCTGTCGTAGTGTTTCACCTGCGAAGCCTTGATCGCCAAGAGGGCGCCGTCGTTCACCACCACGATCACCACGCCGATCTTGTACTGTGCGATCGTGGCCAACTCGCCGATCGACATCATCACGCCTCCATCACCGCAAAAGGCGACGACCGGCCGGTCGGGGCAAGCGACCTTGGCGCCGATCGCGGCCGGCAAGCCGTAGCCCATCGTCACGTAGTGGCAGGGGTACAGGTACGTGCGCGGGGCGAACACGGGGAACTCGTCGAATCCGCGATAGGTGAGCGACGTGACGTCGCACGCGACAATGCCCGACGCGGGCAGCACGTCGCGAATGTCGTTCAGCACCAGACGCCGAGACGGTCGGTGCTCGGCCCGGATCGCGGCCAGTTGTTCGCCCCAGCCCGCGCCGGATCGGTCACCCAGTTCATTCTCGATCGCCTCGATCGCCGGAGTCAGATCGCCTACGACGCCGGCGGTTACCGGCAGTTCGCGACCGATCTCGGCGGCGTCGCGGTCGATCTGAATCACTTGCGGGGGCACGGGCATTCGCCAGTTCGAGCTATCGATCTGCGTGAACCGAACGCCGATCGCCACCAGGCAATCCGACGCGGTGAGCACCGATTTGGCCCGCTTGTGCCGCGAGTTGCCGAAGTTGAGCGCGAACGATGTCGGCACGGCGCACATGCCGAGCCGCGTGTGAATCACCGGCGCGCCGAGCCGGCTTGCGAGTCGCTCGACGGCGGCCGACGCGTTCGATGCTATCACGTCGCCGCCGATGATGATGGCCGGCCGAGTCGCTGCGCGGAGCAACGCCGCCGCGCGCCGCACCTCGGCCGCATGGGGCGCTCGGTCGAACCGCGGTGCGATGCGGTCAGGGATGCAGGGCCGGCCGCCGTCCTCGGCTGCGACGTCGGGCGGAATCTCGATGACGGCTGGGCCCGGTCGGCCGGCCCAGATCGCGCTGAACGCCGCACGCACGATGTGCGGAACCTGAGCCGCCGACTGCGGGCAACCGTAATAGCGCACGATCGGTCGAAAGAAGCTCTGTTGATCAAGCCCGTGGAACATCTTGCTGCGGTCGCGATGCTGCATGAATCGCTCGACGCCGCCCGTCACCAGCAGCACAGGCTGACAATCGGTGAACGCATCGCCGATGCCCGTGGCGGCGTTCGATGCGCCGGGGCCGGGCACGGTCAGTGCCACACCCACCTCGCCGCTCGCCCGCGCGAACCCGCCGGCCATCATGGTCGCCGCCTGTTCGTTGCGTACCAGGTAGTGGTCGACGCCGCTGCCGGCGCGGTGAAAGGCGTCGTAGATCGCCAGGTTCTGCGTACCAGGCATGCCAAACACGGCACGCACGCCCTGGGCCTTCAGACACTCCAGAAGAATCTCAGCGCCGGTCATGCGGACGGCTCCTTTGAAGGCGGACGGCCACGCAGGCGATCATAGTCCGCCGGCGTATCCATGTCATCCAGCACAGATGGGTCGCGCTGCGGACACTCCTCGACATCATCGGCTCGCCGAGCGACCAACGCATTCAACCCCGCTCCCGCGGGCAGGCCGCCGATCTCCGCCGCAAGCCGCCAATCGAACAGAACGGGGTGTCCACGCCGGCCGTTGTACGTCGGGATGCAGATCGGCCGGCGCGAGTCGCGAAATCGCTTGACGAGGCTGGCAACGACCTCGGGCTGGATCGTCGGATGATCGGCGAGGACAAGCAGCAAGGCGCGGAGTCGTGATCGGCCCCAGCGAGCTTCCGCGTGGTCGATGGCACGAACGACCGTCGCCCGCATGTCTGCGGTCGGTTCGTCGAGCTGCGCAACCTCGACGCCGAACCGTTGCACCACGGCCAGTAGCCCCGCCGCACCGGGCGGCAGCGCGACGACGACCCTGTCGACCGCAGATTGAGCGAGCGCGCCGAGCACGTGTTCGATGACGAGTCGGTCGCCCAGCGGCATCAGCAGCTTGGGCCGGCCCATGCGCTGCGACTTGCCGGCGGCTGGCACGATGGCGACGATCATGAGAAAAGGTCCGTCGTCAGTTGTCGGTCGTCAATTGGAAGGAGCACGCGTCGGGACCGGTCACGTCGCTCCGCGTGACGCCGACATCGGTCGATCGCTGGCCGCCGACCGAGCGGCGGACATGTTCAGGCGAGTGCCCCAAATTGCGATGTGCGATCAACTCGGCCACGATCGACACGGCGATTTCGGGCACAGTCTGCGAGCCGATGTCGATCCCCAGCGGCGCGTGAACGCGGTCGAGTGCCGGTTGCGAAACGCCGGCGGCCAACAGGTCGTCGAAGATCAATCGAATCTTCCGCTTCGAGCCGATCATGCCGATGTAGCGCGCCGGCCGCTCGGCCAAGTGGTACAGCGCCTCTTCGTCGTGACTGTGGCCGCGTGTGACGATGATGCAGTAGGTCTTCGAGTCCACCTCCAGGCGAGGCAGGACCCGGCCGATCTCGTCCACGATGATGCGCTCGGCGGTCGGGAACCGCTCCTGGTTGGCGTAGCGGTCGCGATCGTCGATGACCCAAACGTCGAAGTCAGCCTGCGACGCCAGCGCAGCGACCGCCTGCCCGACGTGTCCCGCGCCGACGATGACTAGTCGGCACCGCGACAGAATCGGCAGGTAGGCGACGCCGCCCAGCGCCTTGGCCCGCGGCCGCCCGGCCAGTTCGGGCAGTTGCTGCACGAGAACATCGGGGACCGTGGCCATGCGTCGCTGAGCGGCGACCTGGCCCGCCGCCGTGAACAGCACCCGAGCGCCGGCCCTCACGCCGGCCAGTCGCTGCGGGTCAATGACCACGGCTTCGGTGCAGCCGTCGCCCTTGGCCACGATCGAATCGAGGGTACGGAAGTAGTTGTCGTCGCCGCCGCGCAGCGGTTCGGCTAGTACGATCATGCGGCCGCCGCAGATCAGGCCGTCGTCCCAACCGTAGTTGTCGTCGAGTTGGAACGCGATGAGTTCGGGTTCGCCAGTTTGCAGCGAGGCGAGCGCCCTCTGTTTCACTTCGGCCTCGACGCAACCGCCGCCCAGCGTGCCCTGTTGGCCGCCGTCGGGAAAGACCAGCATCCACGCACCGGCCTTCTGAGGCGTCGAGCCGCGAGTCTCGACAAGTGTGCACGCGACGACGTCGCGGCCGGCATCGACGCAGTCCATCAGGCTTCGCAGTAGCTCGCGCATCGCTGCGATCTCAAATTGACCAAGCGGTCAGAAACCAGAACGACGATACGTTAGTGGTTGCCGGCAACGCTGGCAAGGCGACGGCGCCGACGGCCGCCGCCGTTTCCGGGGTGCATACCCGTATTTGCATTCGTCAATCGCTTAACCCGCAGCCGCAGGCGAGGTCGGCATCGTGCGAATTGCACGGATCAAACACGACCTCGCCTGCGGCTGCGGGTTAAACGAGCGAGGCGCAGCTACGGAAAAGCACCCCCGTTTCCGGAGACTGTAGGCCCCTGGAGGTGAACCAGCTATACTTCGCGCACGGGCCGATGACAACAACGACCGTCATGCCCACCACGTGGCGGCTCGCGGAGCTGCCGCGGCTGATCGCCGATGCCGACGGGTTTCCCGAAATTGTGGCGGCGCTCGAGGCCGGCCATAGCGCCACAATCGACGGAGCCTGGGGATCGTCGTGCGCGCTGGCGGCGGCTGCGCTCGCCCGGCGCGTGCCCCGCACTTTGTTCGTCGTGGCGTCGCACATTCCAGACGTCGACGACCTGCGCGACGACATCGCGACGTTCCTGGGCGGGCCGGTGGAGACCCTGCCTGCGTGGGAATCGTTGCCGCGCGAACAGGCGGTCGCAGACGAGACCTACGGTCGTCGTCTGCGCGTTCTGAAGCGGCTCGCCACAGCGCAGCCCCGCACGATCGTCGTCACGTCGATTCAGGCGCTGCTGCAGCCGGTCCCCAACCGCGATGCGATCACGCGGCACAGCCGGAGTCTGCACGTAGGCCAGAGTGTTGCTCTCGACGAATTGCTGCGGTGGCTGGTCGACCGCGGGTTCACGCGCCGCGACGCCGTTGAACTGCCAGGCGAGATCAGCCTGCGCGGCGGAATCTTGGACGTGTTTCCGCCCGACCAACCCGCGCCGTTGCGGCTGGAGTTCTTCGGCGACGAAATCGAATCGATCCGATCGTTCGACATCGAATCCCAGCGCAGCACCGAGCAGTTTCAATCCGTCGAACTGACGGCCGTCGGCGTCGGCGTCGCCGAGTCCGACACCGTGCATCTCTGTGCGCATGTACCGGCCGGCTCGTGGTTCATGCTCGTGGAGCCTGCCGATCTGGTGGAACAAGGGCGACACTACCTCGAGCGATTGAACGACCCGCGCGGCTGTTACAGCGTCGATGCGACGATGAAGCACGTGTTGCAATTCCCATCGATCTACGTGAGCAGCATCGCGGCCAGTTCGGTCGAGGCGACGTGCCGCCTAAAGGTCGAGTCCATCGAACGCTTCAGCGGCGAACTGGGGAAGGTGAAACGCGAGTTGGACGAGTCGGCCCGATTGGACGATGTCTTGATCGCGTGCCACAACGAGGCCGAGGCGAGGCGGCTCGGCGATGTATTCGCAGACAGCGAAGTATCGCGCCACGGGCGGCTGCGTTTCGACGTGGGCCGCGTGCGCGCAGGGTTCCGAATCTACGGCGCGATCGGCCAGGAACGGCCCGCTCTCCGTCATTCCCTGCTCGTCATCGGCGACCACGAGTTGTTTCACCGTCAGGCCGTGCAGCGGCCACGAGCGCGGCGGCGCTACGAATCGCGGGCGATCGACAGTTTTCTGGACCTCGAAACGGGCGACTTCGTCGTTCACCTGACGCACGGCATCGGCGTTTATCGCGGCATGGAAACGATCGACAAGCGAGGCCAGGTCGAGGAGCATCTTATCGTCGAGTTCGCCGAGGCGACGCGAATCTACGTGCCGGCGTCGAAGATCGAACTGGTTCAGAAGTACGTGGGCGGTGCGAAATCGTCGCCGACGCTATCGCGCATCGGTACGACAGGCTGGGAAAAGCGCAAAGATCGCGTCGCTCGCGCGGTCATGGACTTGGCCGCCGACATGATCGAATTGCAAGCAGTGCGCGAGAGTCAGCCGGGCATCAAGTACCCCGAGGACAGCGCATGGCAGAGCGATTTCGAGGCGGCATTCCCGTACGAGGAAACCGACGACCAACTGCGGGCCATGAGCGACATCCGGGCGGATATGGCGCGCAGCCGTCCGATGGATCGGCTGATCTGCGGCGACGTGGGCTACGGCAAGACGGAACTCGCGATGCGCGCGGCGTTCAAGGCGGTCGACTTCGGCAAGCAGGTCGCCGTGCTCGTCCCGACCACAGTGCTCGCCGAGCAGCACTTTCGCACGTTCAGCGAGCGCACGGCCGAGTTCCCGTTCGTGATCGAAGTGCTGAGCCGGTTCAAGACCAAGGCCGAGCAGCGGGCGACGCTGGAGCGGCTCGCCGACGGCCAGGTGGACATCATCATCGGCACTCATCGACTGGTTCAGGACGACGTCGCGTTCCACGACCTGGGCCTGGTGATCATCGACGAGGAACAGCGATTCGGAGTGGAACACAAGGAGAAGCTGAAGCGGTTGCGACACACGGTCGATGTACTCACGCTGACGGCCACGCCGATTCCGCGCACCTTGCACTTGTCGCTGTTGGGCATTCGCGACATCTCGAACCTGGAGACTCCGCCGCACGATCGGCTGGCCATCGAGACCCGCATCGCGAGGTTTGATCCGGTGCTCGTCCGCAACGCGATCGTGCGCGAGTTGAATCGCGACGGCCAGATCTACTTCGTACATAACCGCATTCACAGCATCTGGAACATCGCCGCGAAGCTGCAGGAGATTGTGCCCGAGGCACGCATTCTGGTCGGGCACGGCCAGATGGGCGAGCACGAGTTGGAGGAGACGATGCTCGATTTCGTCCACCACCGGGCCGACATCCTGGTCTCGACGACGATCATCGAGAGCGGGCTGGACATCCCCAACGTGAACACGATCTTCATCAACGAGGCCGATCGCTACGGCCTGGCCGACCTGCACCAGTTGCGCGGCCGTGTCGGTCGCTACAAGCACCGGGCGTACGCCTACCTGCTGCTCGACTCGGAGCGGCCGATCAAGGCGAACGCCGCCAAGCGGCTGAAGGCGATCGAGGAGTACTCGGAGCTTGGGGCCGGCTTCAAGATCGCCATGCGCGACCTGGAGATCCGCGGCGCGGGCAACATCCTGGGCACGGCCCAGAGCGGCCACATCGCTTCGGTGGGCTACGAACTCTACTGCCAACTGCTCGATGGTTCGGTACGAAAGCTCAAGCAACTGCCGCTCGAGACGTGGCTCGACGTGAGCGTGGAACTGCCCTGGCGGAGCTACCTGCCGCGCGACTATGTGCCGGGCCTGCGCCAAAAGATCGAGGTGTATCGCAAGTTGGCGCGGCTGCGCGATCGAGACGACTTGCAGGAATTCCGTCGCGAACTCGAGGACCGCTTCGGGCCGCCGCCCGTCGCGGCCGCCAACCTGCTCGAGATGGCGGAGCTGCGCATCTTGGCTCAGCGCTGGCAGATCGACCTGATCCGACTCGACGACAAGTTCGTGATGTTCAACTATCGCGACTCGAAGTGCGTTGCCGCCCTGGCCCGTCAATCGCGTGGGCAGCTTCGCATTGCCGACAGCCAGACGGCCTACTTGCCAATCGACGACGGCGATGCGGGGCCACACCTGGCCCGGCGACTCAAAGCCCTGTTGCAGTAAATCGGTGCTTCTGGCACTATCCCGCGCGCAAGTCTGGCGGTCTGAACGGAACAGATTAACCCAACACATCGGAGTGGTGTGCCGTGACACGCGCGAGGCTGTTGGCTGTCTTTTGTCTTGCTTGCGGCTGTGCGGCGGCGGACCGGCCGCGTTGGACTTCGTTCTGGAAACGGTCGGCCGAATCGTCCGAGACGACAAGTTCGGGTGTCGCGCAGGCGGCGGCCGTCAAACCGAACGCGGCGGTGCAACCGGCCGGCCACGTGGACCAGCCCAACACGCCAGTGGGCGAGCTGGCCGAGAGCATCATCGCGCGAGTCAACGGCGAGGCGATTCTCGCTCAGGATGTGTTCGCGTCGATTCGCCCGCAGCTCGCGAAGGCCGAGGCCGAACTGCCGCCCGGCCAACTGGCCCAATTCCGCAACACGCTCATCCAGAGAAAACTCCGCGACCTGATCGAACGGCAGGTGCTCATTCAGGCGGCCAAGAAGCAGATTCCCGAACAGGGCATCAAGCGAATGGAGCAGTTCGCCGACCAGGAGTTTGGCAAGCAGCTCACGGTCCAGATGCAACGCATGGGAGTGAACACCGAGGCCGAACTGCGCCGCAAGATGCTCGAGACCGGCGAGTCGCTCGACCAGTGGCGCGAGTATCAGCGTGGCACTTTCATCGCACAGCAGTTCCTGCGCATGCAACTGGCGTCGCGGCTCGACGTATCGCGTCAGGAGATGCTCGACTACTACCACGCGCACGCCGACGCCTACAAACGCGACGACGCCGTGCGCTGGAGCGAGCTGTTCGTCAGCGTTGAGAAGCACGGGGCGGCCGAGTCCGCTCGCGTCAAGGCGGATGAACTCGTGGCCCAACTACGCGGCGGCGCCGCGCTGGCCGAGTTGGCCAAGACCGAGAGCCAGGGCGCGACCGCCGACGAGGGCGGTCAATGGGATTGGACCACGCGCGGCAGCTACGTCGTGGCCGCCGTCGACGAGGCAATCTTCACGCTGCCGCAGGGTCAGATCAGCGATCCGATCGAGGGACCGAAGGGCTGGCACATCGTGCGCGTGGACGAACGTCAGACCGGCGGACGACAGAGCTTCGTGGACGCCCAGGACGAGATTCGCAAGGCGGTGCGCGAACAGAAGGTGCAGAAAGAGTCGCAACGCTACGTGCAGGAGCTGATCAAGAAGTCGCACATCACGACGATCTTCGATCGCGAAGGCCGGTAAGGGTTCGGGGTTCAGGGTTCGGGGTTCAGGGTTCAGGGTTC
>DAIOWH010000141.1:0-17605 GCA_036758585.1 Planctomycetia bacterium
CACGCACGTCGGGCAGCTCGTGGGCCAGCGCGTCGAGACTCGCTTGGCGCCGCGCAGTTCTGAGCGTAGCCGCCTTGCGAGCTGCCGAACGAGCCGACCTTGCCGCTGCTCCACGGCTGAGCGGCCAACCACTCGCAAGCGTCGTAGCCGTCCTGCAGTTCGCCCCAGCCGAGCGCCCGATAGCCGACCCATGTGCCCTCAGACAGGTGCGTGCCGCGGAAGTTGACGAGTGCCACGACGAACCCGCGTTCGGCAAGCTGGGCCGCCGCCTTGCGCGTACCCGCACCGCGCAGGTCGGCATATCGTTGTTCGAACAGCACCGGCCGCCGCTCGTCGCCCTTGGGAAAGTAGAGATATGCCGACAGCTTGGCCCCATCGCGCATCGGGATCATCACGTGCCGTTCGGCGACCGAACCGAGATCCGGCTCGTCGGCCGCGGGCGATGACAGCACTTGAGCAACGACGCCGAGCAACAGTGCGGGGAATCTCATTCGTGTGGTCCGTCCGGTGTGCGGTATGTCGCCGGCGGCGAGGCTCGGCTCAGGCTACCGTGCAGCCCGGCGTCACGCCAGCATTTCGGGCACGACTTGACCATCGTGCGCGAGTGGGACGGGGCGATTGAGGCGGTCGCGAATCACGGAGCTGGGGTCGATGCCGATCAGGTGGTAGTCCACGGGTGAGTGAGCAAACGCACGACCGTGACGCGATCCATGACCCGCGCGAGGCGCAGCAGATGCTCGCACACCTGACAGCCCGGCAGCGCGGACGAGATCGGCGCGAACTGGCCGCGCACTTCAACCGGCGCGTCGGGTTTCATGTCGCACATTTCGAGATGACTCGGGCCGCCGAACAGGTAGAGCAGGATGACGTTCTTGGCCCGCCCGAACTGGGGCAGAGTTGAACCGGCCGCGTTCGATCCATCGCGCGCGGTGGTCGCAGCCGACTCACTCTGCGTCGCGCTGAGGCCGATGAACCCCAGGCCGCCCGAGGCACAGCCGATCTTTCCTACCGGCGTCGCCGGCAAGACTCAACGGGCGTCCTACCTGTCAGGCATCCGGTTTTCCTTCCCAGAGTGGCTCACTTGGAGTTCGCAAGCCTGTGCTCGTTCTCACCGTATCCGCTCAGGCGATCGTTGCTGTCACTGAGCGACATCGTCCCGAACTTCCTCATCCGATCGGACCGGGCGAGCCGGATGTTTCCTCACGGCTCGGTTGTGTTCCATCTGCGACGCGACCACCGCGGCGAGTGGCGTGACTGACGCGACACGCCGTGTTCGCCGCTCAGAGATTCGCCACGCCGCAGCATCACAGAACGAACAAATTGCAACTTGCGCGGCCAGCCGCGATAATCTGGGCCTGCCCGAACTACTCAACAACCGGAGGAACGCCATGAAACGTCGAATCCACTGGGTACTCGCTACAGGTCTGGTCGTGTGGCTCGCGACGAACTCGCGCCCGTGCGCGGCCGACGTCAAGTTGCCTGCGGTGCTCGATAGCCACATGGTGCTGCAACGCGACGTGCCGGTGAAGGTTTGGGGCACGGCCGACGCCGGTGAAGCCGTCACCGTGAAACTGGGCGACGCGACCGCCGAGACCAAGGCCGATGCGGTGGGCAACTGGAAGGTGACGCTGCCCGCCCAGAAGGTGGACGGCAAGGCGAGAAAGATCAGCGTCGCGGGAAAGAACACGATCGAGCTGGACGACATCCTGATCGGCGAAGTCTGGGTCGGGTCGGGCCAGTCGAACATGGAGTGGCCGCTCACCGCGACGCACGGCTCGAAGGAGGCGATCGCCGCCGGCCATCCCCAGATTCGGCTGTTCCACATCCCCAAGGTCCAGGTGCCGGCCCCGGCCAAGGACGTGAAGGCGAACTGGAAGGCGTGCTCGCCCGAGACGGTCGGTGGGTTCTCGGCCGTGCTCTACTACTTCGGCGTACGGTTGCACAAGGAACTGGACGTGCCGATCGGCCTGGTCAATAGCTCGTGGGGCGGTTCGCCGATCGAGCCGTGGACGATCGCGGGCGGCCAATCGGGCGGCATGTACAACGGCATGATCGCGCCGATCGTGCAGTTCGGCGTGCGCGGCGCCATCTGGTACCAGGGCGAGACCAACGTGCTGCATAAGAACGGACTCAAGTACGCCGACAAGATGCGGGCGCTGATCGAGGGCTGGCGCGGCGCGTGGGGCGCCGACCTGCCGTTCTATTTCGTCCAGATCGCGCCGTGGCAAGGCAGCTACGAGCCGGGCCAATTGCCCGCGCTGTGGGAGGCGCAGGCCGCCAGCCTGAAGATTCCGCGCACCGGCATGGTCGTGATCACCGACCTGGTGGACGACATCAAGGACATCCACCCGCGCAACAAGCTCGACGTGGGCAACCGACTAGCGCTCTGGGCGCTGGCCAAGACCTACGGCAAGAAGGACCTGGTGTATTCCGGTCCGCTGTACAAGTCGATGAAAGTCGAGAACGGCAAGGCGCGGCTGAGTTTCGCTCACACGGCTGGCGGCCTCAAATCGCGCGACGGCAAGCCGCTCAGCGAGTTCGAGATCGCCGGCGCCGACGGCAAGTTCGTCGCGGCCGAGGCGGCGATCGACGGCGAGACGGTGATCGTTCACGCCACCGGAGTCGACTCGCCCGCCTACGTCCGGTTCGGTTGGCACCACCTGGCGAACCCGAACCTGGTGAACGCCGCCAGCCTGCCCGCCTCGCCGTTCCAAACCAATGACTGGCAAGGCGGCACGGGGGAGTAATCGGTGAACGACCTGTCGCCGAGCATGCTGCGAGTCGTCGGATCGCGGCGCCGCCGCGGTGGCCACGTGTCTCGGCGGCAGATCCTGCAGACGGGAGTGCTCGGACTGGCGGGGCTCGCTCTGCCGAATGATCTGCGATCGGCAACGGCTGCCCAATCGAGCACCGCCGGCCTGCCCGGCTTCGGTCGGGCCAAGCGCTGTCTCGTGCTCTATATATATGGTGCGTGGAGCCAGCTCGACACCTTCGACCCCAAGCCCGCGCTCGCCGCGAGTCATTTGTGCAGAATATCCTCGCGCGTGTGCCGATTATCCCGTTCGATCTGGCATTGGCCCGGCTCTATGCTGTTCACTTCGCTGATCTCGCCATTCGCGGTGAGGTGATCGGAGATCGTGATCTGCAGATCGCAGTGACAGCGTTAAGCTTGAACTACGATTTGGCAACGCTCAACGCCCGCGAGTTTCGTCGCGTCGCCGGTCTGAGGCTCGTGGATGTTTCATCCTATATGACGCCGTGACGCGGTCTGTCAATGCGCGATCGCGCCCCGAGTCCAAGCCAATGAGAAGCTAACAACAACCCAGCCATGCTCATGCGGGTCAGATCGGCGCGGCGACTTCCAGTTGCCAGAACAGGAAGCTCCACACGTCGGCTTGTTCGTCGATCGTCTTCGACAGCGGTTTGCCGGCGCCGTGGCCGGCCTTGGACTCGACGCGCAGCAGGATCGGCCGATCGGCGGAGGTTGCGGCCTGCAGGCGTGCGGCCATCTTCAGCGCGTGCATCGGATCGACGCGGCTGTCGCTCTCGGCCGTCGTGAACAGCACGGCCGGATACGCCGCGCCGTCACGCACCCGATGATACGGCGAGTAGGCGTGCAGCCACTGGAACTGCTCCGGCTCGTCGGCCGAGCCGTACTCGGGAATCCACAGCTTGGCAATGCGGAAGTGGTGATAGCGCAGCATGTCGAGCAGCGGCACGCGGCAAACCACCGCGCGGAACAGGTCGGGCCGCTGCGTCAGCGCCGCACCCACGAGCAACCCGCCGTTCGAGCCGCCGCTGATCGCGAGCCGGTCGCGACTCGTGTACTTGTTCGCCACGAGCCATTCGCCGGCTGCGATGAAGTCGTCGAACACGTTCTGCTTGTTGCCGAGCATTCCCGCCTGGTGCCAGCCCTCGCCGTACTCGCCGCCGCCCCGCAGGTTGGCCACGCAGAACACGCCGCCGCGCTCGAGCCACATCGGCAAGTGCGCGATGAACGCGGGCGTCTGGCTGATGTTGAAGCCGCCGTACCCGTACAGCACGGTCGGCCGCCGACCATCGATCTCCAGTCCCGCGCGGTGCAGGATGAACATGGTCACGGGCGTGCCGTCCTTGGATTCGTAACGGACCTGCTTGATGGCGTAGTCGGCCGGGTCGATGGGCGCGGTGACTCGTTGCCACAACTTCGGAGCGACCGATTGGCCGGACCCCTCACCCTGACGCTCTCCCCGCACGCGGGGCGAGGGAGAAGTACCGTTGCCCTGCGAGCGGGGAGTGGAACCAAGAGGGACGTGATAGATCGCGGGCGGCACGGCGAACGACGTGAAACCGAAGAACGCCTCGTCGCCGTCCCACTCGCCGCCCAGCCCGCCAACGCTGCCGAGAGTCGGCAACTCGATCTCGCTCTGCGGCTTGCCGTCGAGCGAGATGACTTCGAGCCGCGAGCTGGCGTCGCGCATGTAGTGGGCAAACAGCCGGCCGCCGATCACGCCGATGTTGTCGAGCACCGCCTCGCGCTCGGGGATCAGCGGTTTCCAATGCTCGCGCGACGGGCGGGCCGGGTCGACCGCCAGCACGCGGTAGCGCGGTGCGTCGAGGTTCGTGTGCAGGTACAGCCGATCATTTTGCAAGTCGCCCCCAAACAGCGCGTCGACTCCCTCGACGACCGTCTCGAACTTGCCGTCGGGCTTGGCAAGGTCGCGAATGTACATCTCCGACTTGGCCCAGCCTTGGCTCACGTTCACGAGCAGCCAGCGGCCGTCGGGCGAGATGTCGAGGTTCGGCCAGTCCTGCGGCTTGCGCCCGTCGCCGAAGACCTTCGCGTCCTTGGCGGAGTCGGCGCCGAGTTGGTGATAGAAGACGTGGCGATAGTAATTCTCTTCGCCGTCGGGCACGCTACCGGGCGTCGGGTAGCGTGTGTAGAAGAACCCCTCGCCCGACGGCTTCCATGCCACGCTGCACGCACGGGTGAACGGAATCACGTCGGCCAGTCGCTCGCCAGAGTCGACGTCCAAGATGCGCAGCGTGCTCTTCTCGCTGCCGCTCTCGGATGTGCCGAACGCCAGCAGCTTGCCGTCGCGCGACGGGAAGTGCCAGTCGAGTGCGACGGTGCCGTCCTTGCTCAGCGTGTTGGGATCGATCAGCACGCGGTCTTTGCCGTCGAGACCGTCGCGCACGTACAGTACCGGCTGATTCTGTTTGCCCTCGCGTCGCGAGTAGAAGTATCGCCGGCCGCATACGGCGGGCGTCGTGATGCTGCCCACGCTCAGCAACTCCTCGAGCCGGCTGCGGATCGCCTCGCGGCCCGCGAACTTGTCGAGATGCTCGCGCGTCAATGCGTTCTGCGCCGTCACCCACTCGTGCACCTCGGCCGACTCCACGGCCTCGAGCCAGCGGTACGGGTCGGCGACCTCGACGCCGTGCAGCGTGTCGCGAACCGGCTCAGTGCGTGTCGGCGGATAGATCATCGTCTTGCGGGGCCGGCCTCGTTCCTGCCCGACAACGGCGATCGCGATCACGAAGCCAAGGGCCAAGACCACCAACACCATCATCTTTGTCGCCATGACTAACTTCTCCTGCTCGATGATCAGTCCAACCCGAAGATTCGCTCTCAGCTTCCGTCCGGTTGTTTCGGCGTACGATTCAAGATCGTAGGGTGGGCCGAGTCTTCGAGTCCCACCAAGATCGGGCAAAAGTTCGTGAAGGTGGGACTCGAAGACTCAGCCCACCCTACTTTTTCCGCAACCTCTCGGTCGGCCGTCTTCGACGCGAGAAAGACTTGGCCGCGCCGTCCACTCAGCGCGGCGCCGTAGTAGTCCATGCTCGACGAATACGCCGGCGCGGTGTCGCAGTAGTTCACACCAAGATCGAGCGCCCGTTCGATCACCGCCACCGCATCGGCCATTCGGCCGTGCGTGCGCAGCACGCCCTCGCCACCGAGGCCGAACAGCGTCGCCTGGTGGCCGGTCCGACCCAGTGGTCGCGTTGGAATCGAACTCATGTACTCATCATCCCAGATTTGAAACACAGAGGCACAGAGATCACAGAGGAGTTAGGCGTCGGCAGCTCTGTGTACTCTGTGCCTCTGTGTTCGCTTCGACGTCCGTAGCTGACCGCTGATCGCTTCCGCTCACAGCCGGCACAGTGTAACTTGATAACCGTCATGTTCGCATCCCGAAAGCCGCTGGAGCCGGAGCCGTTTCCGCCGCCGGACGAGGCGGACGACGAGGGGCTGCTCGCGATCGGCGGCGACCTCGCGCCCGATCGGCTGTTGGTCGCGTATTCGAGCGGCATCTTTCCGTGGTTCGAGGAGGGGCTGCCGGTGCTGTGGTGGTCGCCCGACCCGCGAGCGATATTAGAACTCGATCGGTTGCACGTGTCGCGGCGGCTCGCACGAACACTGCGCCAGAATCGGTTCGCCGTCACGGTGAACCGCGACTTCGCCGGCGTGATGCGCGGCTGTGCCGACGCGCGGCCCGAGGGAACCTGGATCACCGATTCGATGATCGAGGCGTACTGCGAACTGCACCGCCGCGGGCACGCCCACAGCGTCGAGACGTGGCGCGACGGCGAGCTCGTGGGCGGCATCTATGGCGTCGTGATTGGCGGCTTCTTTGCCGGCGAGAGCATGTTCTACCTCGAGCGCGACGCGTCAAAGGTCGCGCTGGCACACCTCGTCGATCGGCTGCGCAGCCGAGGTTTCGCACTCTTCGACGTCCAAATCCTGAACGCGCACACGGCCCGGCTCGGCGCCGTCGAAGTGCCGCGCGACTACTACCTCGAAAGGCTGAGGGACGCGGTCGCGCTGCCGTGTCGCTTCGACTGACGTTGCGCCCAAGCACGCCGGCCCGGTAGCCTTCCCCGCCTGGCCGTGGGGCGGGCTTCCAGCCTGCCAATTTGGAAGAGGAACTGGCAGGCAGGCTAGAAGCCCACCCCACAGCTCATGAGCATCGAACTCACCGAATCTGAGACTGCCGCCGAGCCGACCGGCCGCGCGGCCGACGATCGCGTCGATCGCGTGCAACTCGTCACGCTCAGCGCCGGCCACACGGTGATCGACTCGTACGGCCACACGCTGCTGGCGCCGATGTTCCCGATCATCCGCGAGCGGCTGCACCTGAGCCTCGATCAGATCGGTGCGTTACCGCCCGTCATGGGCCTGACCGCGTCGCTCGCTCAGCCGCTGATGGGCATGGTGACCGACCGCTGGCCGCGTTTGCCGGCGGTGGCGCTGGCTCCGGCGGTGGCGGGGTTGTTCATGGGACTCGTGAGCTTCGCACCGAGCTACGCGGCGCTGGCGGCGTGCCTGTTCCTCGCGGGCATCGGCGTGGGCGCCTATCATCCGCAGGGCGCGGCGCTCGCCAGCCGGGCCGCACGCGGACGCGGCCTTGCGATGTCGACGTTCACAGTTGGCGGCAACATCGGCTTCGGACTCGCGCCGCTACTCGGTGCGCTGTACTTCAGGTGTTTCGGTCTCGAACGATTCTACCTGGCCGCCGCGCCGGGCCTGGTGTTCGCCGCGGCGATGTTCTGGTTGTTGAGGCAACCGAACAACCAACTGCTCGCGACCCACAACCAGTCGCCGTCGGTGAACGGTCGGCGTGGCAACTATGTCGCGCTCGCGCTGCTGACCGGCGCCGTCAGCGTGCGGGCGGCGGCCCAGATCGCCACCAGCACGTTCCTGCCGTTCCTGCTGCGCGAGCGAGTCACGGGCGGCCCGTTCTCAGAAACAGATCTCGCGGGCCTGTCGCTCGCGCTGTTCCTGCTCGCCAACGCCGTCTCTGGTCCGATCGGCGGACATCTGTCGGACCGCATCGGGCGCAAGGCCGTGATGCTGATTTCACTGACGGCGGCCCCGTTCGTGTTCAGCGGCGCCCTGCTGTTGCCCGGTTACTGGATGGTGATCGGCCTGGCGGCCGGCGGCTTTGTGCTCATGCTGCCGCATCCGGCGAACGTCGTCATGGCTCAGGAGTACGCGCCCGCGAACGTGGGCGTGGCCGTCAGCATGATCACCGGGCTAGCGTGGAGCGTCGGCCAGCTCGTGTCGTGGCCGTTGGGTGCGATGGCCGAGCGGATCGGCGTGGCCTGGGCCCTGCACGCGATCTACTGGCTGCCACTCGCCGGCGTCGTATTCACGTTGCCGTTGCACGATCCACGGTCGGACGACATGATCGCCGCCGGCAATGAGCATCGCTAACTTCGGGTGCCGGGCACGGGCACGATCTATCTCTCGGGCGCATCGGCCGTGGTTATACTGGGCCTGTATTGGCGTCGCGCGTCGCGTGTGGGGGCCGCGGCCGCGCTGCGTGCGTCTCGTTTTTCGGCGTTGCAATGCGGGTGGCGGGTCGAGCGGTGCGCGAGGCGCGCGAGATGTTCCACGATCCGGCGGCGTCGCACGATTCGCCGGCCGAAACGTAAACTATCGAGGAAGGAACCGTGAGCGCCAGGATTCTCGACGGCAACAAACTGTCGGAGGTCATGCGTGCCGAGATCGCGGCCCGCGCGGCCAAGCTCAAGGCCGACACCGGCGTCACGCCCGGGCTTGCCGCCGTGCTGGTCGGCGACAACCCGGCCAGCGAGGTCTACGTACGCAACAAGCGGCGCGCGTGTGAGAAGACGGGCATCAACGGCTCGTTGCACCGACTCGGCGCCAGCGCGTCACAGGCGGAACTGCTCGATCTAGTCGCGCGGTTGAACGACGACCCGTCGGCACACGGAATCCTGGTGCAACTGCCGCTGCCCAAGGGGATCGACGAAGACGCGATCGTCGACGCCGTCGATCCGCTGAAGGATGTCGACGGGTTCGGCCCGGTGAGTTTGGGCCTGCTGGCAGCCGGCCGACCTCGGTTCCTGCCGTGTACGCCGCACGGCGTGCAGCAGATGTTGCTGCGCAGCGAGATTCCGATCGAAGGCCGCCACGTCGTCATCGTCGGCCGCAGCAACATCGTCGGCAAGCCGCTGTCGCTGATCCTGATGCAGAAGGCCGCCGGCGCGAACGCGACCGTCACCGTCTGCCACAGCCGCACGTCGGACATCGCCGCCGTCACGCGCAGCGGCGACATCGTCGTGGTGGCGATCGGCCAGGCCCGCTTCCTGACGGCCGACATGATTCGGCCCGGTGCGGTGGTGATCGACGTCGGCATCAATCGCGTCGATGGCGGCCTTGTGGGTGACGTGGATTTTGAACCCGTCTCGCGCGCGGCCGGCGCGATCACGCCCGTGCCCGGCGGCGTGGGGCCGATGACGATCACGATGCTGCTGCACAACACGGTCGAGGCGGCCCGGATGCAGCATGGCTGAACCGCGCCCCAAACCAAAACCGAGCCGGTTGACCCTGGCCCCGCTCTACCTCGCGGCCGGTCTGGTCGTGTGCTACCTCGTACTGACCCGCATGGTGCCGACGATGAGCAGCATCGTGGACGAGCGAGTCGCCGGCCGGCCGCAGGAGCTATCGGGCTGGCTCGGCGTTTCCGTGCGCCTATCGGCCGTGGTGCGCGAACACGCGACGACGTGTATCGTGCTGTTCTCGGTCGTCGCCGCGGCCGGATTCGTGCTGCCCGCGCTGTGGCGGCCAACCAAGTACCTCGTCTGGGCCGCGGCGATCGCGATCTTTCTGTTCGACGTCGCCCTCGCCGCCGGCGGCTACTGGCAGATGATCGGGAAACTCATCGACGAGACGAACCAGGTCGGCCGCTGACCTTCCACGTTGACCAAACCGTTTTTTTGGCATAGAGTTGCGGCCGTAGCGAGGATGACTCTATGAGCATCGGTGAGGGAGCGGCGACCGCCTATCGAACTGATCGCGGTCGGGACTGGCCCAGCATTCGGCAATTCTCGGTGTTTCTGGAAAACCGTGTGGGCCAGTTGCTCGACGTGGTGCGGCGATTCGAGAAGACCAAGGTGCGCATCGTGGCAGTGTCGATCATCGACTCGGCCGACTGTGCGATCGTGCGCCTGGTGCTGAGCCACCCCGAGCAGGGCCGCGAAATCCTGGAGCGGGCGGGCCTGGCGGTGGCCGAGAGCGACCTGGTGGTCGTCGAGTTGACTCACGCCGAACAACCTCTGCTCGACATCTGCACCGCGCTTTTGCAGGCCGAGATCAACATTCACTACGCGTATCCGATGATGATCCATCCGCACGGGTACGGCGCGATCGCTCTGCACGTGGACAACCACGAGGCGGCGGTCGAGACGCTAAAGCGGATCAACTTCCGAGTGCTCACGGAAGCCGACCTCACGTCGTCGTTCTAACCGACTCTGCCATGAACACCGGCCCGGCCGACTACGCGCTGCTCGCTCATGCGATCGTGTTCGCCGTCGAGCAACACCGTGGACAAAAGCGGCAAGAACATGGCGGCGCAGTGGACTACGCGGTACACCCGCTTCGCGTGGCCGAGCACCTACGGCGGCTGGCGGGCTGCGACGACGTCGAGGTGCTGTGTGCCGCGGTGTTGCACGACACGATCGAAGACTCGGGCACGCGCTACGATGAACTTGCAGCGGCGTTCGGCGACCGCGTTGCCCGCATCGTGGCCGAACTGAGCAACGACAGCCGCATGCCCAAGTCCGCCCGACACGAAGACATGATCCGGCGGCTCGCCACCGCGTCGCCCGAAGCGAAGCTGATCAAGCTGGCCGACCGTTACGACAATCTGCTGAGCGTTGTCGGCGCAGACACCGACAAGCGGCAACGCATACTCGTCGAGAGCCCAAAGCTGCTGATTGCTCTGCAAGGCACCTGCCCCGCGCTCGAGTCGGCCGTCGCGAACTTGCTCGTGAAGCTGCAGAAGGTCGCGGGGTTTCTCGAATAGCACCGGAGGCCGAAGACTCACCCGCGCAGGCCCTGGGCGCGCATGAGTTTGTCGGTCTCGCGATACGCCTCGGTTACCCATTCGACGATCTTGTCGGGCTGCGGCGAGTATTCCAACTCGATCGAGATGGCACCGTCGATGCCCAGCGCCTTGATCTCGCTGAGGTACGGCGCGAAGTCGACCACGCCGCGGCCCGGCGGCAGGTCGCCGTGTACCTTGCCGTCGCAGTCGGAGATGTGTACGTGGCACGCTCGGCCCTTGAGGCGACGCAGCGCCTCGGCCGGCGTGCGCGACAGCAACATGTGCGACACGTCGATGTTCGCCTTCACCGCCGGCTGGTTCACGTCGTCCAGAAACCGCACCATGCTGTCGATCGTGTTCACCAGCGACAACCTGAACGGCTCCAGCTCCAGCGCGATGTCGAGACCGAGCCGCGCGGCATAGTCGCCCAGCCGCCGCACGTTTTCGGCCCCCGTGCGCCACTGCTCGGCCGGCGGAATCACCTGCTGCTCCCAGATGTACTCGCCGATCACCAAGAGCACGTTCTTCGCATCGTACTCGTACGCCAGATCGAGGTACTTCTGCGCGCGATCGACGTGGAACCGCTGCACGCTGGGGTTGAAATCGATCAGACCGACGGCCACACAAGCGATCGACACGATCGGCAGCCCGGCCGCGTCGCACTCGCGTTTGATCCGCCGCCGCTCGGTCACGCCCATGTCGAGCGGGTCGGCAAAGATGTCGATCGAATCAAAGCCGATCTCCTTGGTCTGGCGAATTCCCCAGGCCGTTTCGCGGCCGGCCTGCGCCCACGCGGAGTTGATCAAACCAAGTTTCATTGATGGCTCCTTCAAACAGACGCCGCTAACGACTGGTTGACCGACGCCTCGGAGTCGGCAATATAGGCCGCCGACTCGTCGCTGTCCAATTGGAAGCCACGCCATCACACCGCGCGGGCGCTCACGCGCTGATCCGAGGCTGGTTGACACTTCTGGCATCGAGTCCTAGCATTACGTCCAGACACGAACTGTAGGCTGAATAACCGTCGCCAAGGAAACCGCGCGATCATGGCCACCGCAGAACTGACCACCGCCGCCGTGCCACTCGACTTCGAGCAGTTTCGCCAGCTCGAAAACGAGGAACTCGCCGACCGCATTCGGGCCGCGCGGGCGGAACTTGGCGACGCCTTGCTGATCCTCGGCCATCATTACCAGCAGGACGAGGTGATCCAGTTCGCCGACCTGACCGGCGACAGCTACCGACTGTCTGCGCTGGCCGCGCAAAACGACCGATGCCGATACATTGTGTTCTGCGGCGTCCACTTCATGGCCGAAACGGCCGACGTGCTGGCGAATCGGAAGATGAGGGTTCAGGGTTCAGGGTTCAGAGTTCAGAGCAATCAGCTACCAGCAACTAGCAATTCCGATCGCGTGACAGTGATCTTGCCCGACTTGTCCGCTGGCTGCTCGATGGCCGACATGGCGGACATCGACCAGGTCGAGGAATGCTGGAGCCAACTCGGCGAAGTGATCGACACGGGCGACGTGATGCCGGTGACTTACATCAACTCGGCGGCGAACCTGAAGGCGTTCTGCGGGCGACACGGCGGAATTGTCTGCACCAGCTCAAACGCCGAGGCTGTGCTGAAGTGGTCGTTCGCGCAGCGCCGCCGCGTGTTGTTCTTCCCCGACCAGCACCTCGGCCGCAACACGGCGAAGCGGATGGGCATTCCGCTCGATGAGATGGCGCTGTGGGATCCGCGTCAGCCGCTGGGCGGCCATGCCGAGGCAGCCATCGCGCGGTCTCGCGTGCTGCTCTGGCGCGGTCATTGTAGTGTGCACCAAATGTTCAAGCCTGAGCACGTCACGATGTTTCGGCAGCGAATCCCTGGCGTCAAGATTCTCGTCCATCCCGAGTGCATGATGGAAGTCGTGGACATGGCCGACCTGGTCGGCTCGACCGAGTACATACTTCGCACGGTGCGCGAGTCGCCCGCCGGATCGAAATGGGCCGTCGGCACCGAGCTGCACCTGGTTAATCGCCTGAAGAACCAGCACCCCGAGCAGCAGATTCACTTTCTGTCGCCGATGGTCTGCATGTGTGCGACGATGTACCGCATCGACCTGCAGCACCTCTGCTGGTCGCTGGAGAATCTGGTTCAGGGCACGCCCGTGAACATCATCCGCGTCCCTGATGACGTAGCCCACTGGGCAGTCGTCGCGCTCGAACGGATGCTCGCCGTGAAGTGACCCGCGCCCGGCGGTACACCGCGTCCGTCGCCGCATCTGGCGGAACCGCATCCCACAGCGTAATATCACAGCCACGTTCCGCACGTTCCCGTTCAAGGAGTCTCGCGATGCTCCGAACCCGCCTTCGTGTCGCAATCACTTTTTCGCTCGTCGCCGCCGTGGCGCTGGGCCAAGACGGCCCGCAGAACGGTCGCATCAAGAAGGTCGACGCCGAAAACGGCACGATCACGATCACGGCCGACGGCAAGGACCACGAGTTGGTCGTGACGGATCGCTCGCGCCTGATGGACGGCGGCGGCCGAGCGATCGAAAGCCGCCTCAAGGACGAGCGGCTGAAGGAGGGGACTCAGGTACTGTTCCGCGGCGTCGAGCGCGACGGGCGACTTGTGCTCGACGGCCTGCGCCTGGGCGGCGACGGCGGCCGACCGCGCGAAGGCCAGGCAGGCGAGATTCGACGAGCGAAGGTCAAGAAGCTCGATTTGGAGCGAATGACGATCACGCTCTCGGCCGACGGCAAGGACCACGAACTGGCGCTCAGTGAGACCGAAACACAGGTGCTCGGCGGCTCTGGCAAGGACCTGAGCGAAAAGCTCAGGGACTTCAAAGAGGGCGCCGACGTTCAGTTTCTTGCCGGCGCGCGGGACGGCAAGCCCGTGCTGCGCGGGATCCGACTCGCCGACGCGCCAGCCAGGCCGGGCAACCGACCTGCGGGACCGGCCGCGCGAGTCAGCCCAGACACGTCGAAGTTCAAACCGATCACGGAACTCGGCGACGCCGAGTATCAGGGATTCAAGGGCGGACTTTATCCGGACCGCAAGAACAACCGACCCGCCGCGCACGAGGCGGCCGGAGTCGCGCTCGCCAAATCGGTGCAGCCGCTCGACGGCGACGGCAAGCCGAGCGACGATGGCAAGGTTGTGCTGCTGTCGATCGGCATGAGCAACGCCACGCAGGAATTCTCGGCATTCAAGCGAATCGCAGATCGCGACGCAGAAAGGAACCAGAAGCTCGTGATCGTGGACGGCGCGCAAGGCGGCATGACCGCCGCCGTGATTCGACGAACCGACGATGGCGGCCGCGGGCAGCAGTTTTGGACCACCGTTGATCAACGGCTCGATAACGCCCGCGTCACGCGCGAACAAGTGCAGGCCGCATGGGTCAAAGAGGCCGACGCCGGACCGAGTCAGCCGTTCCCGCAACACGCGCGCGTGCTGCAATCGGAACTCACCGACATCGCCCGCGTACTGCACGAGCGGTTCCCGAACCTCAAGCTCGTGTACTTCTCCAGCCGCACCTACGGCGGCTATGCGACGACCCGGCTCAACCCGGAGCCGTACGCCTATGAGTCCGGTTTTGCGGTGAAGTGGCTCATTGAGCAGCAGATCACGGGCGACGAGTCGCTGAACTTCGACGCGGCGAAGGGAGATGTGAAGTCGCCGTGGCTCAGTTGGGGACCGTACTTGTGGGCCAACGGCGCCCAGCCGCGCGTAGACGGGTTCTACTACAACGAAAGCGACTTCGGCGGCGACGGCACCCACCCATCGCCGCCGGGCCAACAGAAAGTCGCCGAGCTGATGCTCAAGTTCTTCAAGTCTGACACGACCACACGGCCATGGTTCTTGGCAGGCCGCCCCGCGAAGTCCAACGCCGGCGACGCCAACACCGACAACCTCCCAGCCGAAACCACCGACGCGGGGCTTCCTCCTCTCTTGCAACTGCTCGATCGCGACCGCGACGGCAGCCTATCGCGCGACGAACTCGATGAGGCCGAACCCGTCCTCATGAGACTCGATCGAGACGAGGACGGCCTGGTCGATCGCGAGGAAATCGCTCGCGCCACCGGCAGACGGCGCGGCGGAGGCGGGCGGCCGGGCGAGATCATCACGCCTGCCGCGCGGGGCGAACGGTACGATACGTCGCTCGAAGTCGGCGACGAGGCGCCGGACTTCACGCTGCCCGATCTCGCCGGCAAGCGCGAGGTCACGCTCTCCAGCTTCCGCGGCAAGCGACCGGTCGTGCTCGTCTTCACGAGCTTCACCTGACCGCCGTTTCGTCGCCAGTCTGGCGACGTGGAGAAGCTCTATCAGCAATACAAAGACCGCGCCGAGTTCCTGCTCGTCTACATCCGCGAGGCCCATCCCGACTCGATCATTTACGTCGCTCGCGACGGCGCAGAGACGCTCGAAAAAGTCGTGCAGACGGACGACGTGGTCGCACGCGCGGCCAACGCCAAGATCTGCAACGAAACCCTGAAGCTCAGCTTCACGACGGTGCTCGATCGCGAAGACAACGCGGTGAACGAGGCCTACGCCGGCTGGCCCGACCGCTTCGTCATCGTCGGCGTCGACGGCAAGATCGCCTACTACGGCCCGCCCGGCCCCGGCGGGTTCAAGCCAAATGAAGTCGAGGAGTGGCTGAAGGCGAATACAAACTAGCCCTGTCGCCTGCCGATTATGGATTCAGGCATCTAGATCTGCGTTGCAGTTTCGTTGTTTTTGCGATCACCTAGCACGTCGGTCTGGCTGCCGGTGGGTTTGTAGAAGAACCAATCGGCGCCGGATTCGCCGAATAGTTGGTCCACCGCAGCATCGTCTAGCACTGTGATGGCGTTCAGCAGGTACGCACCGTTCAGGCCGCCGGAAGTGCTGCCGGTCATGTGGCCGATACGAGCCTGATAATTAGTATCGGTCCTGGACCATTCGGCACGAAGGGCGGCGAGGGCGGCTAGGTTTTGGTCATGCACGGTTGTGCCGCCGATCAGGATATCGTCGCCGCCGCCGGCGCGGAGGATGTCGGCGCCAAGTCCGCCGATAAGCAGACCGCGGCCGGCGCCGCCGAACAGCGTATCGTCGTCGGCGCCCCCCAGCAGGCTATTGTTCGCGGAACTACCGCCCGCCGTCGCCCAAACTGCCGAGCACGCGATCACGACCGTTTGACGAACGCATCGCATCGTTGGTGTACCTTTCCTTGATGTCCGCGGTGGTTCACGCACGCGTTTTTTCAGCCTCCCGAACGAGCAGGCGACTGCGTGTACAACTCGGCACCGATCGTCGACCAACGAGGCAGGCTGGTCCTGAGTTTACTCTGCCCGATTCGTGAATTCGACTCCTGCCACACTACTGGCCTCGCGACACGCCCAGGCAGATGCGAAATCCGTCGCGGGAGTCGGAGTAAATGGTGCTTTGGAGTCCGAGGCGAACGGCACATCGAGCGTTGCCGGGAACGTCGAAGTAGTTGCCGCCCCGGCAGACCGGCCGCGGGTTCTCTTTGACGACGTACAGTTCTTCGTGACCGCCCTTGGGGTCGAAGTGGTCCAAGATCACCTCCCACACTCCGCCACACATGTCGGCCATGCCGAATCCGTTTCGGCCTTTTTCTCCGTAGTGATCCACCGGCGACACGAACGCGAAACCGTCACTCCACGGAGCGTTCGCGAGCGGCCAGATGCGCTTCCGGCCTGGCAGAAAATCGACGGCCGAGATGTTCAGCCGGCCTTCGCCGCCGCTCAGTTCGTTTCCCCACCAGAAAAAGTGGCTCTGCTTGCTGCCGCCACGGCAGGCGTATTCCCACTCAGTCTCGGTGGGCAGGCGGTATTCCAAGCCCTTCGGCAGGCGGCCCGCTTCACGCTCCCGTTTCGTCAGCCACTGACAAAACGCCCGCGCGTCATTCCAACTCACGCAGACGACCGGATAGGAGTCCTTCATGGGAAACGGGAAGTTCGGGTCGCGCCAACTCTTGCCCGACATTGGTTTCCATGGATGCACGACCTTCGTCGTCAGGTTGTAGCCGGTCCATTCTGGATCGAAACACTGAGTCTTGCCGCCCGGTTTCTCCGCGTCGCTCACATATCCGGTCTCGTCGGCGAAACTACGAAATTGACCCACGCTGACTTCCGTGCGACCCATCCAGAAACCGTCCTTCACGCGCATCGGTCGCGGCCGGTCGCCCTCGTAAGACTCGCGTTCCGTCCCCGGGGTCGCCCCGCCTTCGATGCCCGTCGCCCACGCCTTCTCCTCGGGCGTGCTGCCCATCATGAAATCGCCGGGCGGGATGTACACGACTTCGAGCATCACGCCGTCGCCCAGATCGAGTTTCTTCGATGTTCCCTGCGCCGGCTCGTCGGCCCGCGCAGTATCGACCGGCAATCCACACACGAACGCGGTGAGGGACAGGGACAACACGGTCCTTGTGAAGTTCATCAGGAAAGCTCCTTTCAAGGATCGGTCAATTGGCTTGAGATTTGTCGATCAGTGTTTCTACTCCTTCGGATTGTCACACAGGTGTTCACCAGTTCACAGTGCCGGTCGCCGTCGGCGCGATCAGAGGCAGTTCGGTAGGCCCGCGGGCGGTCGAGTATAGCCGATCTCTCGCGCGCCTGTAGTGGGTCCCTGAGCCACGACGTGGGGCGGCGGGTTCGGCGCGTGCGGCGTGGATACGCGAAATCAGGGCTTACCCGCGATCAACACCTTTTGATTGGCACTCGATGGTTTGTGTCCTAAATAGCCTTGCACGATTCTGGGACAGTAGCCCGACGCGCCAGCGAGG
>DAIOWH010000142.1:0-17224 GCA_036758585.1 Planctomycetia bacterium
ACCAGGGGCTCGCGCCCCTGGCTATCGACTCGCGCCGCTTCGCGGCTGGCCCTGTTTCGGACTTGTGTAGATACCAATGCCAAGGCGCATTGGTATCTACACAAGTCGGGATTGACGCCGAAGGCGTCGCACAACCACAGCCCAGGGTCGCGAGTCTGCGAGCGCACCCTGGGTACCAGAGCGTTCGAAACCCGGCACCCTGAAAGGGTGCAACCCTAGCCGGATGGGTTGTGGAACCCCTACGGCGCCCTACGGGGTTCGACCGGTGCAACTCCCCAGAAACCCAGGGTGCGCTCGCAGACTCGCGACCCTGGGCTGGGGTCTGAAACCCCTTCGGGGTAGCTGCGTAGCCGGACCTGTGTAGATACCAACGCCTTGGGGGGAGGGATGGGGCGAGGGGTATTCGCAAATTTCACGCACGGTCATCTAGCTTTGCGCCAGACTCGTTAGCCGCCGCAGCGCTGTGACCGCCACCTCGGCCACTTGGTTGGTGGGCAGTTGCCAGAGCGTCGGGTTCATGAGTTCGACCGAAACGGCCCGTGCGTACCCGATGGAGCGCAGGTGGTCGAGAATCGGCACGAGCTGAAAATCGCCGTCGCCGGGCAGGATGCGGTCCGAGTCGGCGGCCAGTTCACGCGGTACGCCGGCGAGGTCGCTGAGTTGCACGTGCAGCACCTTGGCCGGCGCGACGAGTGCGAGATCTTCCAGTTTGCTCGGGCCGGTGTAGTAGTGATACACGTCGAGGCAGACGCCCACGTTCGGTTCGTCACAGTGCTCGGCCAGCGACGCCGCTGTGCAGAGATTGTTGCAGAAACTTGCCCGCGACTGAAACTCGAGAGCGATCGAGACTCCGCGTCGCGCCGCCGACTGGCCGGCCTGTTTCAGCGAGACCACGGCCCGATCGTAGTCGGCCGCGGCCGGCGGCTCTGCGAAGTCGGCGACGACCACCAGAGTCGGAATGTCTAAGCGCCGGCACAGATCCAGCCTGCGTTCGAGCAGTGCGAAGCTTTCGCGACGCGCGTCGCCTTGGCTCAGCAAGATGCCGCCGTGAACAGACGCTGCTTGCAGCGCAACGCCGCGCTCGGCGATCAGCCGCGCGACGTCGTCCATCGAATGGCCGTCCAAGTAAGTCTCGAGCTTCGTGAGCCACACCTCGATCGCCGTGCAGCCTACTTCACTGTACGCGCAAACGTCGCTGGCGAAGTCGCTCGGCAGGGTCGTCACTTGGCTGATGCAAGGAATCATCGAGGTGCGGAGCGTAGAGCGTTGAATGCGTTGATCATTGGAGCCATCAGGCCGACGACGCAGTCCATCACGGCGGATCGAATCCGCCGGCCGAGTACGGATGACATCGGGCCAGCCGCCCCAGTCCCTTCAGTGTGCCGCGGACCGCGCCGTACTTGCGAATCGCGTCGATGAAGTACTGGCTGCACGAGGGATGAAACCGGCAGATCGGGCCGAGCAACGGCGAGAACAATCGTTGATACGCACGGGCCATGCCGATCAACACCAGACCAGGAATCTGCGACACACGGATGAGCCAGGTCATGGGCGTGCTCCTCGTCGGAGCTTGCGGTCCACCGCGCGGGCGAGCGTCGGCAGCGACCGGCGCAGCCCGTCGAGCGTGACGGCAACAGGAGAACGCGGGATCAGCACGAAGTCCAATCCAGTCGGCAGCTCGGTCCGGCACAGGCGAAACGCCTCGCGCAGCAGTCGCTTCAGGCGATTGCGCTGGACCGCGCCGCCGAGCTTGCGGCTGACCGACACGCCGATTCGACTGTGGGGCAACCCGTTCTCGCAGCCGTAGACAACCAACATCGCGTCGCTTGCCGAGCAGCGTCGATCGTAGGCCCGGCGAAACTCGGCCGGCCGTTGCACTCGGTCCAGCGGTCGCAAACGAAGCCGGGTCACTGAGCGTTACTTCATGCCGGCGACGGCGCTCGACTGGTCGCGACAGATGTCGAAGTACTCATCGAGCTTGGCGATGCGGAACATGTCCATCGCTTCGCTGGTGATTTCACAGAGCTTCAACTTGCCGCCCACCTGGTCGACCTTGCGCCGCAGGGTGATCAGTTTTCCGAGCGCGGCGCTCGACAGGTATTTCACACCAGTGAAATCGACCACCAGCTTGATGCCAGGCTTGCTCTGGACGAGGTCGCGCAATTCGCCGCCGAGTTGTTGGATGACGCGGTCCTCAAGTATCTTCGACTCGCGGAACTGCACCACCACGGCGCCGTCTTTCTCGGTGACACTGATCTGTTTCGCCGCGTCAGCCACGCGTGATCCCCCTCAAAGTTACCTCAGGTCCGTTTCGGCTCGGCATCTCAAGAATCGGCAGCTCAGGGCTGAGTCGTGGCGACACTACGTCGCCTCGCAAGTGATCGGCCGCGGCCGCGGTCGCAACGACCTGAACCAAGTCGTACTCCATGGCCCCACCCGACATTTGTACGGTGACGTAGCGACACGCGGTGCCTCGTGCTGCCACGTTGCCGTCAGCGAGCCGCTCGACAAGCACCTCCAGGCGCCGCCCGACTAGGGACTGATGATAACGTTCGGCGAGTCGCGATTCCAGCGCCTGCAACTGAGTTTTGCGCGCGAGCACGACGTGTTCGGGAATTTGGGCATCCATCGAAGCAGCGACGGTGCCGCGGCGCGGGCTGAAAGGGAACACGTGGACCTTGGAGAAACCGACTCGTTGGCACACGTCGACGGTCGCTTCGAAGTCGTGATCGGACTCGCCGGGGAATCCGACGATGACGTCGGTCGTCAGCGCGGGCTGCTCGAGACGTCGGCGGATCGCATCGATTCGTCGCAGGAAGCCAGCGACGCGATAGCGGCGGTCCATCGCCGACAGGACGCGGTCGGACCCGCTCTGCAAGCAGATGTGGAGATGCGGACAGACGCGAGGTTCGGTGGCAACGGCGGCGATCAGGTCGTCGGTAACCTCGGCGGCGTCGAGGCTGGAAAGGCGCAGTCGCCAGCGGCCGGGAATCTGCGTCAGCCGGCGGACCAGGTCGGCCAAGCGACACCAATCGGCTCGCGGGCGGCCGGCGCTGAACTCGATGCCGTAGTGGCCTAGGTGAATGCCGGTCAGCACGATCTCGCGAAAGCCGGCCGCAACGAGCCGCTCGACTTCCGCTTCGATCTCCTCCGGCGGTCGGCTGCGCAGCGACGGGCGGACCTGCGGGATGATGCAGAACGTACATTTGAGCAGGCAGCCGTCTTGAACCTTGACGAAGGCACGGTGGTGACCGTCGAAGCGAGCGATGCCGCGCGGCAGTCGTTCGACGCCGAAACGGCGCAGCACATCGCCGAGTTGATCGCGATGGGCGACCACCGCGGATACGCCCGGCAGATGGGTCACTTCGTCGGGGTCGCGAGCGGCGTAGCAACCCATCACCAAGACCTCCGCGCCGGGGTTGCGCCGGAGCAACTTGCGGATTTCGTAACGACCCTGAGCGTCGGCCTGTTGCGTGACGGTACACGTGTTGACGACGCATAGGTCGGCAGGTTCGTCGCCGGCGACCTCGCGAAAGCCCACGTTGAAAAGCGCCTCGCGCACCAGTTGCGTGTCGTACTGGTTCACCTTGCAACCCAAGGTGACGAAACGACAGGTTCGTTGGTGCATCGGTTCCTCGCCAGTATGTTGCCTGACGGCACCATGTTGCGGAAAGGCGGCACTCGCCGCAAGTCGAACAGCCGCCGAGGATTGAAGGGGTGATGGACCGCCAGATGTGGCCTCGGTACGACGCAGTCCGCATCCGCCCAGTTTTGCATACGCTCAGCCTCGGCTTGCAACCTGTTCTATACTTTGGAGATGGATTGCCTGCCGAGCGTTCCTCCATGCGGCCCCAGTCGGCCACTCCATGTGCTCTCCCCGAACGTCTGCCCTGTGTAGCGTCACGCGCGCGAGACCACTTTCAATTTAGGAGTTGCATGCGATGAGTGCGTTTGCTCAACGACTAGGACGTGTCTGGCGAAACGATGATGGGTTCATTGTTTCGGCCGAACTTGTGTTGATCGCAACGATCGTCGTCCTGGCCCTCGTTGTCGGGCTGTCGGCAGTGCGGACTTCGATCGTCTCCGAGTTGGTCGACATCGCCAACGCGTTCGGTCACGCGAATCAGTCGCACGATGCCCACGGGCACGGCTATCGCGATGGCATCGAGAACCAGGCGGTGGACTTGTTCGTTCCGTCTGGCGGCGAATGATCGGCCGATCGGTGCGCCGCACGTTTCGGTTCGGGTTTCGTGCCTCACGTTTGTCATAATGTTTGTGGCCGACTGGCCACGTTGGGAACAGAGCATGAGCACATCGGCACCCGCCAGCGAGGGAATCCCACTGGAGGGCCTGGGAGCCCCCGCCGACACGCTGCCACCGTGGATCAAGATCACTCGGCGTCAGATGGCGTCGGTGCTCGTGATGGCCGCGGTGTTCTGGTACCTGACGTGGATTCCACTTTGGCACACCGATATCTTTGGCCACCTTCACTGGGGTCAGTGGATTTGGCAGAACAAATCGATCCCAAACAGTCCGCTGTTCATGCCTCTGTCGGAAGGCGTGTCGTGTATTGACTACCCCTGGCTCGCTCAGCTCGTTTTTTTTGGCGCGTACACGGCCCTGGGCTACGAGGGCCTATCGCTGCTGTACGCGCTGACGCTCATCGGCGTCTTGGGCCTGTTGTTTGCGGCGTTGTTCCGAGCGACGGGTCGGTTGTGGGTGGCCGTGCCTGCTCTGGCGGCGTTGTACCCCATCCTGTGGCCGAACCTGATGGCGATCCGACCCCAGATGTTCGGGGCGCTGGGGTTTGTGATGTTGTTGCATTTGGCCTTGTTGCGGTCGTGGCGTGCGGCGAACTGGCTGCTCGTGCCGTTGTTGTTCGCGGCGTGGGCGAACATGCACAGCTCGTTCGTGATGGGTGCGGCCGTGCTTGTCTGTCGCGTGGTGGGTGCGGCGATCGATGCGTGGCGCGCCGAGCGGCGATTCTGGGCCATCTTCGCCGACGACGATACGCGACGTTGGTTCTTGGTTTCCGAACTCGCCCTCATGGCATGCCTGGCCAACCCGAATGGGCTCGACCTGATGCGTGACGTGCTGGCGTTTGCCGGCTCGCCGAACCTGCGCGACGTAAATGAATGGCAACCGCTGAACGTGCGCATGCTAGACGGAATCAGTTTCGCCGCGTCGATTGTGGCGTTGGTGTGCCTGTTGCGTCTCAGCCGACGACCGGTGCGCGGCGCCGAGGCGTTGATGATGCTGGTGTTTGGCGTTGCCGCACTGCCGTATGATACGTGCGGTTTGTCCAATGGTGGGGACTGTTGCTGCCGTATGTGGTCATGCCGCATGCCGGAGAAATACTAGACCGACTTCGTGGAGGTCGATTCGCGGCGCTCGTGCCGAGTTTCAAGAACACGGTGATCGCGGCGACCGTTGCCTGGATTTGCGTCGCGCTGTCTGCACCGGGTTTTGCTTTCTTGCGCCGGCACCCGCGCAAGCTCACGAGCGTACTCAGCCGGCTCACGCCGATTGATGCGGCCGCCTACCTGCGCGAGCATCCGTCCGAAGGGCTGGTGTACGCCCCAATCGAGTGGTGCGACTGGCTCACCTGGGCGGGCGACGTGCGCTGTGTGGTCACATCGCACATTCACCTGATCCCAAACGACGTCTGGCGAGCATATCACCGGATCAGCGACGCGCACGAAGGTTGGGAGAACACGGTCGGTGGACTTGGCGTTCGCAGGGTGGTGATCGACAAGGAGCGGCAGAGTTCGCTGCTGCGCGAGGTCCGCAGTTCGCCGCATTGGAAGATCGTTCACGAAGACAAGCTGGCGGTGGTGGCCGACCGGGTTGGACATCGCGCGGATGAATCGCACGAGTGCGGAACCGAGGAGGCGTCGGCGGCTGGTCAACCAACGGGAGAGACATCGTCATGAGTGCGACTCGGTGGACGTTTCCGGCCGTACAATTGGCGTTAGTCGTGGCGCTGGTGGGTTCGCACGTGTACGCTCGCCAGCGACGGCCACAGGCGCCTGCCGCAGCGATCCGCGAAACGGCATGGCTGCCGACGCCGTTGTACGACCGTCCGGACCTGGTCAGCGACGAACAGCTCCGGGCCACGCTGCTTCGGCTGCAACCGAAGTTTGAGAAGGGAAAACAGCGGGTCAACTTTGTGGAACATGCCCTGCGTGTATGGGGCGCCGACGCTCAGTTCGACGACGCGGCGTCTATGTCGGGCGCGGAGATGGTGCGGTTCCTGACTGATCACTCGCGATTCATCAACGTGTACGGCGAGGCCACTCCGGGCCTAATCGTGGACACGCCTGAAAGGCTGGATATTCGATGGGTGGGCCGCGGCGGCGATTTTCCCGATGCGGCGTCGCGTCACCACGACCATTGGCTCGCATGCCTGATCGAGGGCGGCGTGCGGCTCGACCACATCGTAAACACTCCGCGCCGGCAGGTTCCGCTTCGCGAGCTTCTTGACGCCGCGGTTGACGACTTCCACGTAGATGAACGCGAGTACGAGTGGTCGGCGATGGTGTTCGCGTACTACGTGGACGCGACGAACGGCTGGCGAAGCGGCGAGCCGCGGCTTGTTACGTTCGACCTCGTGGCCAAGCGGCTGCTGCGGGCCGATGACATCCTGGGCGTTTGCACCGGCACCCACCGCCTGTACGCCCTGGCGACGCTGCTGCGCCGACACGCCGAATCGCCAATCCTCTCACCAGACATCCACGAACAGGTGAGCAGCCGGCTTCGCACCATCAGCGAGACGCTCGGCAAGTCTCAGGAGCCGAGCGGTCTGTGGAACCGGCGCTGGCCCGAGGGTGCGGACGCGCTCGACGGCAAGGACACGAGTTCACTCACCGACAAGGTGCTTGTGACGGGGCATCATCTGGAGTGGCTTTCTATCAGTCCGGAGGAGATCCTGCCGCCCGAGCAGCATTTGATTCGCGCGGGGCAAGGACTGGTCAAGGCAGTTGCCGACTCGAGCGACGCTACTATTGCGAGCCAGTACACTTTCTACAGCCATGTCGTCGGCGCGCTGGCCAACTGGCGCCGCACGCGGGCGATACAGGTTCTCACGCAGTAAGCCCATCGGCGTTGTAAGCCCACCTTAGCGCCATTGGCGCAAGCGCTGTAAACCCATCAGGACAAGATAGGGCCGGGGCCGGGTTTTCCCAAATGATGGCCCGTCCATCTAACCGGCTTAGTGGATCCGCTAACCCCCTAAGGCGATTGGAGGTTACGGCTGTGCCGATGATCCGTCATCGGCTTCGCCGCACTTTGCGGCACACCGAATGCAATCATGTCGGCCAACTTAGGTTGAACCCCCAGGAATGGCTCAGTGGCTGCGCGCTCCACCGAGGCATTCACCAGTCACCGGCAAATGGTGAAGGGGTAGGAACGGACGGAGTAGAGGTGCGAGGTCCGGACTTGGATTCTGGGCAGAGAAGGGCTGTGGCGACAGCGTTGGTGTCTCTGGGCAACACAGTTACTCTCAGAATCGAAGGAACCTTGTACCATGAAAAAGATGCTGCTTGGTCTGTGGACGGAAGAGGCTGGCGCCGTTGTGACGGCTGATTTGGTTTTGGTCCTGACCGTTGCCGTTCTCGGCACGATCGCCGGTGTGGGCGCGCTGTCGGCCGCCATCAACACCGAGCTGGAAGACCTTGCCGAGGCGATCGGCGCTCTGAACCAGGGCTACGAAGTCGGCGCAATCGAAACCTGCCATGCGTCGTTCTCCTCTCAGGCGAACACCGACGATCAGGATGCCTGCGATTGCGACGCGATGGAGCTGTGCAATCAGGTCGACGCTGGTCTCCCGAAGAGCGAGTAGTGCTAGCTTGACATGACGCTCGGGGCGCGCGGGAAGACCGCGCGCCCCGAAGATTGTCTGGATACGAGGCGTAGGTTCTGAACGGAGAAGGGCTGTGGCGACAGAGCGGAGGCAGCGTTGGTGTCTCTGGGCAACACAGTTAAGTTTCAGAATCGAAGGAACCTTGTACCATGAAAAAGATGCTGCTTGGTCTGTGGACGGAAGAGGCTGGCGCCGTTGTGACGGCTGATTTGGTTTTGGTCCTGACCGTTGCCGTTCTCGGCACGATCGCCGGTGTGGGCGCGCTGTCGGCCGCCATCAACACCGAGCTGGAAGACCTTGCCGAGGCGATCGGCGCTCTGAACCAGGGCTACGAAGTCGGCGCAATCGAAACCTGCCATGCGTCGTTCTCCTCTCAGGCGAACACCGACGATCAGGATGCCTGCGATTGCGACGCGATGGAGCTGTGCAACCACGTCGACGCTGGTCTCACGAAGAGCGAGTAGTCTCAACAGCTTGACCTGAAATCTCCGGGGTGCGGGTTCGCCGTACCCCGGAGATTCTATCTTCTTTTTGGGGGAGACCTCGGATGTTGCGCACCATTCCACGCGGGCGTTTCATATCAGCGTGTCTGTCGGCCGTGCTGCTGCCTACGGTTGCCGGAGCGGCCATCACGTTTACCTCGGCCTGGACGGAGTTCCTGAATAACCAAGTCGGTGGTGCGTCTGCGCCGGTTGTAAGCTCTGCCGACGGGGCCGATAGCACCGAACTAACGATCGACATGGGAACGGGCATGGCTGGCGATCGAAGCTACATCGGGCTTCGTCGTGATTTCACGATTGGTCTGGGTGGGCAGAGGGTCGAACTCCGCCACATGTTCCAATCAACACTGGAGAATCGTGGCGCAGTCTCGGGACGCGTCCAAGTCCGCCCGATTCGAATTCGAGGACAGCGAACGGAATCGTTGACCAGCGGCCGGTTCAGCGCAGGAGCCGGAGCTACGGGCGTACCCACGGTACGGTTTGTCGATCATGACTCTACCAAAGTCGTGACCCTCCGGCCCGGCAAGTACCGGGTTGAGTTTCGACTGGCATATTCTGCTCCAACGAACACGGGCGCTTGGGACAACAGTTCGCCCCACAAACTGACACTCACTGGATTGTAAGTCGTCAGCTCCTGGCGCGGTGTGGGCGTGTGTCGGTCTGGGGCTGGTTTTCTATCTCCACGGGCGAGTCTTTCGCGATTGGGGCGAGGCCTTTATGGTGGTCGTCCTGCTCGCCGCCCTGCCGACACACATCGCCTACTCGCGTGTCGGGGCCTGGGAACCGAGTTTCCTTCCGCTGGTGTCGGCGCCCGCCTTGTACCTGGCGCTCGCGCTGGCCGAAGGACGCAGCCTGATCAAAGGCGTGGCAGGTCTGGCCATCGGCGTGGTGTTGTGCGTCTGGGTCCATCTGGCGGCCGCGGTCTACGTTGTGTTGTTGCTGCTCGCCCTGTTGTGGGTCGTACGAAATCCGCTGGCTGCCTGGCTCGCTTCGCGTCTTGGACTCGCCAACACGCGTGGCGTGTTGACAGCCGGCGTTGCCGCGGCAGCCGCCTTCGTTCCGGTTGCATTCTGGGTCCTTTGTCGCGTTGGAGGTCACTCCAGTCAGGGCATTCTGATCAAGGCTGTACGCGATGCCTTGCTGCTGTTGATGCATCCTATCGACGCGATCTGGTATCTGACGACGCTCGGCGAGATCGTCTGGGGCACGCGGGTCTATGAGTACTTCGTGGGCGAACCTCCGGCACCGTGGCTTGGCGCTGTCCACGTCGCCGTCCTGCTGGTGATGCTGATTGCGACCATTCGATTGTGCCGCTCCACACGCGCCGCCGACCGGCTGTTGGCTGCACTGTGGTTTCTGACCCCGATCGGCCTAGTCGCCGCGATCGGGCTGATCGCGATTCATCAGGTGAGCAACGAACGCTATGTGCTTTGGGTCTTGCCGGCCGCGAGCGTGCTATTGGTCCGGTCGCTACGTGCGACCGACAGAGCCCGAATGCCCGTGTGCTACAGCGGGCCCATCGTGGTCTGTGTCTCAGCCTTTTTCCTGTTCCAGTTCTGGGGCCACTACTTCGCGCCGTTGCGCAAGGGGACTTTCGCGGAGACCCTGCACCCAACGTTCAAAACCGGGCCGACCGAGCCGAAGGCGGAAGCAGCACGATTTATCAGCCAGTCGCCGGCATTGGCGCCGGTGGAGGTCGTGACGCAAGACTGGTGGGTGCAGCACCCGGTCGATTACCTGTTGCGAGGCGACTATCGAGTGGTCCTGCAGAAGAACTCGCGCGACGCGGCTGCGCCGACCGACGCGACCCGATTTGTTGTTGGCTTCACCGGCAGTGCCTTCATACAGCGGGTGCAAGCCCACCTCGCTGCCGCGGGCGCCGAGTCCCGACAGTTCGACATGATGGGCGGCGACGGCCGGCCGGTGGTCACGGTGCTTCGTCTCGAGCCTCGGACGCCTGCTGCCGCAGCTTCAGATAGTACCGCTGAACTTCCGGCACGCAGCACTGTCCGTCGGCGGCCATGATGGCGCAACGGGCCTCGGGCGATTTCGATCGGTTCACGATGTCGCGGCAGCGCGTCACGACACCCTCGCGCAGGTCCTGTTCGATGTCGTCGCGAGTCAGGCCAAAGCAGGCGCAGATCGCGGCCGTGCGATCCTTGGGATACACCGGCCGAAGCAGCGCATCGCGACAGACTATGCGGCCGAACTGATCGAAGTACGCCACATCGCAGTCGGGCCAGCGGCAAAAGTACGCCGACTCGGCCAGCGTCCGCACCGCGTCGTCGGCCAGGTGCGCGGCAAGCGTCTCGCGCCCGACCGCCGTGGCGAGCGCCCCACACTTCGGGCAGTGCTGGTCCGTCGGCGCGTCCAGTTCCTTCAGAAAAGCCTTGTTCATAGGGCCCAGGTCACAGCGACAGCTTCTTGTACCGAATCCGGTGCGGCCGATCGGCGGCGGCGCCGAGACGCTGCTTGCGAAGCGTCTCGTAGCCCTCGTAGTTCCCTTCGTGCCAGACCACCTTGCTGTCGCCTTCGAACGCCAGGATGTGAGTGGCCACGCGGTCGAGGAACCAGCGATCGTGACTGATCACGACGGCACACCCGCCGAAGTTCAGCAGCCCCTCTTCGAGCGCTCGTAGGGTGTCCACGTCGAGGTCGTTGGTCGGCTCGTCGAGCAGCAACAGGTTGCCGCCCTTGGTCAGCACCTTGGCGAGCAACAGGCGGTTTCGTTCGCCGCCCGAGAGTTCCTTGACCAGCTTCTGTTGATCGGAGCCTTTGAAATTGAACCGTGCGACGTAGCCGCGCGAGGCGATCTTGCGGTTGCCGAACAGGAGCTGGTCGGCGCCGCCGGTGATTTCTTGAAAGACGGTTTTCTCTCCGTCGAGCGTCTCGCGGTTCTGGTCGACGTAGGCGACCTTCACGGTCTCACCGACGAGCAAGCGGCCGGCGTCGGGCCGCTCGTCGCCGATGATCATGCGAAACAACGTGGTCTTGCCCGCCCCGTTCGGACCGATCACGCCGACGATGCCGCCGCGAGGCAGATGAAAGTTCAGGTCCTCCATCAGCAGCATGTCGCCGAAGCCTTTGCGCACGTTCTCGGCGGTGACGACGGTGTCGCCCAGTCGCGGGCCGGGCGGAATCTGCAACTCGATCGTGTCCTCGCGCTCGTCGTACTCCTGAGCGGCCAGTTTTTCGTAGGCGGCGAGCCGCGCCTTGTTCTTCGCCTGCCGCGCGCGGGGCGCCATGCGGACCCAGTCGAGCTCGTGTTGCAGCGTGCGCTGCCGCGCCGACACCTGCTTTTCCTCGTGGCGCAGCCGCTCCTGCTTCTGTTCGAGCCACGACGAGTAGTTGCCCTTCCAGGGTATGCCGCGCCCGCGGTCCAGTTCCAGAATCCACTGCGCGACGTTGTCGAGGAAGTACCGGTCGTGCGTGACGGCGACGACGGTGCCCGGGTACTCTTGCAGCGTCCGCTCCAGCCATGCGACCGACTCAGCGTCGAGGTGATTGGTCGGCTCGTCGAGCAGCAGCATGTCCGGCTTCTGCAGCAACATCTTGCACAGAGCCACGCGCCGACGCTCGCCGCCCGACAACGACGCCACCGCGGCGTCGGGCGGAGGCAGCCGCATGGCGTCCATGGCGATCTCCAGTTCCCGCTCGAGTTCCCAAGCCTTGGTCCGTTCGATCTCGTCCTGCACCCGCGTGTGCTCGGCGACGACCTTGTCCATGTCGTCGGGCGACAGGTCCTCGGCAAACTTGGCGTTGAGTTCCTCGTAACGTTGCAACAGAGCACGCTTGTGCGCCACCGCATCTTGCAGGTTGCCCCACACATCTTTGGCTGCATCGAGCCGCGGCTCCTGTGGAACCAGCCCGCGAGTGAACCCCGCCGTCAGTCTGGCCGCGCCGATGAAATCGGCGTCCTCGCCCGCCATGATGCGAAGCAACGTGCTCTTGCCCGCACCGTTGCCGCCCAGCACGCCGATCTTGGCGCCCGGATAGAACGCCAGCCAGATGCCTGCCAGAACCTCGCGCTTGGCGTAGAACTTGTGGAGGTCTTCGATCGTGAAGATGTACTGTTCGCCCATTGACTGCCCGTGGCTTGAAGATGTGCGTGAAGACTATTGCGAAGTCGTGCTACTTGCGAGCGGCCCCTTCCAACTCGCCGGCGGCAACCTTCGGCTCGCAGCGACCGCGTTGTTTTTCCATCGCCTCCAACAGGCTCCGCGCCGATGGCCGACGTAACTCGAAGATAGCCTCGAACGCGTATTCCTCGGAACTCAGCAGTTGGCCGGTTGATGTATCGAACGTGCTGGCCGCCACGTGCAATCGGCCGTCGCTCTCGAAGTACCGGCCGGTACACACGACGTCAGCGCCGACACGTCGGCCCACGCCGATCGCGTCGGCGGAGTTGTCCAGGCAGATATCGCCCAGCACACCGGATCGAATCAGACTCTGCGTTGCCGACTGCAGTCGCGCCGACTGTGGGTGACGCTCCTCACTCTGAAGCGAAACGCCCTGCATCAGGATCTCGCCGAAGAAACCGAGTCGCTCGTCGCCCGTCTGGTTGCGAAACGGTAGTACGACGACGCTGGCATGGCCGCGCGGCGGAGAGTTCGACCCGGTCGACTTCTCGTTGCCATCGTCTTGTGCAGCGTCGGTTCGTCGCAAGGCGAAGAACCGACTGCGGCAGGCCGAACAGCGGTACGGGCACAGACCCACCCAGCTCAGCGGCGCCTCGTACCACCGCACGCGCGAGCGCCGACAGCGGTGCGAGCCACAGTACCTACAGTTCATCGCGATCCCCCCAGTCGAGTACCCGGCACGAAGGTCCGCACGTCGGGCGCCAGTCGACGACACAACGTAACCCGTCGCGCGGAGATATGCAATAACCCGACCAGCGACGCAGCGTACCACGTGGCGCCTCATCCGCTCGGCCGCGGATTCGACAGGCTCGCTTGATCGTCCTTCCACAGCTTGTATTCGATGCTGTCGACCAGAGCGAGCCAACTGGCCTCGATGATGTTCTCGCTTACGCCGACGGTGCCCCACACGTCGTCGTGGTCGCGACTCTCGATGACCACGCGAACGCGCGCGGCCGTGCCAGCTCGCGAGTTGATCACACGGACCTTGAAATCGACCAGTTGCATCTCGGCCAGGCGTGGGAAGTACGGAGTCAGGGCCTTGCGCAGCGCTCCGTCGAGTGCATTGACGGGGCCGTCGCCCTCGGCGACTTCGTGCCGAATCGCATCGCCCACGCGCAGCTTCACCGTCGCCTCGCTCGTGGTCGTGATCGAGCGGGCGTTGGGGGTCACGGTCTCCACCGATACGTGATACGACAGACGCTCGAAGCGAGGCCGGTGCGCCCCCATGATCTTGAGCACGAGCAGGTCGAACGACGCTTCGGCCGCCTCGAACTGCCAACCCTCGTTTTCCAACTCGTTGACACGTTGCAAGATTCGGGCGTTGAGTTCGCGGTCGTTTTCGATGCGATGCTTGGCCGTCTTGGCCAGGATGTTCGACTGGCCCGAAAGCTCCGACACCAGGATGCGCCGCTGATTGCCGACCCGCGCCGGGTCGATGTGTTCATAGCTCGCGGTCGTGCGCGCGACGGCGTGTGCGTGCATGCCGCCCTTGTGCGCGAACGCGCTCGCGCCGACGAACGGCTGGTTGTTTCGGAAGTTCATGTTGGCCGTCTCGTAGACGTAACGCGACACCTCGGTGAGCTTGTTCAGGCTGTCCGGTCCGAGCACTTCGTAGCCGCGTTTCTTGACGGCGAGGTTGGCGATCACGCTGCACAGGTCGACGTTGCCGCACCGCTCTCCGACGCCGTTGATCGTGCCCTGCACCTGGGTCGCCCCGCGGTCCACGGCCATCAGGGTGTTGGCCACCGCGACGTCGCAATCGTTGTGGCAGTGGATGCCGAGCGGGACGCGCAGCAACTCGCGGGCCGCCGCGACGATCTCGCCGACTTCATCGGGCAGCGAGCCGCCGTTCGTATCGCACAAGATGATCACTTCGGCGCCGGCGTCCTGCGCCGCGCGGACCGTCTCGATCGCGTACGCCGGGTTGTGCTTGAATCCGTCGAAGTAATGCTCGGCATCGTAGAACACGCGCCGGCCGGCCGCTCGGCAGAACTCCACCGAGTCGCGGATCATCGCCAAATTCTCATCGCGGCTGACTCGCAACACGTCGTCCACGTGCATGTCCCAGGTCTTGCCCACGATCGTGATCACGGGGGCCTGCGACGCGACGAGTTTCTTCATGCCCGGGTCGTCTTCGGGTCCGGTTCCGCGGCGCCGCGTCATGCCGAACGCCACGACTCTGGCGTGGCGCAGCGAAAGATCGCGCGCCCGAACGAAGTACTCCTCATCCTTCGGATTCGACAGTGGGTAGCCGCCCTCGATGTAGTCGATGCCCAACTCATCGAGCTTGCGCGTGATGAGCAGTTTGTCCTGGAGCGAACAACTCACTCCCTCGCCCTGCGTTCCGTCGCGCAGGGTTGTGTCGTAGAGCTCGATGCGAGTCATAATCGGTCGTCCCAATCACAAGGCGCGGTCAAACAAAAAAGCCCTGAGGCTCTCGACCTCAGGGCTGAACTTCTTGAAAAGTGGTCGCTGTTACCCTGAGACCGCGGGCTGTGACATCGCCGCCGCGATAAGCGGCCGCGATGTGCCAGCAATCTGAGTAATCGACGCCACGCAGTACATCAAGGATCCTCACCACTTGAGATCCCGGCTCTCACGCCGAGGCCGCTGCGGTTGCGGCGAACCAAGTCTAGGTTGCTGAGCAGTGTCGGTCAACAGGGGCGCGACGATAGGGGACCACGACGCACTTTGCGCAGGCGCTTCGTTTAACGCCGAGCCGAAGGCGACGGCACTATCTGGACAACTGCCTGCCGTCGCCTTCGGCTCGGCGTTAAACGACTTGCGCACGCCAAATCGCAAACCGCGTCGTGCACCCCGACGATAGTCCGAATTGGAACGACCTGTGGTTCACAGGACCTCGCCAAGAGCGCGATGCGGTACGAACCGCGGCCGAACGGTAAAGTGACCCCGACGGGATTTGAACCCGTGTCGCGGGCTTGAAAAGCCCGTGTCCTAGGCCTGGCTAGACGACGGGGCCAAGGAGCGGAGACTATAGCCAAGCGATTGCCGGAGCGTCAATCGGTGGTTCTGGTCTGATCGGCGGTCTGGTCAGGCCGCGGCCTGCGAGTCGCAGGCTGAGCCTTGGATCAGTTCGAGAATGCGCTCGAAGTCGTCGTTCGATCCGAAGTGGATGACGATCTGCCCGCGGTCCTTGCTCGCGAGCCGGATTTCGACCTGCGCCGCCAGGCGTTCGCGCAGCATCCCTTCCAATTCGGCGACGTAACTCGTCCGATGTGAGCCGCTCCGCTGCGTCGACTTCGATTTTGCCGGTCTCTCGGCGGCCACCAGTTGTTCGGTCTGACGCACCGAGAGGCCGTCGTTCACGATGCGGCGAGCGAGCTCATGTTGCCGCGAAGTGTCGCCCACGACGAGCAATGCTCGCGCATGACCCTGCGACAGCTTTCCCGCCTGAACGGTCTGTTGAATCGCCGGCGGCAGCTCCAGCAGGCGAATGAAATTGCTCACCGTTGACCGGTCGAGTCCGAGCCGCGTTGCCAGTTCGTCCTGCGTCGCGCCGAACCGCGCGATGTAGTCGTGAAACGCCCGCGCCTTTTCGATCGGATTCAGGTCGGTGCGTTGCAGGTTTTCGACGATCGCCAACTCGAACACCTGCTGATCGTCGGCCTCGACGATTCGGGCCGGCACGTCGACCAGGCCCGCCTGCTGAGCCGCCCGCAATCGTCGCTCGCCGGCGACAAGCTGATATCGCTCGCCGATGCGACGAACCACCACGGGCTGCAGTACGCCGTGTTGGTGAATGCTGTCGACCAGCCCGGCGAGTTCCAAGGGATCGAACGTCTGCCGCGGCTGGAACGGATTGGATTCGATCTCACTGGCGCGAATGCGGATGAGTTCGGCCGTGGCGTCGCCCGGTCGCGAGCCGGGGTCGGTTGTGACGGGCGCTGCCACGTCGTCGAATTCGTAGGAACCGCCCAAGAGCGCGTCGAGGCCGCGACCGAGCCGCCGTTTCGTCGTAGACATGCCCAAGGTCCCTCCGTGGTTCGACCGAGCGGCGAGATTCTACGCGCGCGACGGAATCGAACAAGCCGAAGTCCACATCCGCTCAGGATCGGATCGATGTTAGCCTAGCGACTTTCCGCGTGGGTCCTTTCAACGCGAAGCTCGCCGCGAGTGAAATCCGTTCCATTGGTTGGGCCTCCTTTCATGATGAGCCGGACACCCAGTGTAATCCACCGTCCACCCGAAGCCCGACGAACCATTCAAGGCCGACCCGATGCCAGACGCGACCGACCTACTGCCAAGTGCCTTGTGGTACCATCAAGCCGGAGATCTCGGTCGTGCCGAACGATTGTGCCTCGAACTTCTCGACGGTCAACCTGACCATCCCGACGCTTTGTTCTGCTTGGCATGGTATGCACGCGAACGAACCGGCAGCCGGCGGCAGTCGAGCACTTTGGGCATGTGGTCCGAATAAGGCTCGACTACGGAGCAGCTCATGCCAACCTGGGTGTGGCGCTCGCCGGGACGGGTCGGCTGGACGAGGCGATAGACAGTTTAGCACCGCAATTGGCTTGGCACCCCAGGAGCCTGACGCGTACTGCAATCTTGGGGCTGTCCTCGCGCGTGCCGGTCGTTTCGACGAGGCGATCTCGGTGTTGAGTGAAGCCCTCCGCTTGCGGCCCGACTTCGTCGATGCCCTCACGAATCTAAATGGCTTTGCGTGATCCTGGGAGTCCGCAGGGACAGTAGCCCGACGCGCC
>DAIOWH010000143.1:0-17083 GCA_036758585.1 Planctomycetia bacterium
CCTCCGCGCCATTATCGACTTCGTGGCGATGGACTCACCGACCTACGCGGCTCGCCTCGGTACGCGACTCGCCGAGGCTCCCGGGCGATTACTTCGATCGCCTCGCAGTGGTTCGCGCATACCTGAGTTCGACCTGGATCACATCCGCGAAGTGCTTTCCGTGCGTCCGTATCGCATCATCTACGAACTTCGGGGAGAACACGGCTACGTTGTTGCCGTGGTTCACGCTAGCCGCGATCTGCCCACGCTGTTTGGTTCTGAAGCCCCGGATTGCGAATGACCCTGTGCCAAACTCACCGGCGATCATTTGTCTACAAATGGAACCTGACGTTTCATGATTCTCGAAGGCATCGTCACCACGCTGGACGGCGACGGCCGAGTGAACATCGCGCCGATGGGTCCACAGGTCGATGAGGCGATGCAGCGATTCGTGCTGCGTCCGTTTCAGACATCGACGACTTACCAGAACCTGAAGCGGCGAGGCGAGGGAGTGCTGCACGTGACCGATGATGTCTGGCTGCTGGCCCAGGCGGCGATCGGACCTGTCGAGCCGGTGCCGGCGATGTTGCCCGCCGAGCGAGTCGAGGGCATGATCTTGGCCGGGACATGCCGCTGGTTCGAGTTCCGCGTCACGCGACTGGGCGACCGCGAAGAGCGGACGACGATCGACTGCGAGGTGGTACACTGCGGTCGACTGCGCGATTTCTTCGGCTTCAATCGCGCCAAGCACGCCGTCGTCGAGGCGGCGATACTGGCGACGCGGACCGAATTCCTGCCGATCAACGAGATTCTGGCCGACTTCGCCAAGCTTTTGGTGCTGGTTCAGAAGACCGGCGGCCCGACTGAACATCGCGCATTTCGGTTGCTGCTCGATCACGTGAACCGAACGGCCGAACAGAAGGGATTCGCGCCGCTGTTCCATGCCTGACATACCGCACGCGGCAGGTCCGGCTCGTTTAACGCGGAGCCGCAGGCGACCGGAGATGCACCATCCCAGCCATGTTCTGGCGGCGCCTTCGGCTGGGCGTTAAACGAAAACGTCTCATTTGATGGCCGCGTGCGGTATAACGTAGTCGCCCATGCAACGCACTGTGGAAACGACCGATCTGGCCGTGCAAGTCGTGGCGCCCAGCCGACTGCACTTTGGCCTGCTGGCGTTCGGGCGGGACTCGTCGCGTCAGTTCGGCGGCGTCGGCGTGATGATCGATCGGCCGGCAACTGAAGTAGTCGTCGACCTGCCGGCCGGACGGTCGGCCGACGCAGCCTCAGCCCTCGATGTCGAGCAGCGAGCGATCGCGTTTGCCCAGCAGTTTCGACAGAACCTGCAGGCTCGCGACCGGTCGGACGTGCTCGGTCGGCTTCGCGTGCGCGTCATGCAGCATGCTCCGCAGCACATCGGGCTTGGCAGCGGGACTCAATTGGCGTTGTCGGTCGCGCGGGGGCTTTCGCTTTGGGCCGGCACCTCGGACGCGCCCGCGGCGGAACTCGCGCGGCGAGTCGGTCGCGGGCGCCGGTCAGGCATCGGCGTCCATGGGTTCCACGTCGGCGGGTTCATCGTCGAGGGGGGCAAGAGAGATCGCGACGCGATTTCGCCGCTCGTCGCGCGGCTGGACTTTCCGGCCGACTGGCACTTCGTGCTGGTGATGCCGGCTGGCGCTCGGGGCCTCCACGGCGCGGCCGAGCGCGAGGCGTTCGAGGCATTGGAGTCGCTCGCCCCTTCGGTCACGGCCGACTTGTGCCGGCTCACGCTGCTCGGCCTGTTGCCAACTCTGGCCGACCACGACTTCGACGGCTTCAGCGTGGCGCTGGGCGAGTTCGGCCGCAAGGCCGGCGAGTGTTTCGCGCGGCTGCAGGGCGGAGTCTATTCCAGCCCGTTAGCCGCGCCGGTGATCGAGTTCCTGCGGCGCAACGGCGTCCACGGGGTCGCTCAGAGTTCATGGGGACCGACCCTGGCTGCCGTCACCGACAGCCGTTTCCGCGCTGAGTGGATCGCGGCTCGGCTACCCGACGTGATCGGCCCCGAGGCCGCGGAGATAGTCTGCACTCCAGCAAGCAACGTCGGCGCGCGGACCAAGCTGCTGCGTTCGGGACGTTGAGCACGGCGGCTCTACCACAGGTTCCGCAGGCTCCGAAGGCCGATCGCCTCGCGGCTCATGAACGGCTCGCCGTAGTCCGCGCCGATGGCCCAGCCCCAATAGCGGCCGCGCGAGCGAAGTTGGTCGATCACGCTGGGGTGAGCCGACGCGGCTGCGTGGCCGAACTGCGAATCGTAGCAGGCCACCGCGCGGAGCTTCGTCTCCATGTGATCGGACACGTCCAGCACGAACGATGGACGTTCGACGACTCGCAGGTGAAGGCTGAAGTAGTAGAAGATGCGTGGCGTCCAGTGCGGCTCTCCGGGCATGTCGGTCTTGGTGAGCTTGGCCCAGAACCGGGCCGCCTCGGTCAGTTGCGTGGCGGCGACATGGTCGGGGTGGGCGTCTTCCCAGTACGGTGCAAACAGCAGGCATGGCCGGGTTTCGCGGATGACGCTCGCCAGCGCCCAGCGTGCGTCGAGCGTGTGCTCGAGCGAACGGTTCGGCAGTCCGAGGCAGCGCCGCCAGTCGATTCCGATCGCCGCGCTGGCGGCTTCGGTCTCGCGCGATCGCGTCTCACGCGACCCGTGCGGAGTCGGCTCGCCGTCGGTGAGATCAACGATGCCGACGCGACGCCCCTCGGCACGAACCAGCGCGATGGCGCCGCCCATGCCAATCTCAGCGTCATCCGGATGCGGTGCAATCACCAGGCAGTCCAACACACGTCGTACCTCCGCGAACAGGGCAGTCTGCCGTCAGCGATCAGCGGTGAGCCGATCTTCAGAAAATCCTGTGGAACGAGGGCCGGTTTTGCCGATTACGATGACGAAGGACCCGTAGATTGCCATACCGCACGCGGCTATAAAAGGGACGGTCCCGTTTAACGCCCAGCCGAAGGCGCCGGCAGAACATGGCTGGGACTGTGCATCTGCGGTCGCCTGCGGCTCCGCGTTAAACGAGTAAACCTGCCGCGTGCAGTATAGAATGGTCTCACGACTGAGACGCAACCATCGTAGGAGTTCGCTCATGCTTCGCCGAAGTATTGTCGCTTTGCTGTTGCTCGTCGTTTGCTCAAGCTCGGCCGTCGCCCAGGGCGTCGGCACCGTGACCACGATCGGCGATCCTCTGTCGTACTCGATCTACCAGCGGCAACGCCAAGCCGCTCGGACGCAGTCGCAAAACCTGTCCAGACGCATCCAGGCGCTCGAACAGCGCAAGCTGAAGAAAGACGTCGGTCAGGCCGCCCCGCGCGCCGGGTTTCAAACTCAGTTCGACTACTTCCAGAACTTCCGCTAACCCGACTACGGGGTCTTGAGCAGCCGCTTTGCCTCTTCCAGCACGAACGCCGGATCCATGAACGGCTGGAAGCTGATCTCTTGCCAACGAATCTTGCCCGCGCCGTCGATCATGAACGTGCCGTGCAGCGGCGACCGTTCGAAGTCGTCGAACACACGGTACTTTTTGAAGATCTCCAGGTCGGGGTCGGCGAACAGTCGGATCGGGAACTCCTGCGCCTCGTCTTTTCGGAATCGCTCCAGAGATTTCTGGACGGCGTCGAGCGAATCGGTGCTGATCGCCACCAGGTCGATGCCGGCGTCGTGAAACTGCTTGTTCATCGGCGCGAACTTTTCGAGTTGCTGCACGCAGTGTAAGCACGAGTATCCCAAGTAGAAGATGACGACAACCGGGCGACCGTGGAACCCTTCGAGCGACGCGGGGGTGCAGGCAGAATCGAACAGCGTCCACTCCGGCGCCGCCGCCGGCTGCCAGCGTAGCGGTCCGAGCGTCGCCAGCGGCGGCCGTTCGCCCAAGTCGCTCGGCAGCGTGCGCGGCAGCCGCCAGTCGCCGGTGATGTTCAGCTCCTTGGCAAGAAACGCGGCGACTCGCTGGAACACGGGCAGATCCAAGTCAACGTCGCTCGCCAGCGGCCACAGCTCGGCCAGCGCCTTCTGTGCTTCGTGTTTCTTGCCACAGCGATGCAGGATGTCGACGTAGTTCGCGAGCGGATAGACCTCGTTCACGCCGGACCTTTTTGCTTCTTCGGCGAGCTGCACAGCGCGGTCGTTTCGGCCGGCGGCCAAGTGGAACTGCGCGAGATGTTCCTTGAGCACGCCGCTTGCCTGGCTGAGCAACTTCAGGGCCTCGTCGAACTTGCCCTCCGTCATCGCCAGCCGACCCTGCAAGTCGTGCAGGGCGTTTTCGAGTTCTCGGACCTGGCCGTTGAGTGGATTGCGCGCGTCGTTCTTCGCTTTGGTGATTTCGGCGTCCGGTTTGTTCGCCTCGCGAGCCTTCTTTTCCGCCTCGTTGCCGGCCGCGTCTTGCTTGGTCCTCACGTCATTGAGCCGCTTCTGCAGATCGGCAATCTCTTGCCGGCCCTTGTCGACGTCGCCTTTGCCGAAGTGCGCCGCGCCCAACGCGCGCAGCCGCTTCACTTGCTCCGTCGTCGACGCCGTCGGCTCCAGGTACATCGAATCGCACAGGCGGATTATCTCGTCCCACAGCTCGTAGCGGTTCAGCACCTCAAAGAGCCGCTGTCGGCCGTAGCCGGCGCACGAGCCGCCGTTCTCGACGCGGTTCAGACTCGGGTGCCGCGGGATCTCGATCAGGTTCTTCGCCAGCGTGATCGCCTCGTGTACACGCCCGATGTTCGACAGGCTGCGAATCAGCCACTCGTTGTTATGCGAGTAGTTATGAATCTGGTACGGCATCGTTCGGTCGCGGATCATGCGCGCGTGGTCGGTGCGGGCCGAGGCCTCCTGCTCGTACGCAGAGTCGTGGTAGCGATGCACCTTCCAGTAGATGTGCCCCGACATGTGCCACATATGGGCCACGCCCGGCGCCGACTGCCCGCAACGCGCCGCCGACGGCAACGCCTGTTCGGGCCGTTCGCCGTCCCACAAGTGAATCTTGTAGTGGTGCACGGGGTGAAATGGATTCTTGCCCAACACGTCGTCGATCAGCGCGCTGACAGCGACATGGCTGGGGACCGGCACGTTGCCCTTCGCCGACCAGATGGCCCACGCCAGAAAGGCCTTCGCCTCGAGTTCGTCCGGAAACTCGTACGTGATCTGCTCGAGGCTGCGGATGTACGTTTGCCAACGGTTCTTGGCGTCGCCGGTGGCGGTGAGGTATGCGTTCAGTCCGTCGATCCAGAGTTGCTCGCGGCGCGTGGCCTTGGGCTTGCGCGCGACGGCCTTCTGGATGAACCCCTTCGCGCGGTTCGAGTTGTTGAAGTTTGCCATCGCCATGCCCCAGTAGGCCATGGCGCAGTCGGGGTCGAGCGCCGCCGCCTGTCGAAACGATCGCTCGGACTCGAAATACCAGAACCCGTGCAACTGGCCGACGCCCTGATCGAAGAACTGCTGCACCTGCGGCACGTTGCTGGTCACCGCCAGGTGAACATTCCCCGTGTTCCCCGTAAGGTAAGCCGCCTGGCGCGGTCCCTCGTTGAACACCTCGCCGTGCATCGAATGGCCTGCGGGCGGCTGGGTCGCGTTTGTCGTCTGCCCGGCGGCCGCGGCCTGTTGTGCCTCGGCCGCTTCGGGCGAACACGCTCCGACCACGAGCCCAACAACCGCCGTCCAAACGGCAAGACTGCAATGCTCTCGCATCATTTCGCGTCCTGGTGAGGCATGGGGCAGGAGTCAAACGTGACATACACGCTATTCGCACAGCGTCGGAGTGTCAACGCAACCCGATCGACGCCATCACTGAACACTGGAGCGGGAGCCGGGACCGGCCGCATTTGGCCGAACCACGTCGGCGGCGTATAATGGCCGCCATGATTACTCAAACAACCCAGTCCGATTCGGGGACAGTGGTTCCCATCGTGAGCGAGCACGTTGCCATCAAGCCCGGTTACTGCGGCGGCAAGCCGCATATCGCAGGACACCGAATCAAGGTACAGCACATCGCCGTGTGGCACGAGCGAATGGGCATGACGCCGGAGGAAATTGTCGCGACGTATCCGACCCTCACGCTCGCGGGCGTGTACGCGGCTCTCGCCTATTACCACAGTCACCGGGCTGCGATCGACGCGGACATTGAGGCGGATGAACGGTTCGTCGCCGAGATGACTGCCAGCGCAGGTCGTTCAAAACTCCAGGAGCGGCTCGCCGAGAGACATGGCAAGGACGATCCGATTCCACCTGGATGAAAGTTGCGACCCTCGCATCGCCGCGGGCCTGCGCCTTCATGGCATTGACGTGACCACATCGAACGAATCCGGCCTGCGAAACACACCCGATGCGGTGCAGATCGCCTTCAGCATCGCTCAGAACCGTGTGATGATCACACAAGACACGGACTTCCTCCGCATCGCCGCCTCGGGCCAGGAACATCCCGGCATCGTCTACTTCCCCGCACAAGGGCGATCAGTCGGCGAGGTCATCCGTGGCGTGCAACTGATTTGGGAGGTGTACGAGCCGGCGGACATACAAAATCGCGTTGAGTTCATTTGACGCCGGCCCTGGCGTCGCTCGCATCGCGGCGAGCGGATTCAGCGAACGTACAGGAACTCGTTCGTGTTCAGCAGCACGCGGCAAAGGGCGGCGAGGTCGTACTCGCGGACGAAGTCGGCAGCCGAGGTGCGCTGCGTGGGAGTGGGATCGCGACTCAGTGCGAAGCGGTAGGCCCAGACCGCATAGTCAGCGGTGTCGGCGGTCGGGCCGGCTGCAGCCTGGATGCGCCGGGCCAAATGTTCTGCCTGAGCAAACACGAAGGCGTTGTTCATGAGCGAAAGCGCCTGCAGGGCCGTCGTACTTTGCTCGCGGCGCGGCGTCTGAACGGACGGATCAGGGCAATCGAAGGCGCTCATGAGCGGCTCTTGGAACGTGCGAATGTTGAACATGTAGACGCCGCGCCGCCAAGTTTCGGGGCCTGGGTTCTCGCGGAGCAGGTAGTCGGGCACGTTTCCGTCGCGATAGTCGAAGAGCCGGAAGCCTGGCCCGCCCGCGGTGAGGTCGAGATTGGCGGCGGCGAACAGCACCGCGTCGCGCAGCGACTCAGATTCCAGACGCCGGGCGTTCATGCGCCAGAGCAACCGGTTCTCGCCGTCGACGGCCGCGGCCGCTGGATTGTGTTCGGACGATTGCCGATACGCCTCGGACAACACGATCAGTCGGTGCAGGCGCTTGATGCTCCAGCCGTGCTCGACAAAGTCGGCGGCCAGCCAGTCGAGCAGTTCCGGGTGCGTCGGCCGATCGCCGCTCGCGCCGAAATCGCTGGGCGTGCCCACTATGCCGCGACCGAAGTGATAGTGCCACACGCGGTTCACCATAACGCGAACCGTAAGCGGGTTGCGCGGATCGACGATCCAGTCAGCAAGCAGCCGGCGTCGCTGCGGGCCTGAATCGTTTGCCGATGGCACCAGGTTGCGGGGCATCGACGTCACCGCCGCCAATCCCGCCGGCTGAACCGGCGCGCCGCGATCGCGAACGTTGCCGCGCTTCAAGACGAACATCTCGCGCGGCTCACCGTCGCGCACCGAGTAACTCACGGGCAGCGGAGCGAGTCGTCGTAGGTCGGCCTCGGCCGTCCCCAATTCCTCGGCCAGCTTTGCATGCTGGGTTCGTTCATCGCTCGTGAGCGCGGCCAGCAACTCATCGAGTGCGACCTCCATACCGCGAGCGGTCGCCCGCTCAAACGACTGCCGGCGGCGCGATGAGCTGACTTCGGTCCAGGCCTCGCCATCGAGCGAGACTTCCAGGCGATAATCGGTCGGCAGGCGGTCGGTGAACTTGGCTTCGCGGTCGCGCGCCCACGCGACGCGCCGGACTGCGGCCGGCTCGGCCAACTCGATCTGGGCCCAGCCCTTACCCGGCTCGTTGCTGATCCAACTCCACGAATTGCCGTGCTTGCCGTCGTTCAGGTGGTGGATTTGGTGAATCGGGTAGCCTGGCAGCAGGGACGACGCCGTGGCCTTCGCCCCAGCGCCCGCCAGGGCAAGGTTTCGTTTGTCGTCGGCGTAGACTTCAAGTTCGTCGATGCATGGCTCGTTGCCACTGCTGGTGGCCGACACTGTGAGCCGCACGAACCGGGCCGGCGTCGGATCGAACGCGTCCTCGTTCTGGTCGATGGCCACCATCGGCAGCTTGCCGTCGGGCGGGGCGGGAGTCCTGGCCGCTCGCGCGGCGAGGATTCGCGAACGCACGGGGTCGAGCAGCAGCTTGCTCCGCGCCTTGACGGCGTCAATGCGCTGCTCGGCGTCGCGTGCAGCGGCCTCGTGCCGCGCCCGCTCGGCGGGTGGGGCGATCACGTTGTCGCCTCGGTCAAGACCACTGAATACGGCGGCCAGCGCGTAGTACTCGCTCGATCGAATCGGATCAAACTTGTGATCGTGGCATCGGGCGCAGCCGATCGTGAGGCCGAGAAACGTCGTGCCGGTCGCCGACACGAACTCGTCCAGTTCATCCTGGCGCGTGATCATCTTCTCAAGCGAGCTGATCGTCTCGACGTCGTTCTTCGGGCCGGCGACCAGAAAGCCCGTGGCCACGAGCGCGTCGGGATCGCCGGGCCGAATGGCGTCGCCGGCCAACTGTTCGCGCACGAACTGGTCGTAGGGTAGGTCGCGGTTGAAGGCGCCGATCACGTAGTCGCGAAACGGCCAGAAGTTCGGCCGAATGCGATCGCGCTCGAATCCGTTGCTCTCGGCGAACCGCACGACGTCGAGCCAATGACGGCCCCACCGCTCGCCATAGCGCGGGCTGGCAAGCAGGCGGTCGACCAATCGCTCATAAGCGTCGGGGCGTGTATCGTCCACGAATGTCTGCACGTCGTCGTAAGTCGGCGGCAGCCCGTGCAGATCGAAGGTGACTCGACGAATGAGCGTCGCGCGGTCGGCCGGGGCGGAATAGCCGAGCCGTTCGCGATCGAGCCGCGCCAGCAGAAATGCGTCGATGGACGTGCGCTGCCGCTCGGCTTCCGGCGCAAGCGGCGTCGCCGGGCGGACCACGGGGCGCAGCGACCACCAGTCGGCGCCCGCATCAGGCGATTCAGCCAGAAGCCAGCCGATCAGACAGAACGCTGTGCCCATCGAGTGCCATCCACGAGAACGGATTTCTGCGGAACGCTATCCGCGCCGTTACCTTGGCTCAGTCAGCATAGGACCGAAACCCCAAGGCCACAAGGCGGCAGACCGTGGTAGTGTACAGCTTAGCCGACAGGCTGATCGGAGCTACGAGCGTAAGCGCGTGGGTGACTACCATCTCCGCTCCTCACGGTCGCGGCTCGGAACCCCACGTGAGATCCATCTGTACCACTACCGATCCACGATGGCGTTGACCGCTGCTAGGTGCGGCCCTAAGCTGATCGATTCCTGAGCGGTCCTGCGGTCGCTCGGCATGCAACCACGACAGGAGAATGAACTCATGCGTAAAATCACGGTCGGCAATATCTCCGAGACTGTCGTCGAACGGTCCGATTACCCGATGGACCGCGTCCGTCAGATCCTGCAGAAAGAAACCGTCGCGGTCGTCGGCTACGGCGTTCAAGGACGCGGGCAGTCGCTGAACATGCGCGACAACGGCGTGCGGGTGATCGTCGGAATGCGGCCGGGCGGCAAGGGCTGGGAACTCGCTCAGAAGGACGGATGGAAGCCTGGCGAGACGCTGTTCGACATCCCCGAGGCGCTCGACCGCGGCACCATCATTCAGTACCTGCTCTCCGACGCCGGACAGAAGGAACAGTGGCCGATGGTCAAGGCGCGGCTGAAAGAGGGCGACGCCCTGTACTTCTCGCATGGGTTTTCGGTCGTCTACAACAAGCAGACCGGAGTCGTGCCGCCGCCCAACGTGGACGTGATCCTGGTCGCGCCGAAGGGATCGGGCACCACGGTCCGCCGGCATTTTCTGGAGGGCAAGGGCATCAACGCCAGTTACGCGGTGCATCAGGATTTCACCGGCCGCGCCCTGGAGCGGTGCCTCGCGACCGGCATCGCGATCGGGTCGGGCTACATGTTCGAGACGACGTTCGAGAAGGAAGTCTTCAGTGACCTGACCGGCGAGCGCGGCGTGCTGATGGGTGCGATCTACGGGCTGTGGCTTGCCCAGTACGAAGTGCTGCGCGAGCACGGCCACTCGCCCTCCGAGGCGTTCAACGAGACGGTCGAGGAGGCGACCCAGAGCCTCTATCCACTGATCGCCGAGAACGGGATGGATTGGATGTACGCCAACTGCTCCACCACGGCACAGCGCGGTGCGATCGACTGGTTCACGAAGTTTCGCGACGCTTCGAAACCTGTGTTCGAGGCGCTGTACGACTCGGTGAAACGCGGCGATGAGACCCGCCGCGTACTCGACTGCAACGCGCGGCCCGACTACCGCGAGCAGTTGGAGAAGGAACTCAAGGAAATCCGCGAGTCGGAAATGTGGCAGGCCGGCGCGGTCGTCCGATCACTGCGCCCAGAACGGTCGGGAGGAAAGTGAGGCGGTTCAGATGGCGACAACTATCACCTGGCTCGGACACGCGGCGCTGAAGATCGTCACCGGCGGCAAGACCGTGCTGGTGGACCCGTTCCTCACCGGTCAGCCCACCGCGCCGTGCAAGGCCGACACACTGACGGCCGACTACATCCTGCTCTCGCACGGCCACGGCGATCACCTCGGCGACACGGTCTCGATCGCGAAACGCTGCGGCGCGACGGTGATTTGCAACTACGAACTGAGCGAGTACCTTGCCAAGCAAGGCATCAAGACGCACGGCCAGCAGCACGGCGGCGGATTCCAGCATGCGTTCGGCCGCGTGAAGCTGACCATCGCCCATCACGGCTCGGCCTTGCCCGACGGTTCCTACGGCGGCAATCCTTGCGGCTTCCTGCTCTATCTGAACGACGGCAAGATCTACGCCGCGTGCGACACCGGGCTATTTCTCGACATGCAACTCATCGGCGACGAGGGAATCGACTTGGCGGTGTTGCCGATCGGCGACAACTACACGATGGGTCCGGACGACGCGGTGCGGGCCGTGAAGCTGATCCGGCCGAAGCGGGCGTTGCCGATTCACTACAACACCTTCCCCGTGATCGCCCAGGACGCGGCCGCCTGGGCCGACCGCCTCCGCCGCGAGACGACCTGCACACCCGTCGTGCTCAAGCCCGGCAACTCGTGCGAACTTTCGTAACACCGAACATCAAACACAGAGGCACAGAGGGCACAGAGATTGGTTGGCGAGCGTCGGCCTCGCCAGCCCGTCGTGCTCTCTGTGCCTCTGTGTTTCACTTGGTCGCCGCCGCCACCGCGAGTTCGTAGATCAGTACTCACCTCGTTTAACCCCGTTTAACCCGCAGCCGCAGGCGAGGCACAACAAACGCCAGCCATGCCTCGCCTGCGGCTGCGGGTTAAACGACGAATTCGGACCCCTTTCAATGTGGAGCAGTACTCAGTCACCAATCCTTGCTCACGGCGGTACCCTTCGCCGGCTTGTTGTGTGCGGTGAGTCGTCGAGCGCGGGCCGCCTGAGCGCGCGCGATGGCGGACCGAAGCTGTTCGGCCGCTTCCTCAGCCGACAGTTCCTCTTGTTGGGCGGGTTCGGCGCCGCTGTGCTGCTCCTGCGTTTCCGGTTCCCGCGATGACGACTGCTGGGGCTGGTCCTTGTTCTCCGGCTGCTGATCGTCGCGCGATTCCGGGCGCGGCTGGCCTTGACTGCCAGTCTGATCCTGCTTCGTGTCGTCCTGACGCTGGTTCTCGTTCTGCTCTTGTTGCTGCTGTATTTCCGCGATCAGTCGCTTGGCGAGTTCGGCGTTGTGTCGCGCCGATTCATTGACTGAGTTCGGACCGGATCGGTCGGTTTCGCGACTGATCGCGTCGCGGTAGAACGGCAAGGCCGCGCGGGCGTCGCGCGTGGCCTGGTCGGGCTGGGTCCGGTTCGCGAGCGCCTGCTGCAGGTGGCAGTTGCCGAGGGCGTAGTTGATCGCGCGCTGCATCGCCGGCGGCGCTTGCACGCGAGCCTGCTCGTAGAGCCTGGCGGCCTCGGCGTATTGGCCCGCTTGAAACATCGCCGCGGCGCGATTGAACAGTGGCACGGCCGAATCCGGCGCACGCTCGGCCGCTTGAGCGTAACGCTCCGCGGCCTCGGCAAACTTCTTCTCTTGATACAGTCGGTTGCCCTCGCGCACGAGCGACCGCGCGTCGTTGGCCATAGCCGCCTCGGTGCCGAGAACCGCGCCGAGCGCCGCGGCGACCGGCAGGACCGACTGACGCACGCGCGCCGCAACAGTGCTTCTCCCTCTCCCCTCTGGGGAGAGGGGCAGGGGTGAGGGGCTTGGCACGCGCCGCTTCGCACTCAGCAGCATCTCGACAAACAGCAGCACGCACGCCGGCGCCAGGAACCACTGAAACCGGTGGCGCAGCCGCTCGCGCTGCGTCTCGCCTAGGTCTCGTTTCGTCTTCGGTTCGATCACGTCGCGGAAGATGCGGTCGAGTTCGATAGCCCGCGTACCTGCCGGGACGAACACGCCGCGCGTAGTTTCGGCGATCTCACGCAGCGTGTCTGGATTCAGTTTCGACCACACGACCTCGCCGTCGTGTTGCAGGAACGATCGCTTGCCTTGTTTGTCGGTGACGGGCACGCGCGAACCTTGCTGCGAATCGCCCAGCCCGATCGTGTAGATCGTGACGCCGGCGTCGCGTGCGGCCGCGGCCGCCTCAAGCGGAAAGCTCTCCATATCTTCGCCGTCGGTGATCAGGACGAGGTCGCGGAAGTTCTGTGTCTTGTCGTCGAACGAATCGACGGCGAGTCGAATGCAGTCGCCGATCAGCGTTCCGCCGCGAGCCACGCTGCGATAGTCGAGTCCGTCGAGCGCAACCTTGAAGTAGCTGGTGACCTGCGTGAGCGGGCACTTGACGCTCGCCGCGCCGGCGAACGCGATCAGCCCGACGCGATGCCCGCCGGACTCCTCGACCGCCGCGACCAGATCGCGCACATCGGCCTTGGCCCGCTCGAGACGGCTGGGGGTCACATCGTCGGCGAGCATGCTGCGGCTCACGTCGATCGCGACGAAAATGTCGCGACCCGCCGCGCGCTGTTGGCTCAGGTACGTTCCCCACTGCGGCTGCGTCATGGCCACGACGATCAGCGCCACGGCCGCCAGAAGACACCCCGCCCGCACCAGCGATCGCCCCAGGCTCTGATGCCGCCCCAACCGTTCCGGCGAACCGGCGCCAACAAACTCGCGCAAGGCCCGCCGATGCCGCCACGCCGAATACATGAGCCCGCCCGCGACGGCGGGTACAAGCCACAACAGCCAGAAGTAGTGATAAGCGGCGTAACGGACCATGCTCAGCCTCACGGGATCGTCCGCAGTCGCGTGGCCCTCAGCAATTGTTCCAAGCACAGAGCCGCCAGCGCGGTCGTTGCCAGCGGCAGGAACAACTCCTTGTAATCCAAATACGTGATCGACTCGGACTTGGTTTTCTCCAGCCGGTCGATCTCGCGGTACACTTCGCGCAGGCCGTCGGTGTCGGTCGCTCGGAAGTACTTGCCGCCAGTGACCTCGGCCATTTCGCGTAGCAGTGTCTCGTCCACGGGCGGCACGCGGACGACCTGACCTTGCATGCGGGCCAAGCCGCCAGTTGAACCGGCGCCCACGGTGTAGATTCTCACGCCCAGACCTTGCGCGATTCGAGCGGCGTCGACGGGGTCGATCGGCTCGGGCATGCCGGCCGGAATCTGCGGCTGATTCACGCCGTCGGTGAGCAGGATCATCACCTTGCTCCTGGCCTTGCTCGAACGCAAGTCCTCCAGTGCCCACGCGACGGCGTCGCCAATGTTCGTTCCATCGTCGCTGGGGACCGCCGTGCGCAGCGACTTGACCTCGTGTGCGAGCACTTCATGGCTCAGCGTGAGCGGGCACTTCACGTCCGGGAAGTTGGCGAAGGTCACCAGGCCGATCTGGTCGTTCGGCCGGCCGTCGAGCTTGCCGTCGCCCGTCACGAAGCGAACGAAGACGTCCTTCACGGCGTCGAGCCGCGTCGCGAGCCTGCCGTCGAGTTCAAAATCCTCGATCCGCATGCTGCCGCTGTTGTCGACGACCATTTGAATCGCGATGCCCTCGGCATAGATCCTCGTTCGTTCGTTTGGTCGTTGCGGGCGAGCCAGTGCGACCACCAAAAACCCCAGGCAGCAGCCGCGCAACACGGTCGGCAGCCAACGAACCCGCACCCAAAACGACCGAGCGAAGGCTTGAACCAGACCGACCGACGAAAACCGTAGCGCCGCGCGGCCGCCGCGCCGCTCCAGCATGAGCACGGCCACGACGACCAGCGGCAGTAGGGTGAACCAAGCTGGATTGGCGAACCGCATGGGTGGCGAGAATCCGACCTCAAGTCTCGAATCCCAAGAACCGATCGCGGCCCTGCACCAGCGCACGCATCTTCTGGTCGGCCACGCTGCGAGGCAACATCCAAAATCCACAGTCAGGATGTACGTACGCCACGCGGCCCGGCCCAAGCACCGAGGCGGCCTTCTCGATGCGAGCAGCCACCGCGTCGGCCGACTCGACTACGTTGTCCTTGATGTCGATGACGCCGATGCCGAGCCGGATCGCCGGCCGCACGTCGCGCAGTACATCGAGTTCACCGTAGCCGCGCCGGGCGAATTCGAGCACGAGATGGTCGGCATTGAGGCGGTTCATGAACGGCACGAGCGACGCCCACAAGCCGCGCTGCACCGACTGCCCGCCATAGTTGCCGAAACAGATGTGTACCCCGCGCTCGACGCCAGGCCGCACGGCGTCCAACACGCGGTTGATCGCGTCGGCTGCCCAGTCCGCATCTTCGGGGTGTCCCGAGATGTTCGCCTCGTCGATCTGCACGACGTCGGCGGCGATCTCTCGAACCTGTCGCGCGAGCACGTCGGCCAGGGCGAGTGCCAACGCTGGTCGCGATCGGTAGTGGTCGTCCATCACCACCTTGGCGAGCATGTGCGGGCCGGTCAGGGTGAACTTGAGCGGTCGCGCCGTCAGCGGCCGGGCCAATGCGAAATCGTCGGCCAGGCGCAGCGTCCCTTCGTTGACCGGCCCGCGTACCACACCGGCCGGCCGCGCGCGGTAGCCCGACGCCTCTTCCGAGTGAAACCGTTCCAAGTCGCCGCGCGTCAGGCGCGTGTCGACACCCGCCATCTTCGCAATGAAGTAGTCGATCATGCCGTTAGTTTCGGGGTGATTCACGTCGAATCGTCCCAGTTCGCCGTCGGCCAGCACGTCGATACCGGCTAGTTCCTGCGTCTTGATGACCACCATCATGGCGTCGACGAGCCCCTGGCGAGTTGGGTAGGCGCGCAGCCAGTCGGGCACGGGATAACTGCCGACAACGGTCGTGCGAATTGCGGGTGCGGTCATGAGTCTCCTCGCGTCAATGGTACAGCGGCGAGGTCAACTATAGATACGATTCGAATGGACGTGAAGACGGGGAAGTGTGCGACGCGAGTGGTCAAACAAAAGGAGGCGGCCGGGAGCGGAACCTCGTACCGCTTGAAGGGGGTACACTTCAAGCTTCAGAGTGCCACTCTCCCGGTCCGCCTCCTTGGGTCCTCGTGACTCTGCTGCCCACTCTTCCGGGAAAGACGGCTCCCGACGCTCCGGCCCCAATGCAAAAACACGCTGCCAGCGGGCCTCTCCCAGCTTTCGGCTTCCGGCCGCTGGCAGGCGCATTGCAAGATCGGTCAGTGAACATACAAAAACTGTGCCGCGACAAGGTGGACATTTGATCAGGACACAAGCTGAGGAAAAGGAGTAATTTCCAGCCGATGGGAGGGAAGCTCGACGCTTGACGGGAGCGACGCAGCGCCTCATTGCGCCGCAAGAACATTCAGAAGCGTGCCTCATCTTGAGGTAGCCGCACGAGCTACTTCACACGCTCGACATATTCGCGCGACGTCGTGTCAACACGAACGACCTCGCCCGACTCAATGAACGACGGCACCTGCACCGTGAGTCCGGTCTCGAGCTTCGCCTCCTTGTACTGATTCGTGACCGTGGCCCCCTTGAGGGCCGGCGGCGTCTCAACAACCTTGAGATCGACTGTGCGCGGCGGCTCGACCGTTAGCGCCTTGCCGTCGCAGTAGAGCACGCTGACGTGCGTGTTGGGCATGATGAACGGCATCACGTCCTCGACCATTTCGTTGGCGAACGAAATCTGGTCGAAATTCTCGTTGTCCATGAAGACGTGCTCCGTGCCGGTCGAGTAAAGATACTCGACCTTCTTGGTCTCGACGAACGCGATGTCGACGTCTTCGGTGGAACGCAGCCGCTTTTCGATGATCGTGCCGGTGTTCAAGTTGCGCAGCTTGGTTTGGACCATGGCGCGCCAGTTTCCCGGCGTGATGTGTTCGGTGGCCATGATCAGGAACGCCTGCCCGTCGAACTTCACCACCTGCCCCTTGCGGATTTCGGTCGCTTTCATCGGCTCAGACTCGCTGTGAGAGACTGCGGTCAAAAATTGGGGGGGCCATTCCCGCAAATCCGGCGACGGCACGCAAGGTCAGTTTGCGACCGCCCGACGATCGGCCACTGTCATGCGCGCGAGCTTTCCCGTATGCTGGGCGAGTCGGTTTCACCGAAGGGACCAAGTGTGCCAGACGAACGACCTGCGATGCGGATTGCCGTGTGGAGCGGCCCGCGAAACATCTCCACGGCGATGATGCGCTCATGGGGCAACCGGCCCGACACGTTCGTGTGTGATGAGCCGCTGTACGCGCACTACTTGCGAAACACCGACGTCGAACATCCTGGCCGCGACGAGGTCATCGCCAGCCAGGAGAACGACTGGCGCAAGGGACCCGCAAGGGACCCGGGACCCGCAAAAGGGGGACATTCTACTTTTCAGGCCCGCAAAAGGAAGGGCAAAAGGGGGACATTCTACTTTTCAGAAGCCGGGGACCGAAGAAAGGGGATAAGTCGGGATAAGTCCAATTTCTCGGTTCGAGATACTCACTGATGTTGGTGCCGCCACGCCGATCGCCACGTGGCGCTACATCGGCACCGACCGTGTCTTGGAAATGGCCTACCAAAACGG
>DAIOWH010000144.1:0-16921 GCA_036758585.1 Planctomycetia bacterium
CTGCGGCTGCGGGTTAAACGACCGAGGCCGATTTCAGACCCTATTCAATGCGGCATAGTACTTAGCTGGAGTTACGCACAGAATTGTCCGCTGGGGCGAGAACTCTATTCCGCTCGGCTGGAACCACAAGTGAATCCACAGGCGGGCCACGCTCAAGACCCCGACAGCGCACCTTCTATGTCACGCCTCCCTCACCATTCATCCGAATGGCGGACGAATCGTAGCCGAGCGGCGCGAACGGATCAAGAGTATTCGTTGGGCGCCACAGGCTCGTGCGCATCGCGATGTGCGGACGCGGGCGCATGGATCAGTGATCATGACCGCGCGGTTTGAAATCCGTCGGCACGTCGGTTACTCTCTGATCGCCAACCACCCCTGCCTCCGGAGAACTCACGCCATGACATCGAAGTTGGTCCATCTCTCGTGCCTGATCGTCGCGACCTTGGTGAGCTGCATGCTCGCCGCCGGCAGGGCCGACGACGGCAAGCCGAAGGAGTTGCGTGCCGGCATCATTGGCCTCGATACGTCGCACGCCACGGCGTTCACGCAGATGCTGAACGATCCTAAGGCCGCCGCCGACATCGCCGGCTGTCGCGTCGTCGCGGCGTACCCCAAGGGCAGCCCGGACATCGAATCGAGCACTAGCCGCGTACCCGGCTACACGAAACAAGTGCAACAACTGGACGTCGAGATCGTTGACTCAATCGATGCACTGCTCACCAAGGTCGACGTCGTTTTCCTCGAGACCAACGACGGCCGCCCGCATCTCGAGCAAGTGCTGCCGGTGCTCAAAGCGAAGAAGCCCGTGTTCGTCGACAAGCCGATCGCCGGATCGCTGGCCGACGCGGTCGCGATCTTCGACGCGGCCAAGGCGCATGGCACGCCGCTGTTTTCGTCGTCGTCGCTGCGCTACAGCGAGGGCGCTCAGGCGATTCGCGGCGGCAAAGTCGGCGACGTGCTCGGCTGCGACGCCTACAGTCCATGTTCGCTCGAAGCGACTCACCCAGACTTCTTCTGGTACGGCATCCACGGCGTCGAGACGCTGTTCACGTGCATGGGCACGGGCTGCGAATCGGTCACGCGGGTCGCGACGCCGGGCATCGACGTGGCTGTGGGAACGTGGCGGGGCGGCCGGGTCGGCACGTTCCGCGGCATCCGGCAGGGCCAGAGCGGCTACGGCGGCACGGCGTTCGGGTCGAAGGGCATTGTCCAGATCGGCCCCTACGGCGGCTACCGGCCGCTGCTGGTTGAGATCGTCAAGTTCTTTCGCACCGGCGTCGCGCCCGTGAGTCCCGAAGAGACGCTCGAAATCTACGCCTTCATGGAGGCCGCCGACGAAAGCAAACGGAAGGGCGGCGTGCCGATCACAATCGAAAGTGTGCTGGCCAAGGCGCGCGAGCGTGCCCGGTCGAAGTCGTGAGCCGCGTGTGGTAGAATCCGCCCATGATCAACAGAGTCACAACGCCAACCGAGTTACAGCCCGTTCTCGCTCAGGAGAGTCCGGTCTACCTTGTCGATGCTGCCGGCACTGCGACACACGTTGTGCTGCCGCTTGCCGAGGCGCGCCGGATGTTCGCCGAGTACCTGCGTCGCGAGCTTCAGGTTGGGTTCGACCAGGCCGACCGCGGTGAATCAGAACCGTGGGACGTTGAAGCGACACTCGCCGAGGCTCATCGCCGTCACGCCGCGCGGAACCCTCGCTGATGCCCCGTATCATTCGTACGCCCCAGGCGAACGAAGACGTGACCTCCATCTCGGCGGCCGACAATCTGATTCGAGCAATCGACAACAAGTTGAACTTGCTCGCCAGACAGCCATTCATTGGATCGCCCATGGATGACTACCGGCCTGGACTTCGTGCCTCATTCGTTGGCAGGTACATCATCTTCTATCACCCGATCGACGACGGAATCGAAGTCTACCGCGTCTTGCACGGTGCGCGCCAGTTGGAGGATCTTCTGTAACCGGAGCGACGTGTTCGATCCGGCAGCACTCAGAATACGAAAGGAGCTTTGCATGTCCGCTTGGAGAACCGCCGGCTTGTGCACCATGTTGCTTGCGACAGCGGGCGCTGCGTGCGCTCAAGATCGTGAAACGAGAATCCGCAACGATCGGAAACAGTTCGCCGCGGATTCGCCCTGGTTGTACAACGACCTCGCCGCGGGCTTTGACCAGGCCAAGCAATCGGGCAAGCCGCTGCTCGTCGTCGTGCGGTGCATCCCCTGAACGGACTGCCAAGAATTCGACGAGCAGGTTGCTCGTCTCGACGAGAAGGTGAAAGACCTGATGCAGAAGTTCGTCTGCGTGCGCGTGGTGCAGATGAACGGCGTCGACCTGTCGTTGTTCCAGTTCGATTACGACCTGACGTTTTGCGTGCTGTTCATGAACGCCGACCGCACGATCTACGGCCGCTTCGGCACGCGGTCCACGATGGACTCGTCGCACGACGATATCACGCTCGAAGGGTTCCGCGCGGCCCTGGCCGGTGCGCTCGAACTGCACGCCGGCTATCCCGACAACCGCCGCGCGCTCGGCGGCAAACAAGCAGTGCGGCCCCGGTTCAAGACGCCCGACGACTACCCGCCGCTCGCCGAGCATGCCAAGAAGGCGACGGTCGGCGAGGCGCCGGCGATGAAGGGCTGCATCCACTGCCACCAGGTGCGCGAGGCCGAACGCCAGCTCGCGCGATCGGCGCGGCGGCCGATGACCGACGAACTGTTGTTCCCGTTTCCGCTACCCGACGTGGTCGGCCTGAAACTCGATCCGCGCGAGATGGCGACGGTCCAACGAGTGGCCGGCAACTCGGCCGCCGACGCCGCCGGGCTCCGAAGCGGCGACCGGATCGTTGCGCTCGACGGCCAGCCGGTAATCTCCGCGGCCGACGTGCAGTGGGTGCTGCACCACGCCGGATCACCCGCCACGATCGAAGCCGAAGTCCAGCGCGGCAACGGCAAGACGAAACTCAAACTCGCGCTCGCCGACGGATGGCGCCGCGCGGGCGATCTCTCGTGGCGCCCGACCACGTGGGACCTGCGCCGCATGGGCGCCGGCGGACTCGTGCTCGAAGACCTGGGCGACGCCGATCGCCGCAAGGCCGGACTGACCGACTCGTCGCTCGCGCTGCGCATCAAGCACGTCGGCGAATACGGCGATCACGCCGTCGCCAAGCGAGCCGGCTTTCAAAAGGGGGACGTGATCGTCGAACTGGACGGCGCGAGCGACCGTCTGAGCGAAACCGGTTTCCTCGCGTACACCGTGCAGCGGAAACTGCCGCGCGACCAGTTGGCGATCACCGTGCTGCGCGGCCAGCGTCGAGTGGAGTTGAAGCTGCCGTTGCAATGAAGGCGAGCTATCAGCGGTCAGCCGTCAGCTTCAGCCTGGCGACCGCCGAAAACTGACCGCTGAGAGCAATTCAGGAGACGAACCATGCGTGACACGTTGCTCATGTCGGTACTCTTGGCGCCGCTGGCCGGACGCTGCAGTTGCGGCGCCGAGCCACCGTCAACGACGGCCGCCACCGACGCGATCCAACCACACGCCGCGGTGGATGATCGTGGAACGATCTACGTGACGTTCATCCATCGCGGCAACATCTGTGTCGCGGTCTCGAAAGACCAGGGCAAGACCTTCAGCACACCGGCGATCGCGCTGGACGTCGCGGGTCGCGCCAAGGGCGGTCGGCAGCGCGGGCCACGCATCGCCGTCGATGCCAAGGGCAAGCTGGTGGTCACCGCTCCCGTTACGTTCGACCAGGCCGAGTATCAGAAGAAATATCCCACGGCCGAACTGTACCTGGTCACGTCCGGCGACGGCGGCAAGTCGTGGTCCAAGCCGCTTCAGGTGAATACGGTCGCCAAGAAGGCGCCGGAAGCATTGCACTGGATGACCGTCGCGGCGAGCGGCGAAGTGCATGTCGCGTGGCTCGACCTGCGCAGCCGATCGGGACGCGGCCAAGACATTTATTACGCCCAGGTGGCGGGCGGCCGAGTGGGCGAGAACGTCAAGATCGCCTCGACCGTCTGCGAGTGTTGTGCGCCGGGCTTGGCGGTCGACGGCGCAGGCAACCCGCTCGTCGCCTATCGCGAGGGGGGCAACAAGGATAGCCGCGAGATCTTCGCGATCACATCGACCGACAAGGGCGCGGCATTCTCGAAACCTGTTCAGATCAATCGGCAGCGCAGCTTGGAGGATGGCTGACCGATGTCGGCGCCGGCGGTCGCCGTGTCACGGGACGGAAAGAGATTTGTGGCGGCGTGGAAAGACGTTCGCGCCGGCGAGCCGAACGTCTTCTGGTCCATATCCGACAAGCCGAGCTTCGCAAACGACTCGATGGTCCACGACGAAACCCGTGGGGTGCAGGATCACCCGTCGGTCACGTTCGACGATTCCGCGGTCGCCTGGGTCGCGTGGGAAGACGCCCGATCGGGCCGGCAGCGCATCTACGCCCGCACATCCGGCGACGATGGCCTGGAACTTGCGGTCAGCGATGCCGCCGAAGGCGTCGCTGCCTACCCGGTCGTCGCCGCGGGCGGCGGGCTGGTCGTTGTGGCGTACGAGGCGGAACGCAATCGTGAGGTGGCAACGCGGTTGCGAGTGCTTGTTCGACGTGCTGGCGGCAAGCCGCCGCTGGATGCCGAACCGCAGCCTTAGACATGACCATCGAACCGGCCGCTCGAGGCGGTCGCGTCCATCAGGAACTCTTCGTCGCCTACCGCGCGTCCGGTTGCGCTTCCTTTTTCGGCTCCTCGGGCGGCGGGCCGGGCTTCTTGACCTCGCTGAGAGTCAGGAACCCGTCGTCGTTCTTGTCGAGGGCTTGGAAGTCGGCGAGGCGGTTGCGTGGCCATTCGTAGAGGCCGACCTGACCGTCGCCGTCTTTGTCGTAGGCTTGGTATTCGCCGGGCAAGTCGGCGAGAGTGCGATAGGTCTTGCCGCCCGACCCGGCAGTCGAGCGGGGCGCGGGGCGGCCCCGTTCGCCGCGGCGCGGGTCGTCGCGGCGCGATGGCGAGGCCGACGAATTCGCTCCGGACGGCGTTGTCGCGCCGAGAATCGTCTCTAGTTCGGCGCGGGTGTACGTCTTTGCAGCGTCCAGTTTGTATTGCTCAACCATGCGGTCGAACATGCCGCGGTACAGTCCATCGGGTACCTCGCCGCGGAAAATCTTGCCGTCGCGGTTGGCGTCGAACCTGTCCAGTGCCTTCGCGTACATCGACGATTGGCCATAGACTGGCGGCGCGGCCAGCGCCGTGAGGCTGAAAACAACCCCGGCGGCTAGTGATATCGACTTTGTCATGGTTTATAGTGTAAGCGGCAAGCCGGTTCGCGACCACGCCGGATATTAGCTCAAGCGCCGGAACCGAGGACGGCGCTTGTTTCTAGCAGAGCCACATGCCCCTGAGGCGAGGCCGTTTCGGGGGCGAAACCTGTGGAACTAAGGCGGGTTGAATCCCTTCATGTTTGAATCGTGCGGCTCGGCGTTTCAGACTGACTTGGTCAAAGAGGGGTCGGGCGTTGCCCCACACCTGAATCGTGAGGGTCGCTTCGAGATGGACGTTGGTCAAGTATTGCTCCGCAAGGGGCTGGTGTCTGAGACGCAGCTTGCCGACGCCCGACGTGCCGCGGCGGCAGGTCAGGGCAAAGCCCTGCACCTGGTCCTGACCGACTCAGGCATCATCGACGAATCGACTGCGCTCGAGGCGCTGGCCGAGGCGTTAGGCATGGCGTTCGTCGACCTGACGGCCACGCCCATCGATCCGGCCGTGCTCGGAATCGTCCCCGCCAAGGTGATCTATCGTCAGCGCGTACTGCCGATCGAGCGCACCAACGGGCGGCTCATGGTCGCCACGAGCGATCCATTCGACGTGTACGCGATGGACGAGCTGCAGACGCTCACCGGTCTGCACATCGTGCCGGTCATCGGCAGCGGCCGTGAGATCGACCGGCTGGTGAAGCAGCACTTCGGCGTGGGCGGCGAAACGGTCGATCAACTCGTGGCCGAGCGCGAGGGCCTCGAGATTCTCGACCAGCCCGAAAACGTCGAGGGCGAACTGGCCGCCGAGGCGCAGCAGGCGTCGGTCGTGCGGCTGGTGAATGAAATCCTGCTCGAGGCGATCGAGCAGCGAGCCAGTGACGTACACATCGAATCGCACGAGACCGGCTTGAAGGTGCGTTATCGCGTCGACGGCATGTTGCAGAAACAGCCGATGCCGCCCGAAATCGATCGGTTTCGCAATGCGATCATCAGCCGCCTGAAGATCATGGCCCGGCTGAACATCGCCGAAAAACGATTGCCGCAAGACGGCCGCATCAAGCTGCGGCTGCACGGCCGCGAGATCGACGTGCGCGTCTCGGTCATCCCCATGCTGCACGGCGAGGGGATCGTCATGCGACTGCTCGACAAAGGGGGCAGTCAGTTCGACCTGCGCCGACTCGGCATGGCCGACGACACCTACGCCACGTTCGGCAAACTGATCCAGCGCCCGCACGGAATCCTGCTCGTCACCGGACCGACCGGCAGCGGCAAGACGACCACGCTCTACAGCGCCCTGCGCGAGATTCGCGACGAGGCGACCAAGATCGTCACGGTTGAGGACCCGGTCGAGTATCACGTCGAAGGGATCAACCAGATTCAGGTACACGCGCGTATCGGCCTGACGTTCGCCGCGGGCCTCAGGAGCATTCTGCGGCACGACCCTGACGTGATCCTGGTCGGCGAAATCCGCGACCTCGAAACGGCCGAGACCGCGATCCAATCGTCGCTCACCGGCCACCTCGTGTTCAGCACGCTGCACACCAACGACGCGGCCAGCGCCTTCGTGCGACTCGTGGACATGGGCATCGAGCCGTATCTGGTCGCCAGCACGGTCGAAGGCATCATGGCCCAGCGGCTCGTGCGCATGATCTGCTCGAACTGCAAGCAGCCGTATCGGCCGGGCGACGACGAGTTGCCGCCCGACTTCCCGCGGCCGAGCGGCGAATTGGTGTTGTATCGCGGCGCGGGCTGCCGCGCGTGTCGCAACGTCGGCTACCGCGGCCGGCTCGGAATCTTCGAGCTGCTCGTGGCCAATGAACAGGTGCGGCATCTGACGGTCGAGCGGGCCAGCGCCACGGTGATCGTGAAACAGGCGCTGGCCGACGGCATGATCACGCTGCGGCAGGACGGCTGGCGCAAGGTGCTCGCCGGCATGACGACCGTTTCGGAAGTTCTACGTGTAACCAAAGGCGACCTGGGCTGACGTGAGGAGTGTTGCTCGCTCGGCCCAGGGCAGTTTCCTATAGCGAAAGGTGGTGGAGCGTGTTTTCCATGAGATCACTGGTCGGGGGTCTGGTGTTGGCGCTCATGGCTGGCGTGGCTGTGCAGGCCCAGGACGAGAAGCGCGAGCGCGGCCAAGACCGCGGCGGGCGCGGCGGGCAGGGCGGCCCGGGTGGCTTCGGCGGGTTTGGTGGCTTCGGCGGCGGGTTTAGTGGCGGGGCAACCATGCTGCTCGGCATGGCTGAGGTGCAAAAGGAACTAGGCGTCACCGACGAGCAAAAGGGACTGATCGACGACATGCTCGCCGACTTGCGCGAAGAAGGCCGCAACCTGTTCAGCGGCTTCCAAGGCTTCCGCGAGATGAGCGAGGCGGACCGTGAGAAGGCGATGAAGGAGATCCGGACCAAGGGCGAGGCGCTCGGCAAGAAGGGCGAAGAGATGACGTCCATGATCCTGGAACCGGCCCAGTTGGACCGGCTTGGCCAGCTTCGCATTCAGCGTGAAGGCACCGGCGCCCTGGTGCGACCCGACATCGCCGAGAAGCTGAAGCTCACCGCGGAGCAGAAAGACAAGATCGCCAAGCTGAACGAAGAAGCCCAGCCGCGATTCAACTTCGGCGGCGGAGGCGGCGGAGTTGGAGGAGTTGGCGGCGGAATCCCGAACTTCCGCGAGATGACCGAGGAGCAGCGCGCCGAGTTCCGCGAACGGATGCGCGCCGAGGGCGAGAAGATGCGCGAGCGCACCGAAAAGGCGCGGGCCGACATGATCGCCGTCCTGACTCCCGAGCAGAAGGAGTCGTTTGAGAAGATGCAGGGCAAGAAGTTCGAGTTCCCGCAGCCCCGCTTCGGCGGCGGACAGGGCGGGCCCGGCGGACGACCCGGCGGCGAGCCGCGCCGCGAGGGTGGCGACCGTCGCAAGGAAGCGCCCAAGAAGGACCAGTAGGTCAACACGTTCAACACCCGAAACTCGAAATCCGAAGCAGACCTGAAATCCGAAACGAAGGCTTCGAACCTCTTGGTTCGCGAGTTGTGGCCGGTCCCTGACCGAGCCACATGGCCGACCGAAGATGGTTCGTTCCTTCCTTCGGGTTTCGAGTTTCGACTTAATTCAGCCCATGGCTTCCTTTGAATACACAGCGCGACGAGTCGCCGGCGACACGGTCACCGGCGTGATCGAAGCGGCCAGCCAGCGCGAGGTGCTGCAGAAGCTGGCCGACGACTCGTTGTTCCCGGTGCGGATCGCCGAGACCAAGGCGGCGCCGATGGCCCGGCTGTCGCGACGCCGGGTCGCGACGCGGCACGTCTCGACGATGTACGGCCAACTGTCGGACCTGCTTCGCTCGGGCGTGCCGCTGCTGCGCAGCTTGGAGATTCTCGAGCGGCAGAGCGTCAATCCGGCGCTCGCCGGCGTGCTGGCCCAACTGCGCGGCGACGTGGCCGACGGCATGAGCCTGGCCGACGCGATGCAAAAACACCCGCGCGTCTTCACCGAGCTGGCCGTGAGTATGGTACGGGCCGGCCAGGAAGGCGGCTTCCTCGAGGACGTGCTGCGACGCATCGCTGAATTCACTGACCACCAGCAAGATCTGAAATCGCGTGTGATCGGCGCGCTCGCCTACCCGATCTTTCTGCTTGGCGTGACGGTCGTCGTGATCGGCGTAATGCTCACGTATTTCGTGCCGCGCTTCGTACCGATCTTCGACCGCATGCGTAAGGCGGGCAAGCTGCCGGCACTAACCGAATGGCTGCTCGACACCAGCGCCTGGGTACAGAGTAACTACGCGTTCCTGGCCGTCGGCATCGTGGTCGGCGTCAGCCTTGTGGGCACGCTGGTGCGCAGCGATCAGGGGCGCGAGTACATCGACCGGTTCAAGCTCTGGGCGCCCGGCCTGAGCGGCGTGCTGCGCGGACTGGCGATCGCGCGGTTCAGCCGCATCCTGGGCACGATGCTCAAGAACGGCATCCCGATCCTGACCGCGCTGCGGATTTCCAAAGACTCGATGGGCAATCGCATCCTTGCCGCCGTGATCGACAAGGCGGCCGACAGCGTGGCCCACGGCAACCCGCTGGCCGGACCGCTCCGCGCCGCCGGCCAGTTGCCGGTCGACGTCGTCGAGATGATTGCCGTCGGCGAAGAGTCGAACAACCTCGAAGCCGTGCTGCTGAACATCGCCGACGTGACCGAACGGCGGACCACGCGGCATATCGATCTGGTCGTCCGTCTGCTGGAACCGGTCCTGTTGCTCTTGATGGCCGGCGTCACGCTGCTGGTTGTCGCGGCGATCTTGCTGCCGGTGTTCAAGATGAGTTCCATGATGTAAGTGAACAAGGAGAAAACTCCCATGACCCAACCACGCACTAGTCGTCGTTCCGCATTCACGCTGCTCGAAGTGCTGCTCGTGCTGCTGATCATCGGCCTGCTTGTCGGGCTGGTGGCGCCGCAGTTGTTCGGTGTGCGCGACCGCGCAAACATCGACGCGGCTCGCGGCCAGATCGGTCTGTTCTACAGTGCGTGCGACTTTTTCCGGTTGCACATGAACGACTACCCGGCCACGCTGGATCAACTGGTCGACGGGTCCCAGCTTGGCGCCAAGTGGGCCGGACCGTACATCGAGAAGGTGCCCGTCGACCCGTGGGGCAACGGCTACGTCTACGAGCCGCAACCGAACGCCGGCAAGCCGCGGATCTATTCGCTCGGCCCCGACGGCCAGGCCGGCACGGCCGACGACGTCTTTGAAGAGGCGACGCAGTGATTTGGAATCACGGATTGCGGATTGCGAATTGCGGAATGAACACGGTCCATGCCAGGACCGCCGCTCGAAGTCCACTCTTCAATCCTCAATCCTCAATCCTCAATTCTCGGTTCCGCGCCTTCTCCCTGCTCGAGATTCTGCTGGTGCTCGCACTCATCGGCGTCGCGGCGGCTATGCTGGCGCCGACGCTCACCTCGGCGTTCACAGGATACCACCTGGAGCGAGCGGCCGAAGACTTGCAGACCCGGCTGATCCGCACGCGACTGCAGGCCATTGACCTCGGCGTGCCGTACGCCTTCGCGTACCGGCCGGACACCGACCAATTCATGACCTGGGCTTGCGAACCGCTCGACATTGAGCAGGGGCTGGCGGGCACGATGGCGTCGAGTCCGCTGGCGGCCGTGGCCGCGTCGGGCGACGCTTACGACCGCCGGCACTTCGAGCTGAACGATCGGCCGGACGACCCCGAGTTCCGTTTTCTGTCGGTAGCGAGCGACGAGGCGCTCGGCGCCGCGGGGCTGGGGTTCGAGGCCCGCGCCGGCAACGCAGCCGCCACATCGGCGAGCGTCGCCGCCAGCAACTTGCTCTCGCGCGACAAGCTCGGCCTCGTCGCCCCATCGACTCGCAGCATCGCAGCGGTCCAGGTCGCCGGCCTGCAGTTGGGCGACATGGCCGAGCCGCTCGTGTTTGAACCCGACGGCACGGTCGACCGCGACGCGATCCTGCGCATTGCCGATCGGTCGGGCCGCTTCGTCGAGATCACCGTCCACGGCCTCACCGGCGCGATCACGGCGTCGACCGCCCAGGCGCTCGCCGAATCCGGCCTGGATACGGTCGTCACCACCGTGCCGACTCGCGCCGGCATAGCGGCGCCCACGCGGAGCCGCGAGGTGCGGAGGAACGCCCAGTGAAGGCCCGCGGCCTGACACTCCTCGAGGTCATCCTCGGCCTGGCGATCTTCGTTGGCTCGCTGGCGGTGCTCACCCGGCTGGTCGAGTTGGGCGTGCGCGCCAGTCAGTTCGCTCAGTTGCACACGCGGGCCGTGATCATGGCCGAATCGAAAATGGGCGAGATCATGGCGGGCCTCGTGCCGCTCGACGCCGCGACCGGCGGAACCTTCGAAGAAGACCCAGCGTGGCAGTGGCAATCGGCCATTTCCGACGGACCGGTCGCCGGACTTGCCTGGGTCAGCATCACCGTCGGGCCGGCCGCCGGCGGCGAACTGGCCAGCCATCGCGGCGAGATCGAATTCACGCTCAGCCGTTGGGTGCTCGATCCCGAGTACTCCGCGGAACTCGAGGCCGCCGCAGCCGAAATGGACGCGGAGCAATCGGGGGCGACGCAATGAAGACTGATTGCGGATTGCTGATTGTGGATCGGGGATTGCCGACGTGGGGCAGACATTCCTGTCTGCCGAGCAGGCCGGCCGCCCCGCGCGTCGCCTCCTCGATCCTCAATCCTCAATCCTCGATCCTCAATCCCCGCCGCTCCGGATTCACGCTGCTCGAGGTCATCCTGGCGATTTCCCTGTCGGTCGTGCTGATCGCCGCACTCTACGCAGCGCTGCGGCTGCACCTGACGTTCGCTCAGCGCGGGCCGGAACAGGCGCGCAAGGCACTGCTCGCCCGCGCGATCCTCGATCGCATCGCTCGCGACATCCGCGCGGTCGTACCCGACGCGGCCGTCGTGGGCGAAACCAGTTCCAGCCAAACCGGGACCGCGTCGGCTGCGACCGGCGGGTCGGCGACGTCCAGCGCCTCGACCGCCAGCTCCAGTGACACAACCACAGAACCCGAAACCGATGTCTACAGCGAGGCGTTCGGCATTCTCGGCGGGAGCGACTGGATCGACGTGTACGCGGTGAGCGACCGGGCCAATCTGGACGACGCCGAACTTGCCGCCGCCAGCGGCGCCGTGGCCCAGGCGTCGAACGTCGTTCGTGTCAGTTACACGCTCGAACAACTCACGACGCTGCCGGACTCGCGCGGCCGCACAGATCGCTACGCACTCATGCGCAGCGAGGTCGCCTCGATCGCGGCCGAGCAGTTCGATCTGTCGTCGAGCGACGCCGACCTGCGGGCCGCAGGCACGTATCTCACCGACCAGATTGACTCGATCGAGTTCCAGTATTGGGACGATGCGACCGCCACGTGGCTCGATAGCTGGGGCTACGACACGCCGATTGCGCCGCCGCGGGCGATTCGCGTGCGCATCAGCCTGCTCGAGCCCGAAGAGTACGCCGAGGCCAGCCTTTTGGGCGGCGCGTCCACCTGGCAGCCGACCTACGAGCTCGTCATCGCGGTCCCCACCTGGGAGCCGGAAGAAAGCTCGTCCAGCTCCACGACCGGTTCCACCGGTTCGACGACGGGAGGTGGGTCGTGAGAAGAGCATTGCGGTGCGCGACGCTGCGTAGGGTGGGCCAAGTCTTCGCGGCCCGCCGTCTTGTGTGTAGGGCGGTATGGTGGGCCGCGAGGACTTGGCCGACCCTACAGATTGGCAGCTCGTTGGAAGCCCACATCGGCCTCCGACGCGATCGCCGCCGCGGAGTCGTTCTGCTGCTCGTCTTGGTTGTGGTCGCGATGCTAGCGTTAGGGTCATACAGCTTCGTGCAACTCATGAACGCCGAGGCTCACTCAGCTCGCAGCGCCGGGCGGATCGCTCAGGCGCGGGCCGCGGCCGACTCGGGCGTCCACTACGTTGCCGCGCTCTTGATCGACCAGAAGCTGAACGGGGCGCTGGGCAGCGATCTCTACGACTCGCCCGACCTGTTTCACGCTCAGCTTGTGACCGACGAGTCGAGCGTCCACCCGCACGATCGCTGTCGATTCAGCGCGATGGCGCCGGTCGAAGAAGACCAGACGGGCGCGACCTGGCGATACGGCCTCGTCGACGAGTCGGGCCGGATCAACCTGAACGCGCTGCCGCAGGCGACCCAGTCGCAGGGCAGTCAGACCGGCGGCGGCACGGGCGGCGGCGGAGCGACAGGAACCGGCGGCGGAACGGGCACAGGCGGCTCGACCGCGTCCAGCGGCGCGTCGACGACCAGCGCGAGCGGCAGCGCCAGCGAGCCGGCCAATCCGCTGCTCGGCCTGCCCAACATGACCAGCGAACTGGCCGACGCTATTCTCGACTTCATCGACGAGGACGACGACCCACGATCGGCCGGCGCCGAAAGCGACTACTACCAATCGCTCTCGCCGCCGTACCGGGCCAAGAACGGGCCGCTCCGGTCGCTCGACGAGCTGCTGCTCGTCGGCGGTGTCACGCCGCGGCTGCTCTACGGCGAAGACGCGAACCGCAACGGCGTCTTGGACCCGAACGAAGACGACGGCGAACTGAGCTACCCCAGCGACGACAGCAACGGCACACTCGACCGCGGTTGGTTGCCGTACCTGACGCTCTACAGCCGCGAGTCGAACACCGACAACGCCGGCCAGCCGCGCGTGAACCTGAACAACTCGGACTTGTCGGCCCTGTACGATGAACTGAGTCAGGACCCCGACTTCGGCGAGGAGCCGGCCCGGTTCATCGTGGCTTACCGCCTTTTCGGGCCGGCGAGTGCAAATCAGAACTCGGCGGGGCAGAACTCGGCAGCCGGTTCGGACGGCGGTTCGGCTGGCGGCTCAAGCGGCGGTTCGCGTGGCGGGAGTTCGACTGGCGGTTCAAGCGGCGGGGGTTCGTCGCGCAACCAGCAATCATCCGCGTCGGGCGGCGGTTCGTCGAGTCAGGGATCGCCCAGCCAGGGCGGCGGTGGACAGGCTTCGAGCAGCCAGGCGTCGAGCGGCCAGACTGCTTCGTCAGGCGCCGCGACGCAGACGATCGCCGGGCTAGACGCATCGGGCGGCGCTAAGCAACAGATTCAATCCATCATGGACCTGGTCGGCGCCAGCGTCAGTGCGAAGGTCGTTGGTCAGCAGCAGAACGTGACCTTGCAAAGCCCGTATCAGGATTCCGACTTGCCGAACTATCTCGATGTCTTGCTCGACCGCGCCACGACGGTCACCGAGTCCGAACTGCCGGGCCGCATCAACGTCAATTCCGCGCCGGCCCCGGTGCTGTTGGCGGTGCCCGGCATGACCGAAGAAATGGCGACCGCGATCGAGGCCACGCGCCCACAGACCGTCAGCTCGTCGGGCCAGTCGGCTTCGACCGGTGTCGCATGGTTGCTTTCGGGCGGCGCGATCACGCGCGACCAGTTCAAGCAGATCGAGCGCTATGTCACGGGGCGCAGCCAGACCTATCGTGTCCAGATCGTCGCCTACTTCGAGGACGGCGGGCCATACGCGCGCGTCGAGGCGGTCATCGACCTGGCCGGCCCATCGCCGCGCATCCGCGCCTGGCACGACCTCCGACCACTCGGCCGCGGCTTCGACGCCGCCGCGCTCATGAACGCCTCAGACCCATGACGGTCGTCTGCTTCCCTTGTCGAGCCGCTCAGGCTATCATGGCTGCACATTCCAAACCGGCCGAATGACGGCCACTGCTGGTTGATCCTGCCATTTGGTGCTTGAGGAGTCCGCCATGCAAGCGATGCTACACCGGCTGCGTGTTCTCGGCTCGTTCCCTCGCGTGAGGTTGCTGGCGTTCCTGGTTGCCGCGGTGTTGGGCGAGACCGCGTCGGCTCAGCCCCCGACCATCACGGTGCTCAGTCCGGCCGGCGGACAACGCGGCACGACTGTGGACGTGACGATCGCCGGAGGAAATCTCGTCGGCCCCAGTGCGATCCTGACCGACCTGCCCGTCACCATCACGGTCCCGCCCGAGTTGCCGAACAACGGCAAAGAGGCGGGCAAGGTCGTGGCCCGGGTCCAGATACCCAGCGACGCAACCGCGCGCGTGGGCGGGCTGCGCGTGGTGACTCCGAAAGGCGTCTCGAACCTGAAACTGTTCATGATCGACGACCTGCAGGGCGTCGCCGAAAACGGAGCGAACAAGTCGGCCGCGCAGGCTCAGAGGTTGGAGTTGCCGTGCGTGGTCAGCGGCGTGATGGAGGCGGAGTCGTGGGACTTCTACCGCTTCTCGGCCCAGGCGGGTCAGAAGCTGACGGCCGAGGTTGTCGCCCGGCGACTGGGCAGCAAGTTCGATCCGCAGATTCGGCTGCTCGATTCGAGCGGGCGCGAGTTGGCCTACGCCGACGACTCCGAGGCGGCCGGCCAAGACTGCCGCATCCGACACACGTTCGACCGGCCGGGCGACTATGTGATCGAACTGCGCGACGTGAAGTTCGCGGGCGGAGGCGATTTCATCTATCGACTGCGGCTCGGCGACTTCCCGGCCGCGTCGCTGCCGTTTCCGCTGGGGGCCAAGCGCGGCGCCAAGGTGAATGTGTCGGCGGCCGGACCGAGCGTCGACGCTTTGCCGCCTGTGGAGGTCACCGTGCCGGCCGATCCGGCCGAAGTGACGCCGATCGAGGTGCGCGGCGCCGGCGGCAAGGTCCAACCATTTGTGCTGCAAGTCGGCTCGCTGGACGAAGTGGTCGAGGCGGAACCGGCCGGCGGCGAGGCACAGCCGACTCGGTTCGCCGTACCGCAGACGCTCAACGGTCGGTTCGACGCGCTCGGCGATATCGACAAGTTCGTGTTCGCCGCGAAGAACGGCGAGCGCATCATCTTCGAGACGCTCAGCCGCCGGCTCGGCTCGCCCGCTGATCTGTTCATGACCATCCAGAACGCTCAGGGCCAGGAACTCGCCGCCGGCGACGACAACGGCAAGGACGACGCCCGCATCGACTTCAAGGCGCCGGCCGACGGCGACTACACGCTCAGCGTCTGGGACTTGAACAAACGCGGCGGCGGCGGATTCGTCTATCGCATCCAGGCCGCGCCGTTTCAACCAGGTTTCAAGCTGCTTGCCCGACAACTCGACCAGAACAAGACGGCGATCGACCGACTGAACGTGCCGCAAGGTGCGGCCGCGATGCTGCTCGTGCGCCCGGTGCGATCCGAATACAACGGTCCAATCACGTTGGCCGTTGAGGGATTGCCGGCCGGCGCGGTGACCAGCCCGACGGTTATCGGCGCAGGTCAGGCCGACACGATCATCACGGTGAGCGCTCCCGAGACGGCCGCACTCGCCGGCGCCCGCGTGCGCGTCGTGGGCACGGCCGACGTCAACGGCCAGAAAGTAGTCGAGTACGCCGACTGCAGCGAACTGCTCGTCACAGAGTTCGGCAATCTGCCGTGGCCGCCGTCGAACCTGACGAACAGCCTCGCTCTGGCCGTCACCGAAAAGCCGTTCTTCACGCTCTCGGCCAAGCTCGACGCGGCGGCCTTGGGGCGCGGCACGGCGCTGCCGATCACCGTCACCGCGAAACGGGCCGACGACTTCAAAGACCCGATCACGCTCGCAATCCAGGGCCTCGCGCCCAACGTCGATTTCGGCAACAAGCCGATCGACAAGGACCAGGTGGAAACCAAGGTCACGCTCACGGCCAAGAACAACGCCCCGCTCGGCGTGCATTCGATCGTCGTCACCGGCACCGGCAAGCGCGGCGATCAAACGATCACCGTGGTCGCGACGGCGCTGAACCTCGACCTGCGCATGCCCATCGAGCTGGCGCTGGACACGGCCGGCGGCAAGATTCAGGTGAACAACAAGCTGAAGATGAAGGCGAAGGTCACGCGCCTGCTCGACTTCAAGCCGCCCGTCGAGCTTGAACTCAAGAACCTGCCCAAGGGCGTGACCGCGCCGAAGGTCACGGTGCCCGAAGGCGGCGCCGAAGTCGAGATCGAGCTGACCGCGGCGGCCGACGCCGCAGTCGGGGCGATCAACAACCTTAGCCTGTCCGGCACGACCAACGTCGCCGGCGAGAATCAATCGGTCACCGCGCCGAACGCCACGCTGGAAGTGGTCGCCGCGAACTAGTCCTCAAACAAGCGAGGTTCGTTCGGCCAATCTCGAATCGACGACGATTCTTCGTG
>DAIOWH010000145.1:0-16839 GCA_036758585.1 Planctomycetia bacterium
GTGCTGGCAGCGTCGCTCGTGGTGCTGGCAGCGTCGCTCGTGGTCCCCGCGGAGTCGCTCGTGCTGCTCGCGGCGTCGCTCGACTCACTCGACTCGCTCGTCGCGGTTGACGTGTCGGTCGTGTCGGTATCCATCGTCGCCGCGTTGGCATCGGTCGAGCCAGTGGATTCACTGGTCGCGTCCGAAGATGGCTCGGCTGTGCTTGTCGAGACGTCGGTTGTGGTGCTTGACGAATCGTCACTCGTGGTGGGTGCTTCGGCGGTGGCCGTCGAATCGGAGTCGGCCGCCGGCTCGGGTTCGAGCGCGAGCGTGACCTCATCAAGCGACCCGCTGGAACTGGTGGTAGCCAGGGAGCTTGTCGTGGCACTGAAGTCAGCGGGCGTGGAATCGGTCGTCGGTTCGGTAGTCGCGTCGATCACTGTCCGAACGCCCGGCCGGCCCTTGGCGAGCCCGGGCGCGTCGCTCGATGCGTCGGCGTCGACCGCCATAGGCGCTGCGTCGGCCGGTTGAGACTCCGCCGCCGCGGCCGGCTCAGTCGCGGTGTCCGTCGACGGCGACGAGCTTGCTACAGCCAGCGTGATCGTCCCGACCGCGACGGCAGTTGCCACGCCCGACGCCGTGCCAAGTCCAAGTTTGGCCCGCAACTTGGCGATCTTCCTGAGCAGCTTGTTGCGGAACTTGCCCGTCGCCAGTTGCACGCGGGCTTCGAGCGCCGTCAACTTCGTCAGCAGTTTTTCGAACATGGTCGTAGCTCCTCGTATGGGTCGTGCGATGCCTCTCAACGCGCCAGGCGCACGTTGGAGTAAACGTATTTCGACTGATATCCCGTGCCGGCAATCGTGGCGCTCGGATCGATCACCACGGCCGGTTGAATGACGATCTTCTTACTCGACAGAGCGCCGGTCAGCTTCACCGACACAATGCGTACGCCGGCGAAGCCGACGATTGTGTACATCGCGTTGTTGCCGTTCCCGGTGACTGAGCTGTAAAGCATGATGGTGCGCGGCTGCCCCTTGACGGCGTCGAGTTCGTCCTTGATGCCCGCGCTGACGCCGGTGTCGCCGTTCAGCAACAGCGTGCCGCCGGGGCCTAGCTTCAAGCTGCCGCCGTGGTAGGCGAGGTCGCCCGCGCTGACGCCATCGAGAATCTGCCGCTCCAGGTCGGCCGTGCTGTTGTTCGACGAGCCGATATCGACGGTGCCAAAGTTGCCGCTGGCCGCGTTGCTGAGCGGGAACATGCTAAGTTCCAGCAGCCCGTCGGAGCCGCCAGCCACCGACCCGGTGCCGGGATCGTATTCATAGAAGTCGGACCCTACGCCCGAAAGCAGGTTGTTCCACGAGTTCACGTCAACGGCGAACGGCAGCAGCCCGGCGTTGCCGGTCTCTGAGGTCACTTTGAAACCGTCGACGGACCCCATCATGACCGCGGTGGATTTGGCCGTCATCGACGCGTTGCTGATGCCAAACACGCCGGCGAAGAACGTCGAGATCGGTCCATTGATGCTGCTGGTCCGCCGCACGCGCACCTGCACGGCGTTGAACTTCGACGGGTCGCTCGTATCGAGCTCAGACGATGCATCCCACGGGTCGGCGAGGTATCCGAGCACGATGTCGCCGGTCGGAGTGTTGGAACTGTTCGATTCGACCTGCGGGAAGTCGTTGATGACGCGGTTCATTTCGGCGTACTGTTCCGCCACCGTGCGGGCGACGGTCTGGCCAACTTGGTTGTTGGGTTGATCGGGTGTGCCTTGAAACAGCGTGCCGTCGAGCAGGTTCGACGCGCCGGCCATCGCGCCGGCGTCGGCACAAGTCTGAAGTTGGCTGTACGCCACAAACAGGAAGCCGACATCGACCGCGAGCGCGACGAACCCCAAGACAACGACCAGCGAAATCGAAACGAGTACGGCCACGGAACCGCGTCGAGCAGTCGTTCGGACGATGCTGTTGCGGACGTGATCCAGAGAACCGATGGGCACGGCGAAGGCCTCGCTAGGCGCCAGTGAAACAGTCGCCCCGACGTTGGGGCACAACCGCAGGACGGCCCCGGGAGCTCTTCGCTTGCCGGCCGAAAGACGTGCCAGATGATGTGACTACTGAAAGCTAGGCCACGATCCTGATGCCGTCAAGCGGTGCGTTCGAATCCAAGCAGCCAGCACGGAGTTGTCACGTTAGACCGGTGCTGCTCGCCGTAACGGCTTCCGTGAGTCGCCAGGTCCTTGACTCAGCCGTGCCATGACCTACCCACGCTGTAGAGGGCGGTGCCTCGTTTCTCGCCCCCCTGCGCGCGGAACTCGAAGGGGATGTGGCCCCATGACGGAACGCTCTGCCAGCCAAACCATCGAACTGCCCGAAGATGCCGCCGACTGGAGCGGCGACGACGGCCCGCTCGAACAGGCACGCATCGTCGATGATCTGAGCGCCGCGCTGGCCTCGCCGGGAACGCCGCCCGGCACGGTGCTGTGTCCAGGTTTCGGCCGTGGCGGGTTTCGGCTCGAACGCCGATTGTTCCGCGACGAACTCGGCGAGAACTGGCTGGCCCGCGACCTGACCGGCGACCGCGATGTGGCGTTGCGCCTGCTGCCGCGAGAAAAACAACAGTCGCCCGATCAGATCGCGACGATCAAGGATTCGTTCGCGCGGCTGCAGGCGATCCATCACCAGTACATCGCGCCGATTCACCTGCTGAGTTGGGACGAGGCGTTCGGATACTTCCTGGTCGGGCAGGTCGTCAACGGCGAGACGCTGAGTCGGTTCCTGAAGGGGTTCACGACCCAGCAGGGCGGCGTGACGCCCGGCCAACTCGTCGAACTGCTGACGCCGCTTGCGCGGGCCTTAGACTACTTGCACGATCGACACCTGTCGCACGGCGACGTGCGGCCCAGCAAAATTCGCGTTTGCGAACAGGGCCGCGTCGCGCACGAGGTGCTGCTGACCGACACCGGACTTGCCGGAATGCTGGCGAGCTATGTCGACGAGTTGCCCCAGTCGGTCGTCGAGGCGCGCGGGCCGTACCTCGCCCCAGAACAGTGGACGGGCCAGCCGGCCGGTCCGAAGACCGATCAATACTCGTTGGCCGTGATCGCCTACGAACTGCTGGCGGGGCAGACTCCGTTTGTCGCTGCCGACGGGCCGCTGCGCGAACAGGCACTGGACCGTTCAATGCCGCCGATCTCGGGCCAACCCGACCACGTGAACGAGGCTCTGGCGCAGGCGCTGGCGAAGAATCCGCGCGAACGATTCGAGAGTTGTGCGATCTTTCTGACGCGATTGGCGGTGTCGTCCGACCGCGGGCGTCGGTCGCGGCAGGTTCAGGAGGCGTGCGATTCCGTCGACTCGGCGAGCGGCGGCGGCGGCGATGGCAGCGGATCGGGCTCGGGCGGCGACCGCAGCGGCAAGGGAGGCTCCGGCGACGGCAGCGGCAAAGGCGGCTCGGGCGAAGGAAAGGGAAAAAGCGACGGCACGGGCGGCAAAGAGGCCAAAGACCCAAAGAAACAGGCCAAGCCGGTCGTGAAGCTCGAGGCGATCCGCAGCTTTCGCGCTGCGTCAAACGGGGTGCGCTGCGTCGTCTTCTCGGTCGACGGCCGCAGCACGCTGTCGGGCGGCAAGGACAAGGTCCTGCGGCTCTCTGACTCGACCAACGGCCAGATGCTACGCCGGTTCGACGGCCACTCCGACGCCGTCAACTGCGTCGCCTTCTCGCCCGACGGGCGCCACGCGATCTCGGCCAGCGACGATTGCACGATCCGCATCTGGGACGCGACCAGCAACTCCGAACTCGCCTGTCTCGTCGGCCACCGCGCCGCGATAAAGAGCGTCGCGTTCACTCGCGACGGCAAGTTCATCGTGTCGGGCAGCGAGGACGCCACCGTGCGACTCTGGGATGTCGCAACGAAGAAGGAAATCCGGCGCTACGCCGGATTCTTCAATCGCCACAAGCTCGCCATCAACAGCGTGGCCGTTTCGGCCGACGGCTGCCTGGTGGTGTCGGGCAGCGCCGATGGAACGGTGCGCCTCTGGAATCTGAAGGACGGCAGCCACATCCGCCGTGTGCAGAAGAGCGAAGAAGGGATCACCAGCGTGGCGATCTCGCCCGACGGAGCACGGATCGCCACGGCCAGCTACGACGGCACGATCTTTCTGTGGCAAACCGAGTCGACCGACGAGCCGCGGCTGCTCAAGGGGCACAACCGACCAGTGCTGAGCATCGCCTTTCATCACGATAGTCGTCGGCTCTTGAGCGGCAGTTGGGACGAGACGGTGCGGCTGTGGGACGCCCAGGCCGGTCGCGAGATCTGCCACTTCCAAGGCCACACCCGCGGCGTGAACAGCGTCGCCTTCTCAGTCGACGGCCGCCAAGCCGTCTCGGCCGGCTTCGACGAGGCCATTCGAGTCTGGGCGCTCACGGCCTCGTAGCCGGGCCGTGCCTCCCATTCCGCCGTTCTTCTGCACACCTTTGGCCCATTGAGGCTTTCGAAACGGAGTGCAGATTCTGCGAACTTACCCTTGCGAACCCAGGGGCGGGTAGATAAAAATCTGCGACTCTGACAACCCGTTGAATGCTGTCGTGTGGCAGCGCGCGTGGCGAGAGCGCAACGGCGAGGCGAACAACAACGCAAGGGGGAATTCTCAATGCCCAACACTCCGAACGATGTACGAAAGCTGGCGAAGGACGCCGGCGTCCAAATTGTCGACTTCAAGTTCGTCGATATGCCCGGCACGTGGCAGCACTTCTCGATACCGATCGAAGACCTCGGCGACGACATCTTCACCGACGGCATCGGCTTTGACGGGTCGAGCATCCGTGGGTTCCAGAAAATCCAAGAGTCGGACATGCTGCTCGTCGCCGACGCCGACACGGCCCAGATCGATCCGCTGCTGCAGATCAAAACCATCAGCTTGATCTGCAACGTCCTCGACCCGATCACTCGACAACGCTATAGCCGCGACCCGCGCAACATCGCTCAGAAGGCCGAGGCCTACCTGAAGTCGAGCGGCGTCGCCGACATCAGCTACTGGGGACCCGAGCCGGAATTCTACGTCTTCGACGACGTCCGCTACGAACAGTCCAACCGGGGTGGCTCATATTCGATCGACTCATGCGAAGGCGTTTGGAACACCGGCCGCGACGAGAAGCCCAACCTCGCCTACAAGATTCGCCACAAGGAAGGCTACTTCCCCGTCCCGCCCAGCGACACGCTGCAAGACATCCGCTCCGAGATGATCCTGGCTATGAAGGCCATGGGCGTTCAGGTCGAAGTCCATCACCACGAAGTAGGCACCGCCGGCCAGTGCGAGATCGACATGCGATTCAACTCGCTCACCAAGATGGCCGACAACGTGATGTACTACAAGTATGTGGTCAAGAACGTCGCGCGCAAGCACGGCAAGACGGCGACGTTCATGCCCAAGCCCATGTTTGGCGACAACGGGTCGGGCATGCACGTACACCAGAGCCTCTGGAAGGGCGAGTCGAACCTGTTCTACGACGAGAAGGGCTACGGCCAGATCAGCCAGACCGCCAAGTACTACATCGGTGGACTGCTGAAGCACGCCCCGGCGTTGCTCGCGATCTGCGCCCCGACGACCAACTCGTATCGCCGCTTGGTGCCGGGCTACGAGGCGCCGGTGAACCTGGTCTACTCGCAGCGCAATCGGTCTGCAGCCTGCCGCATCCCGATGTACTCGAAGAGTCCGAAGGCCAAGCGCATCGAGTTCCGCTGCCCCGATCCATCGACGAACCCATACCTGGCGTTCGCCGCGTTGCTCATGGCCGGACTCGACGGAATTCAGAACCGCATCGACCCCGGCGCCGGCATCGACAAGGATCTCTACGACCTCGAACCCGAAGAGGCCGAGAAGGTCACCAGCACGCCTGGCTCGCTGGCCGAGGTGCTCGACGCACTCGAAAAGGACCATGCGTTCCTGCTCAAGGGCGATGTCTTCACCAAGGATATCATCGAGACCTGGATTGATTACAAACGGTCCAAGGAACTGGCCGAGGTGAACCTGCGGCCCACTCCGTACGAGTTCTTCCTGTACTACGACATGTAGTCCAAGAGGACGTCGCAACCCAACGAGGCCCGTGTGGTCGCCCTTCGATCACACGGGCCTTTTCACTTCTCCGCCGGTTTGGGGCCCTCCGCCAAGTTTGCGGCGCAGGCGTCCCGCTTGCCGTTTCATTCGCCAGATGTGAGGCACAGAATTCGCAAACTTGGCGGAGAGCCGGGAAGTTGTGGCTTCCGGGCAGAGCTGTGGCTCAGCCGTTCAACTAGACTGATCCGGGTCCGTGATCTAACCTGTTCGCCCAATGCTCCAGATAGCCCTGTGGATCACTGGTGGCGTCGTCGCTGTGGTCGTGGCCACTCTGGTTCTGCGCACGTACCTGATCATCTCGCGTTACGGCGCGCCGATCCGTCGCATCTTCGAGGAAGATCCGATCTTCGTTCCGTCGGAAGGCTCGCCGCACCCCGAGTCCGAAGAAGTCGAGTTCCCCACGCCCGAGGGCCTGGTGCTGCGCGGCAGCTACCTCGCGACTCCCGCCGGGCCGGCCAAAGCGGTCGTTGTCTTCTCTCACGAGTTCCGCTCAGATCGTTGGAGCGGTATGCCCTATTGGGAATGTCTGCTCGGCGACGGCTTCGACATCTTCGCCTTCGACTACCGCAATCACGGGTCGAGCGACAAGGACCCGGCATACACGCCGCGGCACTGGGTCACCAACTATGAACTCGACGATCTCGAAGCCGCCATCGCGTACCTGCGAAGCCGGCCAGAGGCCGATCGGTTGCCGATCGGCTTGTTCGGCATCAGTCGTGGCGGCGGCGCGTCGATCGGCGTGGCGGCCCGCGACCGTGGCCTGCGCTGCGTGGTCACCGACGGCGCGTTCGGCACGCACGGCACGATGCTCACGTACATGAAGAAGTGGATGTTCCTGGTGGTCGGCGACAAGTGGTGGCTGAAGATTCTTCCCGACTGGTACTTGGGGTTCATCCGCGATTGGGTGCTGGCCCGCGTCGAACGCGATTTCGGCTGCCGGTTCATTCGGCTGGAACGAGCGATCGGCCGGCTCGCTCCACGCGCGGTCCTGATGATCCATGGCGGCCGCGACGGCTACATTCGCCCCGACATCGCCCGCGAGTTCTTCGCCGCCGCCCGCGACCCACGCGAACTCTGGATCGTCCACGGCGCACGCCACAACGCCTGCCTCGAAGCCGCAGCAGTTGAATACCGATCTCGCCTCATCAACTTCTTCCGAACGAACCTGGCCGGCGAAAAAAAATCGAACGGTTAGGCCGCTGGACAGTTCGACTATCTCACTCAATACCGCTCCACACTGAATAGGGTCTGAAATCGGCTTCGGTCGTTTAACCCGCAGCCACAGGCGAGGCGTGGCTGGCGTTGGTTGTGCCTCGCCTGCGGCTGCGGGTTAAACAAATTCAAACCCCTTTCAGTGTGGAGCGGTACTCAGGCGGCAACTGACCATTCCTGCGGTCGGGCGCCAATGGTCTGCGTCATGAAGCGGCCTATCTCGGCGACGAATCGCGGCGTGCAGAATCGCGCAGCGTTGGTCCGCGCCAGTTCGCTGCAGGTCGTGTTCGGCGCGGCCTCGAATTCTTGCATCGCCCGCACCATGGCCGACGCCGACTGTTCATCGTACAACAGCCCCGTGCCTGGTCCGGTCGCGGTCGGCGCGATCACGGTTTCGGTCGCGCCCCCGCGGCCGAAAGCAATCACGGGCGCTCCGCATGCCTGAGCCTCGAGCGGCACGATGCCGAAATCCTCCAACCCAGGAAACAGCAGCGCCCGACAACGGCGATAGTGATCGCGCAGCACCTCGTCGGGCTGCCACCCGGCAAACTCCACGGTCGGTCCAGCCAATGATCTCAGGCGCGCGAGCTGCGGGCCCGCCCCGACCACGACTAGCCGACGCCCCAGCCGATTGCACGCTTCGATCGCCAGATCGATTCGTTTGTACGGGGCCAACGCCGACACACACAGATAGTAGTCGTCGCGAGGCACGGACGCGGGCGTGTAGAAGTCCGTGTCGACCGGCGGGTGGATCAGTGCGCTCGATCTGCCGTAGCACTCGCGAATCCGGTCGGCAACTGTGCGGCTGATCGCGATGAAGTGCGTGACGCGGCTCGCCGTCGCGCGGTCCCAACGCCGCAACAGGCCAAGGATCGGCGAGCGCAGATCGAGTGTCGGCCGGCCGAAGTACGCTTCGCGCATGTGCCAGGCGTAGCGCATGGGCGTGAAGCAGTAGCACACGTGCAGCGCCCCGCGCGGCGCTCGCACCGACTTGGCGACGCAATGGCTCAGGCTGACGACAAGGTCATAGCCATCAAGCCGAAAACTCTCGATAGCCGCAGGCATCGCGGGCAGAAAGTAGCGATAGGCCGCGCGAACGCCCGGCACTCGGTTCAGAAAGCTGGTCCGTATGTCCATTGCGTCGATGACCGGCGAGACGCTGCCCGGCGAGTGCACGAGCGTGTACAGATGAGCGTCGGGCCAGATCCGGCAAAGTGCCTCGAGGCACTTCTCGCCGCCGCGCATTCCGGTCAGCCAGTCGTGAACCAGTGCGACTCGCATCCTTGCCTACCCGATGGAAACGGGACCCTGAGAGCGCGCGGATTCTACGCTTCGGCCGTATTTCGCAACAGCCCAGGTGCAGCGCGCGTGTGGCGCGCCCGGCGTCGGCGATGGGCGCGACTACACCGTTGCGTCGGCCGGCATGCGAACACCGGTCAGGGCGGAGTTTCCATCGTCAATCGGAGCGGTGCGGCCCCTACCGCGTCTGACCAGGCGACGGCGTCGGGCGACTCGGCGTGCGCGTATGCTTGCAGCCATTGGACCGCGGCGGCCGTGTCGTCACGCAGCAGCACGGTCCACTGGAACCGGCCGTTGCCGAGCGGGACCCACTCGCCGCGCACCACCTTGTCGTTGGCCGCGGCGAACCGCGCGACGAAGGCGGCATCGCGAATCTCTTTCGGAGCGGCAACCGACGGGGGCGGCATGCGGTTCTTCGACGCAAGCCGGTTGGGCACGAGCGAAAGATGAACCGACGCCGGCCGCAGTCCTTCCACCGTTCCAGTGATCACGTACCATCGGAAGCCCCAGGCCGCACGCGGGCCCGCACGTACGCCCGCCTCGACGCCCAATCGGCGCGGCAACCGCAGCTCGAGCGTCGGGTCGCCCAGCAAATTGTAGAGCCATTGATGATCGGCCGGCAGCAACTCCGGCCGCTCACTCGGCTCCATTGCCAGCAGCATGTTTTTCAGCAGCGGCGGGCCGGGCCGGTACATGGCCCGCTTGACGCGCACGAACGCCGCGCCCAGCCGATCGGGTGGGTTTTCAAGCACGTCGCTGGCGAGGCCGAAACACAGCATCAAATTCGCGTACGCACTGGTGACGTCGCTGCCGGCGACGACGGCGGTCGGGCCGTGCGGGTTGCGCACCAGCGCCTCGGCCAGTCCGCACTGCGGCGGCGGCAGGTCGAAGTCGCCGCAACTGCAGGTCGACATCCACAGCACGGTGCCGGGCCGCTCGCCGTGAATCTCTTCCGCGAGGTCGCTGTCGAGCACGCGGTAGTTGCGGCCCGCGTAGCGCACGACGTCGACGCCGCGGTCGTAGCCGTGGCCGGCAAACAACGTGATCGGCGTCGCGTCTTCGAGCCAGCGGCGCACCTGGCGGGCGGTCGCGTCGGGGCCGGGGAAATACTCGCTGACCGGCGACGAGTACAGGGCGCGGAGTCCCCAGTGCGGCCGGACCTGCGCGTCGATTACGCCCATCGCCATCCGTTCGAGCACCGGGTCGAGCGTCGGGTCGTAGTTCGGCGTGGTCGCCAGGAACGTCACGTCGCGACGGTACAAACCGGGCGCCTGGCCCGTCTCGTATCGCAGCGACTTCGCCACTTGCACGGCGACCTCTTCGGGCGATCGCACCGGCCAGCGGCCGACCGCCAGGCGCGGCGCCCCGCGCGGGTCGGGCAGGCCGTACACGTTGTCGCTCACGAACTGTCGCGGCGCACTCGGTCGCGCCCGTTCTGTTTCGATCGACGCGGGCAGCAGGTGCAACGGATCGAGTGGTTCGCGCGGTCCCGGTGCGTCGCCCACCAGCAACACGAAAACGGCCGGGTCCGAATCGCCCGCCGCTGCTGTCGGAGCCAGTCGCTGTTCAATGGCGTCTCGCAGGCGTGTTACCGCATCCGCGCCGCTCTGGCGGCTGAACACCTCCACCGGGTTGACCACCTGCACGTCGAATCCCTGACCACGTCGCCGTTCCACCCACGGCGCGAGCGCTGGTTGATAGGCCGGGGATGCGACGATGATCGCCGTCCGCCGTTCCGGTTCGGCGGCGGCGAGCGCAGTGGCCGCGACGGCTGGAACCAGCGAGGTGAAGTGCACAAGACTCACCCAGCTCAGACTGCGGCGCCGGCGGCCTCGGTCGTTATCGTGCAATGCGCCCGACGACATGCGACACATTCTGCGTCGTGCCGCGGTTCGGCACAATCCAAGACGGCAAGGCGACCCTCAGCCGACGCTGCGAGGCGCGGATTCGGTGATGCCGCCCATCGAGGTGGACAACGCTTTGGTTTGCCTGGAATGTCCGTGGCGATCGATCCAAAGCGGTGTCCACCGCACTGCTCCGAAAATAGATAGGCTAAGAGTGGTCTCGGGCGCGCAAACCCCCTTCCCCCACAGGATGTGGGACGGGTGGCTTGGACTCACGTGCCCCTAAGGGCGCCGGATCACATGCCGTGGAGGACGAGCTCGCACCGAACCCGGTTTAATGGTGCAGCAGACATCGCCTCGGTCACGATCATAACAATTCTCATGATCCCGGGTGCCACGAAGTGGCATGAAGGACTCCAAAGTTCGCCGCCTCACGACGAGAACGCTAAACTCCCGCGATATCTCGCGAAAGTTCGCTTGTTTGGGGCCTAATCGGCCTAGCGATCATCGCGTTGTACACGGTCGGCGTCGGCCTATGGCTCGCGTGGCAGAGCGGCTGGCTCGCGTGGTTGACGGCCGCGTCCTGACTTGGTCTCCCAAGGAAGTCGTAGTGCAGGCGGCTCGCCTGCGGCTTCCTTTGACGACATTGCAGGCGGGCCGCCTGCACTACGCTAAAGAGTCGTCCGCCCGTTCCGATCAGCCCTTTGGTGACGGAGCGTCGGCGTGAATTTCCACTCGATCAACGATGCACCGGCGGCGTTGACGTCGGCGATGGCGGCTCGAATGGCCGACTGAAGCGATTCGCCCTCGCGGTGAAAGTCAACACTCACGATTCCTTGACTCATCCCGGGCGACCCGTCGTCGCAACCCGCCGCACATAGAGTCAGTTCAATATCACCGCCGAGCACAAGCGTGAAGCCATGTTTGGTCATGAGACAGTTCTCCCATTCCGCTCGAACTACACGCCGCGCGGGACGGCCCAGTGGCCTTCGCGGTATTTGCGACGGACCAGTGCGTTGGCCTCCTTGAGATTCGTCACCTGCTCTTTCGCCGGATCAAACCGCAGCACCTCGCCCGTGCGGGCGGCAATGTTGGCCAGGTGAACGAGCGTCGCGGACAAGTGACCGGCCGTGACGTCGGCGTTGAGCTGTTTCTGATCGCCGCGGATGCAATCGAAGAAGTTCGTGTGGTGCGCGCCGAGGTCGGCCGAGCCGGTCTTCTCGGCGATCAGCTTGTTCCGCTCGCCGTACAGCTTCCAGCCGACCGTGTGGCCGATGATCAGCATGCCTGACTTGCCGTAGAACGCCGCGCCGTTTTCGTAGCCCTCTTGCACGTACGGCGACCAGTCGCGCTGCTCGAAGATGAGCTGTTTCTTGCGCCCTTCGGGCGGACCGTCGGCCGGGTACTCGAAGATCGCATACTGCGTGTCGGGGAACTGCTGGTCGTCGTCGAAGAAGTACTTGCCGCCGAAGCACGTGGCGGAGGTCGGGTGGGTGGTTGCGCCGAGTCCCCAGCAGGCGACGTCGATGTCGTGGACTCCGTCGTTGCCGATGTCGCCGCAGCCGAAATCGCGCCACCAGCGCCAGACGCCGGGCAGCATGTTCGAGCGATACGGCACCATCGGAGCGGGGCCGACCCAGCCGTCATAATCGAGATCGGCCGGTGGGTCGCTCGGCTGCGTCTTGCCGATCGAGCCGCGGCGCTGGCTGTTCCACGCCTTCGCCACCAGCACCTCGCCGATCTCGCCCTCGCGAATCCGCTGCATGGCTTCCATGACGACGGCCGTGCTGCGGCTCTGGGTGCCGACCTGCAGCAGCTTGCCAGACCGTTTCACCGCGTCGGCCATGAGCCGTCCTTCGCGAATGTTGTGGCAGCACGGCTTTTCGACGTAGACGTGCTTACCCGCGTCGAGAGCGAGTATCGCCGCCGGGGCGTGCCAATGGTCGGGCGTGGCGATGAACACCGCGTGTACGGACTTGTCGTCGAACACCTGCCGCATGTCTTTGACGGCCTTGGGCGCTTTGCCGGTCGCTGAGGTGACCATCTCGCCGGCCGTGGCCAGTCGTTTCTGATCGACGTCGCACACGTACGCGATCTCAACATCTTTGCGCGCGGTCAGGTTCCGCACGTGATTCGACCCCATGCCGCCCGGTCCGATCACGCCGACGATGATCCGGTCGGGATCGTCCGCCCGCGCCGGTCGCGATCCCATCGCCAACGCCGCCGCCCCGAAACCGACCCCCGTCAAGAAAGTCCTGCGTTCGATGGTGCTCATGATCAAGCTTCTGGTTTGAGGTAGGACCGCAGCCGCCGAGCGTGGCGCTAGCGTACCGGACAAACGGCCGCGAGGGAAGTGGCTCACGACGCTCACGACTTTGACTTGCGCGATCCGTTCAAACATCCCCTCACCCTGGCCCTCTCCCCGCAACGAGGAGAGGGGGAACAGAGGTCTCCATCGTACGGCTTGGATGCTGCCGCGACTCGTGCTTCTCTTCCCCCTCTCCCCGTTGCGGGGAGAGGGCCGGGGTGAGGGGTATTCGCAGATTCGCGCACGGGGATTTAGACGCCGCGAAGTTCGCCGCCTAGTTCGCTGCGCAACTTGGCGATCGCCGCCTGCTGCGACTGGTCGACCTCTTCGCGAGTGAGCGTGCGGTCGGCCGCGCGGTAGGTCAGGCCGAAGTGAAGATTCTTCTTGCCGGCCGGAATCTGACGACCGCGATACAGGCCGAGGAACCGGACCGATTCCAGGTGCGCCCCCGCCGCCTGGCGCACGAGCGATTCGACGATCAACCAGGGGACCGCCTCATTGAAGATCATCGAGATCTCGCGCTCGCTGGCGGGCAGGTGAGGCACCGGCCGGAACTGAGGAATAAGCTGCGCCGCCGCGAGCAATCGGTCGACGTCCAACTCGGCGATGCAGCAGGTCTTGCGCAGATCGAACTTTGCCACGAGCGCGTCGGACGCCTGGCCGATGTATCCAAACAACTGATCGCCGATGTGCAGCTCGCCGCCTCGGCCCGGCGCGAACTCCGGACGGTCAGCCGCTCGCACATCGAGCGACAAGGCGACGTGAAGCTGGTCGAGCACGTTTTCGACGACTCCCTTCAACTCGCCCAGCTCGCGGCCTGTGACCAGGGCCGCCAGCCGAGGCTCGTGCGGCAGCGGCCGGGCGGTCGCAGGCAGGTAGACTCGGGCAAGCTCGAACAGATCGCTCTCGAACGTTCCGCGCGACTCGTTGAGGCGGCGCACCGCCAGAAGGCTCGGCACCAGCGTCTGGCGCAGCATGTTCTCGTGACGCCGCGACGGATGATCGACAGCCAGCGGCGGATCGGCCGACCACGGCCGAAACGCATCGACCAGCGATTGATCGACGAAGCTCATAGTCGCCGCTTCGCTGAATCCGGCGGCGGTGAGCGTGTGGCGGATCAGCGCGTCGACCCGCTCGCGCGGGGTGCGCGGCGCCGTGGTCATCGGCACGGCCACGTCTTCGGGCACATCGGCATAGCCGTGGATGCGGCCCACCTCTTCGACCAGATCGATCTCGCGTTCCAGATCGCGTCGCCAATTGGGCGGCCGCACTTCGACCGTGGCCGCGTCGTGCCGCAACTCGGCGAGTCCGAGCCGCTGCAAGATCGACCGCGCCTCAGCCGGGTCGATGTCGATTCCCAGAATGCGCTTGAGCTGCGCGAACCGCAGCACCACCCCAGGCCGCTCGGCAACCGGCGGGCCGGCCGACGCCGCGCCCTCGGCCACCTCGCCGCCCGCCAACTCCACGATCAATTGGCAACATCGCCGGCTCGCCCAATCCAAACCCGCCGGGTCGACGCCGCGAATGAACCGATACGACGACTCGCTCGACAGCCCGAGCCGGCGGCTGGTGCGGCGGATCGCGAGCGGGTCGAACTCGGCGCTCTCGATGAGCAGGCTCGTCGTGCGGTCGCTGACCTCCGTATCAAAGCCGCCCATGACGCCGGCCACCGCGACGGCACGTGAGGCGTCGGCGATCACGCACATGTCGGCGGTGAGTTCGTAACGCTTCTGGTTGATCGCGTTGATCGTCTCGCCCGCTCGAGCGCGGCGGACCACGATGCGCCGCTCAGTCAGCTTGTCGAAGTCGAAGGCATGGAGCGGCTGGCTGGCTTCGAGCAGCACGTAGTTCGTGATATCGACCACATTGTTGATCGACGCGACCCTGCACGTGGCCAGGCGCCGCCGCAGCCAGTCGGGCGACGGGCCGATCTTGACCCTGCGGATCACGCGAGCGATGTAGCGCGGGCACAGGTCGGGGCAGGCGATCTCGACGCGCGTCAGATCCACGGCGGCTGGGCGACTCGTCGCGAAGTCGACTTTAGGCGGCGTGACCTCACGGCCCAGCACGGCCGCCGCCTCGCGAGCGATGCCGATATGACCCAGACAGTCAGGCCGGTTCGACGTCACCTCGAGATCGATGGCAATGTCGCCCTCGACATCGCTCGTCGACTCGTGGTTCAGCCCGGCCATGGTCAGCCGGTGCGCCAGCTCATCGACCGAGATGTCGAGCTTGATGTACTGCTTCAGCCAGTTCCAGGAAACGATCATGTCGGTGGTCGGTGGCTAGTGGTCAGAACTGGTCGAGGAACCTCACGTCGTTTTCGTAGAACAATCGGATGTCATTGATTCCGTGGCGGCGCATGCACATGCGCTCGATGCCGAGGCCAAAGGCGAAACCGCTGTAGACTTCAGGGTCGTAGCCGACGGCGCGAAATACGTTGGGGTCGACCATGCCGGCTCCGCCAAGTTCGACCCACTGGCCGCCTCGCACGTCCCAACTCATGTCCACCTCGACCGACGGCTCAGTGAACGGAAAGAACGACGGACGGAACCGAATGTGGACGTCGCGGCCGAGATAGCTGGCGGCGAACAAGCGGAGCACCGTCTTGAGGTCAGCCAGCGTGACGCCGCGATCGACGTACAAGCCTTCGATCTGGTGGAACATGCACGAGTGCGTGGCGTCGATGGCGTCGGGCCGATAGACACGGCCGATCGCGACGACACGCACCGGCGGCGGCTGTCGTTCCATGACGCGAATCTGCACGGTCGACGTCTGGCTGCGCAGCAGCGTCTGGTCGCCGAGGTAGAAGTTCTCGATCGGGTCGCGAGCGGGGTGCGCGGGCGGGATGTTGAGCGCCTCGAAGTTGTGCCGCTCGTCTTCGACCTCAGGCCCGTCGGCGACGGTGAAGCCGAAGCGGCCGAAGATATCCACCAACTCCTCCGCCGTCTGCGTCAGCGGGTGCTTGCGGCCCAGACGCGGTCGTACGCCGGGCAGGCTGAAGTCGAATCCTGTCGACGGCCGAGCGGCCGCCTCGGCGAGGCCCGCTGCGGCCGGCTGCTGCTTCGCCGACTCGTGCGCCTGCTTGACCGCTTGCTTGACTTCGTTGAATCGCTTGCCGATCGCCTTCTTTCCCGCGGGCGGCAAGCTCTTGAAGAATGTGTCGAACTGCTCGATTTGGCCATGCTTCTGGCCCAGATACTTGATTCGCAACTGCTCGACTTCAGCCGCGCCCGCCGCGGCCGTGAACGCCGCACAGGCCTCGGCGCCGAAGCGCTCCAGGTCGGCCAGGAATCTCGTGAGATTGTCGTCCATGGAACCAAAAAGGAGATGCGAACTAGCGGTGCGCATCTCCTCAATCAGGAGCGAGTTTCAAAACTTCCCATTCTCGGCGAGCCGTTCACCCCGCCGCGGCCACGGGCATGTGCTCGCGGACGACGGCAACGACCTGATCGAACGCGGCGGGGTCGGCGATCGCCAACTCAGACAGCGTTTTTCGATCCAGTTCCACGTTGGCCGCCGCCAGCGCGTGTATGAACTGACTGTAGGTGATGCCGCGCATGCGACACGCGGCGCTGAGGCGAGTGATCCAGAGGCGGCGGAAGTCGCGCTTGCGGTCTCGCCGGTCACGGTATGCGTAGACGCCGGCCCGCACCACTGTTTCGCGAGCCGGACGATACAACCGACTGCGGCCAAGGACGTAGCCCTTGGCCCGCTTCATCATCCGATTTCGCCGTCTTAGGTGGGCAACGCCCGTTTTTGCTCGTGGCATAGTTCAACCATCCGTTGCGATCAGAGTCTGGTATGTCGTGCGGTTCGTTACAAGATGGGGAGCAGTTTCTCAATCAGCTTCGCCGGCAGTCCGCCGCCCAACACGGCCTTTTGCCGCAGGTGTCGAACTCGTTGGCCGGTCTTGTGGCTGGAAAGATGGCTGTTCCCGGCGCGGCGGTATTTGACCTTGCCTCGGGCGGTTACCTTGAACCGTTTCGCCAGGCCTTTGTGGGTCTTCATCTTCGGCATGGGCGACATTTCCTTGTTAGCGTAGTGCAGGCGGCCCGCCTGCAATCTCGTCAAAGGAAGCCGC
>DAIOWH010000146.1:0-16829 GCA_036758585.1 Planctomycetia bacterium
CCTAAATCCAGTATCCCCGGAAGGATTCGAACCTTCAACCTTCGGCTCCGGAGGCGTTGGGCCAAGTCACAACTTCCTGTCAGTCAGCCGCTTACCAATTTCACACACTACAAGAATTCGCATCTTTTGCAAGAGTTTGGTGCACAGTTTGGTGCACTAGATTCCGCTGCGCCAATGATATCGAAACCGACACGAGGGCGCCAGCTTTTCTTGCAGCTCCGACGGTGGCGTTCGGCACGCCAACACCGTGTGACAACGTCCTGACACAAGCGACACGACACACTCATCTTGCCGCGTTCCGTGCGTCACGTCCGCCGGCCGGCTTGTGTATCCACATTCCACATCCACAGCATGCGGCTCCGCCTCATCCCTCCGCATCTCATCTCGTCATCCATTCCGCGTCCATACGTCATCAACCAGCCCAACATCAACCTCACGGATCCTCAACCATGATCAAGACTCCGACCAACACCAGCTTGCAACCGACCACAACGAGACGAACGAACGGCTGGCAACTCCCTGACCTCATACGCCCACTCCGAGCACGCCATACCGCACCGCACCGATGCGTGCACACGATCACAGCTGCGGAGCGTGCCGTCATCGCGTACGTCTTCAGCGTCCGCTTCGCGACTGCGGCGCAAGTGCGGCGAAGGTTCCCCCTCGTGCTGCCGTCCCTCCGTACCACGCAGCGCCGGCTCGCTCGTCTGGTCCAGCTCGGGCACCTCGCCGTGGCTCCCGTCCGAAGCACGAGTCCCAACTTCCCGCTCGTGTACTACGTCACGAGCCTCGGCATCCGCACGGCCGTTCGGGCAGCTCCGGAAGACGAGTCTCCGATCGTCCCGACGGAAGGCGAAGACGCTCGCCGGCGCGGGTACTCCTCCCAGATGATCCTCCACGAGCTGTTCCTCACCGAGTTCGATCTCGGGCTCTGGGAAACGATCCGCGATCGCTCCGATCTTGAGGTCCTCGGAACGGAGCGCCGGTACTTCCGCCGTGACCGGCAGCTGGTGTTTCCGTACCAAGGCACCAAGAAGCAGGTCATCCCCGACTATGGGTTCCTCATCCGCCTCCGCCGAGCCGACGCGGGCACCGGTCTCCTTCTCACGCTCGTGGAAGTCGACAACGGGACCATGTCGCTCGCCAGGATGCGCGAGAAGTTCCAGCACTACGATTTGTGGGCAAAGTCCGACCACGGCCAGGAGTATCTCCGAGCCCTGTACCGCCGCCACGGCGCCGCGAACCCCCAGCCAATCTTCCGGCTCGCGGTCATTGCCCACGACAAGGCGGGCACCGTCGGGGACGACCACCGCCTCTGCAATCTCTATATCCAGGCGCTGGACCTCCCCACCTCGCTTCGCGACCGGATGTGGTTCACGACCGTTGCCGACCTCCGTGCCCATGCGACTGCCCCGAAACCGCTCGAGGCCATGATTTGGGTGCGTGGCCGAGATGCCGGCGCGTGGGCATCCGAATACCAGGCGTTCAGCGCGGCCCTGCCTCGCGGTCGCGGGCACCGCGTCTTTGAGCGGCTGCAAGCGTTCGTCACGAACCGGCTCGCCCGGATGCAACGGCACAGCTTCTTCCCGCCTGCATTACCAATCCTTGCACAACCTGGAGGTGTTCTATGAAACGTCCTGCACGACGAGCGTTCTGGTCCATCTACATCGGCGTGTTCCTGGTCCTTGCATTCCTCGCCATCCTTACCGAATCGGACGTGTTCGGGTTCATCATGGCCGTGTGGTTCTGGCTCGGCTGGCTCCCCGCGCGCTTGCTCGTCCCGCTCGTGGTCTCCTCGATCCGGTGCTGGCACTGCGGCGAGCAGTATGAGTGCGTGAGCCGCTGGAAGTGCGCGTGCGGGTACGCCGACCATCAGGATCGGCACATCCTCCGCTTCCGATGCCCGCTCTGCCAAGCGCGTTTGGGGTGGATCAACTGCCTGCGCTGCCACGCGACCATTCTCATTCGGTAGAGGAGGACCCCGATGCAACGACCCGACCGCCTCTGGCAGCAGTACGAGGGAAAAGCGCGAGCCGAGCTCCTCCGCGGGTCCGGACGATGGCCCCTCCAGCCGCACCCCTGCGCCCTCGAGCCGCCGCACGAGACCTTCAACCGCCGGGCGCTCACTCGCTGGGACTGCTGGGTGAACGGCTGGCACAAGCCGTGGGAGCCGAGTTGGCTCAAACGCCTGTTCGACCTCTCTCCGCCCGTGCTCTCGCCGGGCGAAGAAACGCTCGGGCTCCCAGAGGTCGCACCGTCCGAGGATCTCGTCGCCATTGTCGTCGCGCAGTTTCCTGAAGATGAAACAACGATTCCCCGCGCCGAGCAGCTGCTCCTTTCTCTGCCCGCCACGCGCTATCCCGTCGCGTTCGAACTCTACGGCCTCGGCCAGATTGAGGACCGTCCGCCGCTCACCGTCGTCCAGTTCGTCGCCGACCGATCTGACGCCGAGCTCCTCCGAAGCCAGCTCTTCGCGCACTATCCGAATTCCGCCGTCGTCGATCAGCCGATCGCGCCGGTTGACGACTTCGACCCGCAGCACATCGAATCCTGGGTCGACGACGACAGTGCGGCCGCGCAGCTCGCGCTGCAGGCAGGCCACTGCTTTTCTCTGCGCACGTTCACAAAGCTCGATCCCGATCCCCTCGGTGTCGCGATCGCCGCGATGGACCAGCTGGGGGAGGAGCAGTGGGCGATGCTCCAGGTCCTCTTCCAGGCTGTTCGCGGTCCCTGGGCAGAGACGCTCATGGAAGCCGTGGCCGATCCGTACCATCCGGGGAAATACCTCTTCGAGGATCTGTCGGATCGCTTGCTCCAGAGCAAGCTCGGATCTCCTCTCTTTGCTGTCGCTGTCCACGTCCTCGCAAGTACGGACGCCGTGTATCGCCAACTCCTCGGCTGGGCCGAGCAGTTCAGCAACCCGCCGCAAAAGCTCCTTCCGAATACCGACCTGTGGCCCGGCGAGATGATTCCCGAGGGGGAGCGGGAGCTCCTGGCGGATGCCGTTCGCCGGCGATGCACGTACCGCTCAGGCATGCTCCTCAACCTCGAAGAGCTCGCGAGCCTCGCGCACCTGCCCGGGCAGTCCGTCATTTCGCAACGGCTCCGGCGCGTGCCGACTCGTACCAGACCTGCTGCCCCATTCATACGGGAGAAGGGCAGCGTCATTCTCGGCGAAAACACGCACCGCGGTCGCACGGAACCCGCCGGCATTCCCGCCGAGGTTCGCTCTCGCCACACGTACATCTGCGGCGCGAGCGGAACCGGGAAGTCCACGCTTCTCCTCAACATGCTCTTGCAGGATATCGCGGCCGGGTCAGGTGTCGGCGTGTTGGACCCTCATGGCGACCTCATCCACGAAATCCTGCCCCGCATTCCTGCGAACCGCCTCAGCGATGTCGTCTATTTCAACTCGCCCGATACACGTTTTCCTGTCGGGCTCAATGTGCTCGCGGCCCGAGATGAGGCGGAGCGGGAGCGGATTGTCTCGGAGATCGTCACCGCGCTCCACCGTTTCTTCCCGGATGCGTGGGGCCCGCGGCTCCAGCACATTCTGACGCACGCGCTGGCGACCGCTGTTCAGATCCCGGATGCGACCCTCCGCGACGTACGCCGCATTCTGACCGAGGACGCGTTCCGATTCGAGGTCGTGAGCCGGCTCCGCGATCCGGATCTGCTGTCGTTTTGGAACGACGAGTTCCCCGACCTGCCGAAGGGATCCCTCGATCCCATCTTGAACAAGCTAAGCCCGTTTCTCCTGAATCGCACAGTCCGCAACATCATCTGCCAGCGCCGCTCGCGCATCGACTTCGACGAGATTCTCAACCGACGGAAGATCTTTCTCGCAAACCTCTCCGGCGGACTCCTTACCACGCAGGTTGCCGGAGTCCTCGGTTCCTTCGTCGTGACGAAGATCATCCACGCGGCTTTCCGGCGAGCCCGCCTGCCGCGCGCTGAGCGTGAGCCCTGGTGTCTCTTCGTCGACGAGTTCCAGAACTTCGTCGAACTCGCGAGTGCGACGCAGTTTGAGCAGATCCTCTCGGAAGCGCGGAAGTATGGCTTGGTCCTGCACCTTGCGAACCAGTACGTCGCCCAGATCCCGCCGTCAATTCGCGCTGCGATCTTCGGCAATGTCGGAACACTCGTATCGTTCCGGCTCGGTTCCGACGACGCGAAGCTCCTCGCCTATGAGTTCGGCGCGTTCACCGCGTCCGAGATCATGAGCCTCGAGCGCGGCGAGGCCCTCGCCAGGGTGGGCGGTTCCGCGACCGCATTCAACCTCACGACGTTCCCAGAACCCGAGCGGCCGCCAGTAGATCAGACCGCAGCCATTATCGAGGAATCTCGGAAAAGGTACGCCCAACCCCGAGAACACGTGGAAGCCTCTCTCTCGCCCGTTGGACCGGAGAAGCAGTCAGTGAACGCGCCCGGTTCTGACGCTGCGACGGCGAGAGCCGTCGCGCAAGCGGCAGTGAGAGCGCAAGGAGAGACCGATGACTTCGTGGAGTAGCGAGCAAAGACGGTGTTTCGACGGACGCGCACCCCCTGCGTGTTCGTGAGAAGAGCGCCGAGTGAGTCACCAGTGACCAGTTGTTCGTGTGCGCGCGTTGATGCCTGATCCAACCACCGAAACGAGTCAAGGAGTACGCCATGCAACCTGTTTCCCACAACACGATCGTGATCGGATCCCAGAAGAGCGTGTTCGTCGCCTTCTTGCTTGCGTTCCTGTTCGGTCCGCTCGGCATGTTCTACAGCAGCGTCGCCGGCGGCCTGATCATGCTCATCGTGTCCGGAATCATCGCCCTCCTCACTGCCGGCCTGGGTCTCTTGCTGACCTGGCCGCTATGCATTGTCTGGGCGATGATCGCCGCCAGCGGTCACAATCGCCGTCTCGCGAGCACGGCCCGTGGGTTTGTTCCTAGCAACAGTTCGGTGCCAGTTATGGAGAACCCCGTGTGCAGGCCGAGAACGGCAAATGACTTAGTCCATAGTCGTGTGAATCCGTGAAGGTAAGACATCGACTCCACGCGGCGGTGCCGTTTCGGACCGCCGCGTGGAAGCACTGTCGCTCGCTTGACACGCCTCGCTATTCGTGGTTTTGCTACGCGTGCCTGAGACGCGCGTGTGACATATAGTTGACAAAAACTTTGTGTTCATGGTACCATGCCCCTTCACATTACTGCTCTTTCGACAGCCCCTTCTTCCTCTCGCGAGCAGAACAGGCGAAGAGAGCCTCGGCTCGGCTACGCTTTTTCCCTTCTTGACTCCTGCCTTTGCCCGCGAGTTTCCACGTCTACAATTCCAAAGGGAGAAGGACAATGATCATGGTCCAGCCGAAGAAGAGGCGTCGTGCTGTTCGTCAACAAAGCAACGAGGAAGATCGTCTGGTTCGAGCAGTGAAGAAGCTGACCCACAAGGAGCAACGGACTTTTTTGAAGACAACATACCGGAGAGTGGAAGCGATTCGCCGAGCGGCTGCTGATCGCTACGTGCCGCTGAACGAGCAAGAGCAGACTCTCGTGAAGATTCTCGAGCGTGCTGCGGAAGTGTTCGGGTTCAGTTACGAAATTGATTTCTCAGGGCACTACCGACGGTGCGGGAAGCGAGACCAGTACCCGAACCCAGGTTGTTGGGAGTGCCGTGACGAAGCGACCTTTCTTACGGAGATCAATTGGAAGCCAGTGGTCCAGGTCGAGAGCGTGTTGCAGGGTTTGGTCGAAAGAATGCACGGACGACAGGCGTTGGGCTCCCGATAAATCTCAATTGGCTGCATCGACATTCCGCCACACATGGCTGTGTGGCGGATTTTTACGTCCAGAAGCGGTGCTGGCGCAAGCACTTGCGCCATTCGTGGCTGTTTACCCACACTTTACTCATTGAGGGCGTCAGGTAACCGATAATTGTGCCGTCGGCGGGAACAGCAGAGAAGGAGAATAAAGCCATGGTCGTTTCCCTAGAGTCTCGAGCAGAGCGCGAGCGGATGTCCGCAGTTTGCGTAGAAGATCTGCCTCGAGGTATCCAACTTCTCCGTGAGCGTCTGACGGACCATACCAAATGGAATGCCCCCGTACTAAACGCGATGCGCGAAGGACGTCTATCCCGTAACGGAATTCGTTCTTTCATGCTTCAGTACTATCACTACGTTCACCGGTTCGCGGGCTGGCTGAGCCTTGTGATCGCGCATGCTGAGGATGACCGTATCCGTGCACTGCTGATTCCCAACCTTTCGGACGAAGTCACGGATTCCGCTTCGGGAAAAAGCCACCGTCAGCTGTTAGTGGACCTGCTCTTGGCCTTGGGAATCTCGGAAGAGGAAATCAAATCGTCTCGACCTTACTTGGAAACCAAAGCTGCGGAGGCGCACTTCTGGGATCTTTTTTCATCGGGTAAAACCATCGAGGGCCTCTTCGCATTAGGTCCCGGAACGGAAGGTGTCAGCGAGTGTTTTCTCGCACATATGGAGGAGGCGGTTCGGCGTGAATTCTCTGTTGACCCTGCTGCAATGCACTACTTCACCGTCCACAAGCCTGAGGTCGAGTGCGCCCACGCTGACTCCTTGGACCGTGCTATTCTTTTCTACTTTAGCGGTCTGAACGATCTGGAACGGTCCGAAGCCTGGGCTCGCGGAGAGCGGGCGGCTATAGAAGCCGTGAGGGCACACCACCGACTATTCAGTATCCAAGTAGAGGGTGACTGTTGTGGCGTTCGATGAACTCACCTGCTTCAGGGAACTGACTCGCGCCTCCACTGGCACATCCATTGAGGACCGACAAAGGGCCGTCAACGAGTTTCTTACTCGCCAGGAGTTTCTTGAATTCATCAAATCCGACTACTGCTATTGGCGAGGTAATCTCTACGTTGTCCGTGGAACGCTCTCACCTGACAACCCGCCGATTCATTGGCATTGGCAATGGGACCGCAAGCAGAAACTGGAACCACTGGCTGAGCGGGTCGCTCTGCCATTTCTCATGTTCAGACAAGGTGACACAGTCGAAGCCCTGCCTCGGGGTGATAGGGAAAACCTTGAGCGAGGGATACTTGAATCCGCTGTATGTCACTCTCCACAAAAGCGCCGATTTGCGACAAGCTATCACGCGATAAACGCTCTTCAGGAGGCAGAGAAATTAGGAAGTGCCGAACTTCAGGAAGTCGGTCGCGGGGAAATCTTATTCTTTAAATCCGTGAACGAAGCTCGCCTCATCGAGCCCGATGGAACCTGTCCAGAGCACAATCGGACTCCGAAAGAGGATATGTGGAGTTGGCTTCAAGAGCAATCAGATCGAAGTTCTAGCCCGTTCAAGAAGTTATTTTCGCTTTTTAACAGCGCCGCTGACTTGAGTCGGAAGCGTCTGTGGGAGGAGGCACACACGGTCTTTAGCGAAACGCCTGCAATGCGACAAAAGCTGCGATTCAATGTAGACGAACCCGAAATCGAGAAAGTGGGCAGTATTCTCTGCTTCAAAGCCGGTGACTTTGTTGTCAGGCACGAGCAGGCCAGTGCTTACTGCCTCGTCCAGTTTGCATGTCCCCTTCAGCCGAGCAAGCTGTACTCCGTGCTCTGTCTGTTCGCCCGTATAGCCGAGGTAGGTGTCCTGAGTGTTGCTCTCGCTGAACGCATCTTCAGATTGTTGCGCGAATACATGCACGGTTTCGAAAAGCCGCTGGGCCTTTTAACTGACGATCTTGAGGCAGTCATAAAGAAAACCAAGTCGGAGGAGAGTCTTCGCGTTCTCAGGCGCGATGAAAGACTCGTCGAATCCGTGCGTCTTCAGGCACTGGTGGCTTTGGATCGAGCTCGTGATATCCAGGGGTTTGCTTTAAACAATGTCGTGGGAAGTATTGCTGAATACTACAACGGTTGGTACGCACCCGATAAGGCAGCTGTTACAACGAGCGGACGGGATCTTCAAATCGTTCAGAGACTCGAGTGTCTACAGGTGTACCTGCACAATGCCATTGCGAATGCCTTAGAGCACGGCGATCCCGCGCAGCCGATCTCCATTGTATGGGACCGTGGGAAGCCGCCATCTGACTTGATTCGGAGTGTCTCGTCCAAGCTGCGCGCAGGCTCATTGGATGACATGACGGGCTTAGTTAACCCAGACGATGTGCTGATTCTGATACACAACCGCCGGCGGGCCGACGCGATGGCCCCCGAACAGGAACGCGAGGGCACACAGATTATTCAGAAGATGGCTGATGAGTTGGGTGGCTGCTCGAGAGTCGAGAAGACAGATCATTGCTTTATTCGCGTTCTAAAGTTCCCGGTGAAACATCCTGGAAAGTGTAAATAGCGCATACCGCGTTCGAGAAAGGACAACCTATGGCCAAAGCAGTTTTGCGGATTGACTGCCTTCATGTTGATGATGAGATGTGGAAGGTGGGGGCGCCCGCGGCTCGACTTCGCAAGCACATCCACAAGGCTGTTGGTGCTCGCGACGTTGAGCTCGATCATTTGGAGCGAGATCCACTTGCGACGCGAGAGTATCCGCCCGAGCCCTCTCGTCACTCCGGTGAAACAGCAATCCATCTACGCCTTGTGCAAACCGGCAGTTTTGAAGAAGCACGCAAGCTCTTGAAACGTTCCTTTTATCACATGGTTGTCTCAGATGCCGTCAAGGGAAAGCCTGGACTTGAGCGGTTTGAGAATTACACCGGTTACCAATTGTTACAGGATGTTCCTTGGCGCACCACACAACGGTTGCTGTACACCCAAGATTACTACCGTCTTCATGATAGCGAGGATGTCGATTTAGCTGCTGGCGCTCTGGGAGCTTTTATCACGGGACATCCCATTTACAAAGATGCGAAAAGTCGATTTCAGGACAGAGTTCGCCGGATGTTTGAGGCGGCGGTGAATCGCCCGATTATCGGGAGGGATCGATTCTGGGTCCGTTGTGTGGGACGCGGTACCGATGACAATTCGGAGTACGTCGCAATTGAGATTCTAGAGCGTTCCGACGAGGGAGAATGGCGCACAGCTGTTGAGAGTTGCCCGCTCACAGGATTCAGCAGATACCTCGTAGATGTGGGCCCCAGCAACGCCCTCTATCCCACATTTCTGTGGCTCCTCGGATGGTCGCGCGCATTAGAAGTGACGGGTAAGAAGCACCCCGTGCCCGAAGCGGCTCCTGGAAGAGGTTCGTGGGTGCGCGCAATCACGGAGATCTATGCTCGCATGCAAGCGAGGCGCGATAAGAAACGATGGCGCTCGAGAGAAGATTTCGACAGGTACGTTGGCGGGGCAAGTGGATTCTGGCCCGGTGGTCCTCAATTTGTAAAGTATCCAGGAAGAGCAGCGGGAAACAGACTACCACCATTTCGACTGAATATTCTGGATAATCTTGAGCCTGTGCCTGACTATTGGATGCCTGTGTTTATTAGGCATACGGGACCAGGCGGAAAGCTTGTGAGTGAAAAACGTCCAGTCTTTCCTCCAAATGTGCTGGACCCAGTTGTTCAATTCCTACCAAGACCAGCCGGTCTTTACTCGGAAGTTTTTCCCCGGACAAGCGACGACGGAGAAGAGGAATGAGAAGGTCTAGTGTAGTCCTTGTGCCGCTTTTGTGCGTTTGTCTGATCGGCTGTCGCGGGAAGGGCTCTCCATCAGGCACTTCCAACCAGACACTCCCGCGTGTGCTAAAGGCAGAGGAACTTCACGTCGGATACCTAGTCTTTGATCCGTGCGTGCGGAAGGATCCGTCCACTGGAGAGCTGAGTGGACTCTTCATCGATGCGGTGGAGTATATTGCCGAGCAACTGAAGGTAAGACCGGTCTATCACGAAACCAATCTGGGCAACTTCGCAGCTGGACTTCAATCAGGCCAGTTTGATCTGTCAATTGGCCCCACCTATCGAACGATTCCTCGTGCTACGTCCGTAGCATTTTGCCGGCCTCTCGCGTACATCGGGAACGGCGCAGTTGTGGAGAGAGGCAATGGGCGGAAGTTTGACTCTCTCGACAAAATAACGAGCACGAAGCCGCGCGTTGCCGTCTTGCAGGGGCAGGCGATGGAAGAGTTCTTCCGCCGGAGATTCCCCGAACTCCAGCTTGTGAGCCTATCGGGCAGCGATCTCACCGCTCCATTAAGTGCCGTTAGCGCAGGGCAAGCAGATATTGGATTCATGAACATCGTCACCGTCCGCGGGTATGCGGCCGCTCATCCCGAAGTCGAAGTTGTGTTCGGCGGCGAGGATCAACTGGAAATGCTCGCGCTCGGATGGTCAGTGCGATACGAGGATTTTCAGTGGTGGCAGTTCATTAACACGTCACTCGACTACCTCATGTCAACTGGACGCTGGATGGAGTTCCAAGCGAAGTACGATATCCCGCTGCTCCATGAACTCCCACCGATCCGCTACCCGCCCGGAAGAGAGTCAAGCCAAGCACCAGTCGCGGGAGGCGAATAAAATGTACCAATGGGAGTGGTCGTGGTTGTGGAAATTCCGAGACGAGCTTCTCCGAGCCTGCCTATTCACGCTGGAACTCAACGCTTGCGTGATCATTGGTAGTATTTGCGTCGGCCTCGGATTGTGTGCGCTACGCGTGGCGACCCCGGCAGTCATTCGCAAACCGGTCGTTTTCCTCGTGGAGTTTTTGCGTGCTTTACCGGTGTTAATACTGATGATCTGGATGTTTTTCTGCCTTCCAATTCTCTTTCGCGACGTCTTGAATTACCCGATACGGCTCACCGCCTGGACGACTGCGGTCATCGCGCTCGCTATGAACATGGGAGCGTACTTCTCGGAAGTGTTCCGCGCCGGGCTTGCCGCGATACCAACGGGCGAAATCCAGGCGGGTTACGTGTGTGGCCTCAGTCGCTGGGATATCGCGCGGCGAATCGCGATCCCACACACTCTGCGATCGATCCTCCCCCCGCTTGCGAATCAATGCGCGACCGCCATTAAACTCTCAAGTCTCGCGTCATTCATCGCGGTTCCCGAGATCTTGTACACGGCAAACTCGCTCATTCATGAGACCTTTCGCCCGCTGGAGTTCTACACGTTTGTCGCGCTCGCGTACCTTGCCATCATTTTGCCGGTGACTGGCATCGCCGCTTGGGCCGAACGGCGCTACGGGGTGCAGCATGGATAACGGCCATCCATCGTTCTTTTGTGTTTCGGGACTTCGAAAGCACTTCGGCACGCGCGTCGTTCTCGATGGTGTCTCTTTCGAAATTGGAAAAGGTCGCACGGGCGCGTTGATTGGGTCGAGTGGTTCCGGAAAGACGACGCTCCTCAAGTGTGTTGTTGGATTGGAGAAGTGCGACGCAGGCCACGTCGCGCTCGAGGGCATGCGATTTGTCTCGACACGCGCAAGTTGGTTTCAGCCAAACACGATTGCGAGTCGTATCGGTCTCGTCTTCCAGGACTACAATCTCTGGGGAACCATGACGGCCTTCGAGAATCTCACCCTGCCGCTCGTGCGTGTAAAGGGAGTATCATCAGCGGAAGCTCGGGACCGAGCGCTCACGCTCGCTCGGCGATTTCGCCTCGAACATCTCCTCGACCGGCCGACACATCGGCTGTCAGGCGGCGAGCGCCAGCGGTTCGCTCTCTTGCGCGCCGTTCTTTTGGAGCCACAAGTACTCCTGCTGGACGAGATCACTGCGGCGCTCGACGTCGAGATGCGCTGCGCCGTCATGGAAATGCTGTGGGAACTGTCTGCGTCCGGCATGACGATGTTGCTCGTGTCGCATGAAATCTCTTTTGTGCGGCACATCGCTGACACAGTCTTCTTTCTCAGAGACGGCGTTCTGGCCGAGCATGGACCAACTGAGGAGCTCCTGTCGAATCCGCAGACAGCGGAACTGCGTCGCTTCCTGGAACGCATTCAGATTCCCGCGCGGCCGCTCTCTGCTAACCATCAAGTCCTGAACGCTTCTGCATCTCCCATCGGCCGCTAATCGCCTCAACTGCCGTTTGCTCGCACTTTGCTCCCTTTTGCTCGCATTTTGCTGCCATCGACTTGGGCGTTGCTCTAATACGCTCAGTGTTGATGGTTCATTCTGAAGTTTATTTGAGGAGGGCCTAGTCATGACACAGGAAATCGGCATGGTTCGCAGGGACGGACGAGGAGAGGTGAGCCAAGCCGTCGGGCTCTGTACGCGGCGGCAATTCTCTGAATGTTGAGGTTTGACCATGAGATTGATTGCAACGTCTGTTGTACTTGCCCTCGTCGGCGTGCTCGTGCTGGCCGCTGGATTCAGCGGTTGCGAGGCCCGCCTAGAAGTCTTCGGAGAAAACCTGGTGCGTCGCATTGATCGCTTGCTCGGTGAGGACGAGGTGCGCATCAAGCGGATCGAGCAGGAACTCGGGAGACTCCAACAGATCCGCGAGGATCAACGAGTGGTGAAGTACACGGCCCAAGTCCGGGCCGAGTCGTACGAACGGCGGGCATTGGCAGCAAAGGACTCAGAGGTTCGCGTGAGCCTGCAAGGCCTCGCTGACCAATGTCGGACCGCGGAGCGTCGGGCGAGCTCCTTGCTTGCCGCGACGGATGCTGCGGTTGAGAGTGCTGGAAAACAACTCCAGGCTGTGAAGGAGAAGTACCGCTTGCTGAAAGAGGTTCGTGCCCAAGCGGAACAGGCCGAATACGTGTCGGCCGCGGTCGATCCGCAGGCGGTTGGGCAGCTCCAAGACTCAATGACGGAACTGTTCAACTCGATCGAGGCCCGGCTCCGGGCTGTAAGCGAACGAGCTGATTTGGCAATTGCGAGGCTTCCCGGAATTCCTGGAGGCGGTCGGTATGAATAAGTGGACACTCGTCCCGCTGGTTGTTGTCTTGGTCGGCTGCGTCGATGCCGACCCGGCGACGGGCCTTCCGAGCAACATTGCTCGGAAGGCTCCCGCCAGCGTCACCGAACCCTTGAAGGAAGGAGACCAACTTCTCGACAAACTCGGACAGCAGATTTTGGAGTGTGTCGCAACGGTCCGTTACATCAAGGGACTTGCGAACGATGCCCGTCAGCGTGAGCGTTCGTCGGCTGCTAAACAGCTTGCGGACGAAGCAGAGGCGGTCGGGAAGCACGCCTTGGCATTACATGAGGAGTATGACGAACTCAAGGATGCCATGGACCTTCTTCGGGCGCGGGTGGCCGCGTCGACCACCTGCGAGACTGACCCGCAAGTGCGAACCGCCCTTGATGATGTTCGGCGACGGATCGCTGATAGCCGCGAAGCGCTGAGACGCGCCCAAGCGAGTCGATGAGGCCGAACAGCATGAACACCACGTGTTGTTAACGTTCGAAGTTCGCCTGAGCTCGCCCGGAGAATTCCGAAAGCGGGCGAGCTCAGGCCTTTCCTAAGTACGAAGGATAGCCAATGAAATGTTTGATGCTCATGACCGCCATGGTGGCGGTCATCGCAGTCAGTGGCTGTGGGCCACAACGCGCGGATCCGGGAAAGGTGGATCAAGCCGTCGCGTTCATCAAGGAATACGCGGCGCACAACGAACCAACCCGTTCGGTGGAACAACGGCCGGTTGATGTCATGACAGCGCCGAAAAATAAACCAACCGTTCCGCAGGCGCAGTCCGTGACCCAAGTACCGCCAAGCCCGATTACTCCATTTGCGGAAAAGCCGGCGTTCGCCCATGGGGTGAACCAGGAGGGAAGGCGAGCCCAAGAGCGAAAGGAGCCTGATGTCAGGCTGCGCACCGTGCCGGCGCAGGTGAAGGAGTCGCCACAGAAGGTGGTAAGTCGTCCGGCTCAACCCTCAACAGCGCCTGCGTCGGTTCAGATTGAGTATGGCGGCGGCCGTAACGCAACGATTGTGATCAAAATGCCGGCGGCCCCCTCCGTGATTCGGACTGGGCTCCGGCTTCGCTGCGGTGAAGCTGTTTACGTCTCTACCCCCGAGCACATACCTAACTTGCAGGTGGGGAGCGATACCAACGGCAGGATCGGCTGGCGTCCTGCACCATGCTCAGAGTTCACCTATGCCAAGCCATTCTGTTACGTGTCGCACGAGCATTCAGACGCCGAGGTGCTCTTTAGCACCGCGGCAGTGCCACGCACCACTGCGACATACGTCATTTATGTGAGGAAGTCACCACAGGGGTTGCGACCTGATGAATACTCGGCCAGGGAATCGGTCGCCCGGCGCTACTCCCACAGTCCCAGCGGTGATCGCGATTACGGGACAGTGCAATACTCGAGACCGGTGCAGCCAGCGCATCGGATCCAATCCTCCGTGTCCCCCTACACGGGTGTCAACTATGCGCCGTACACGTTTTCATGGCCGTGTCCGACCACGCGTCGGAACCGGCGTTCGTAAATCAAAGTACTGACATCTAGGAGCAAAGCATGAATCCAACAGCCAAGTGCACGCAGGTTCAGAGTATTCCGTGGGAACGGTCCGCCACCGGTGTTGACGGATTTTCGTTTCGGCTCTTCTACGACGAAATACCGTTCGAGGACCGGCGAACAGCGGGCCGCCTTTGGGGTCCGCTAACAAACATCTGCCGTTTTGAGCCGGGCACCGTGTTTCCGCCATTGCGCGTCGCTGATGGCGTTTGTGAGATCTGGGTGAGGAAGGGCTCACTCGATGTTAATGGAACTGCCTACGAGACCGGTGACTGGTTGCAGCTAAGGGCAGGTGACGATGGTTGGGCGCTTAGTTCCCCTCGGGGGTGCGAGATTCTCTCAGTCGTTCGCGGACGCTTCCAGTCGCTCGCTGTCCAACCGCTGCTTGCAGAAGCGCCGCGCAAGATTCGAGCGGACGAGATGCCTTGGAAAGAATCGCCAACCGGGGCACCGGGATGCTTCTCAAGGAAACTGTTTCAGTATACGTCCGAGGGGCTCGGACGCGACGGCTTTGCCGGCCCTTACACGACGCTCTACCGCCTCGACGCTGGTTCAACATACCCGCTCTGGCGCATGAGTGACGGGACATGTCTGGTTTGGGTCCTTCGAGGTTCAATGGAGCTAGATGGAGAAGAACACTCGACTGACACGTTTCTGGAGATACCGCGAGGAGGAGACGGTTGGCAACTACGATCGCCCCATGGGTGCGAGCTCCTTGTCATCGTGCAAGGCCGCATCGAACTCGTCCGGGGAACCTGACTCAATCGCGAGTTTTAAGCCTGCTCTGGGGTCGTCTCGTCAAGGCAGGTGGCTGAGACGAGGCGCAACACACGGGAGCCTGAGTGGCTCCCGTGTGGTTTTTACTCGTGCTGCTCTAACTGCTCTACAGTCGAGCTACAAGCATTGTAAGGCATCTTGATCAAGGCGAAAGCTCCTTGGCTAAGTCTCATCTCTGACAAACGGACATGTTTATAGGCATCACCAGCCAGTAGAACGGCGACTCTCTTTTTGTCTTCAGCACGAGTCTTATGGCCAAAGGTCACCTCGGTTAACGCCCTTTTCTTAAATTCTAGCAAACCGCGAAATGGCCCGAAGCGCGACCACTTAATGATCCTGACCTCCTGCTCGTACTCCCATTCTTTGGACTTTGTGGCAAGTATGTGCTGAACGATACCGGTGTGGGGAAGTTTGCGCAAGACGTCCAGTAGATTGTACTGCGGTAACTCTTCGCGATATTCAACTAGATAAGGCGCGTTGAAGAAGGTTTCGTCCTCAGAGATGTCAAACGTCAGACAGACACCCGAATGCTTGTCAGCGTAGTGCGCCCACATCAGTAGATTGTCATCAACTCTGCCGAAGCAACATACGCCGCGCGCCCCGATCTGCTTCCGTATGTTCCCGTACTCAATTTGCTCTAAGCGCCGTTTGATTTGTGCGGCTGCATCTGGATCGCGCTCAAATCGCTCACGCAGCTCCTGTCGTTCGCGCGTCAAAACGGTAGCCGGCACTGCATTGAACAGGTGCTCATACCAATCGTCCTGCAGGCCCACTGTGAAATCCAAGTTGCAGTCGTAAGGATCATTGAATTGCAACGGATCAGAGAACCACAATCGCGCATTTGCAATGGAATCGAAGAGAAAGTCATCAATTCTGCGGTACTTGAACAGGTTACACCCGATCACACCGTTCGGAAGGGTATATGTCTTCATTCGCTCGTCGGCGCGCGTTAGCTCACACATTCGCACACATCATTGTACGTTTTGCAGACACGCCATCGGCTGGTTGGTGTTTCCAGCAAAAAAGCCTGGACCGGATGCAGCCGCCGCGGGACAATCGCGAGCGATGGACTCTTTAGTGGTTCAACCCGAAAGGGCAATATCGGTATGGATCAACGAGTGCGCGCTCGTGATCTGTTTGAACTCACCGTCGAGAGCTTCGAGGTCGACGGCTCACCGCGCACGAGTTCCATTCTGCGCGTCTTCGTTGATCCTCCCATCCTCCTTCAGTTTCTCGCGTTCAATACCGGAGCGGCACACTCTGGTGACGGTCGATCTCTCGTCTGCACGGATTGGCACGCAATTCCGCCTGACGTGCTCCAAGAGATACGGATGACGCTGTTTACTTCGTACGACAGCTTTCTTCGTGGCGAGCTGCAGCCGGACAAGAATGGGCACCACGTCTTCGAGAGCATGGGAGCCGAGGCGATTGTCGAGGAGCCAGGTCACATCGTGTTGAAGGACCCAGAAGGCCATCAGCGCAAAAAGGTCAAACGGTGGCGCTTTCCTTGAGAGGCAAACCAGGGCCGACTCACGTACGGGTCACGATAGGAACAGACGGGGCATGCTTCGGAAACCGCGCGTCAGCTAGTCGCGCGGTCAGCTTTACATCCGACCCGATTCAGGGCATGCTCACGCTGCGCGAGCAGCGGCTCGAAGGAACTCCTGTTGCTTCTGCACCCAGGCAGGATCGCTAAGCAATCGAATCAATCCGGTTAGAGTTAGATTAGCGTTCATCTGGGTCCAC
>DAIOWH010000147.1:0-16816 GCA_036758585.1 Planctomycetia bacterium
AGCGCGTAGGGTGGGACGAGTCTGCGAGTCCCACCATAGAGACTGTCTCGGGGATGGCGGAAACTCGCGGACTTGTCCCACGGCTACGCCTTTTTCAAGCCTTCTCGTCAGAACCCGCGGCTGCGGCGCACCGACTCGAAGCCGCGCAGGCGATAGCCGATGCCCGCGTAGTCGAGCAGTCGCACCAGGCCGCGTAGCGCGACGCCCATGCCGTCCGGGCCGCTGTAGCCGCCGAACTGGCCGCCACCCTTGAGGTGCGGCTCGAGATCGAGCACCACGCCCGGCACGCCGAGCGGCCGCAACTCGGCCTCGATCTGCGGGATCACCGATCGAAAGTCGCGCAGAATTGCCTCGTGGCCGCTGTCGCCCTCGTCGGCCGGCACGAAGTTCTTCAGCCGCTCTTCATCGACCACGCCGGTCCACTCGAGGCTGGGATCGATGCGGTAATCCTTGATGTGCATCCAGCCGATGCCGTGCCGCATCGCCTGATACTCGGCAAAGACCTGGGCCGCTGGCATGTTCTGGGTAGTCAGGTTGCCGGCGTCGAAGATCAGTTTCATGTAGGGGCTGTTCACGCGAGCGTACAGATCGGCGAGCGTGCGGCCATTTTTGCCGACCAGGTTCGCCTCGACTTCGAGGCCGTAGATGACGCCGTTCTGCTGGCACCGCTCGGCGATCGCCGCCAGCTGTTCGCCTGCTTGGGCCAAGTGCTTCGTCGCATCGTCGCCCCGCGGCGGGTAAAACGAAAAGCCGCGCAACAGCTTCGTCTCGAATGTGTGAGCCAGATCGATGGCCCGCATCACGTCTTCGTTCAGGTAACGATCGAACGGCACAAAGGCGTTCTTCGTCCCGTCGTCTACGTCGCGCAGCTTCACTTTGCCGATCGGCGACCCGATCGATGCCACGCGGATTCCGTAGACCTGATGCAGCCGTTGCAGCTCCCTGATTTCATCGGCGGTGAGTTTCATCACGTTCTTGACGCCGCCGCCCAAGTCAATGAATCGCAGGCTGTAGTACTCGAGGCCCATCGCGGCGAACGCGGCAAGTTGCTCGACTGCCCCCTTCGTCACTGCCGCCTCGTCGGCAAACCCGCTTACGATGACCGTTGGCTTATCGCTCACTGGTGTCTCCTGGTACAGAGTCGTTGTCGCGCCGCTCATTGTGCAGGCGCCGCGGCCGGCAGACAAGGGTGCAAGATCAGTTGAAGAAGTTGAAGGAGTTGAAGAAGTTGAACAAGGCAGAACACGTGGTAGCTTCTTCAACCTTCAACTCCTTCAACTCCTTCAACTCCTTCAACTTCCCGCAGTCGGCCCAGCCATTCTCCTTTTCGTAATTGACACGCCGTTTCCCACTCGTATACTCACAGCCCACTTTCGGGCACGACGCCCAGCCCACCAGAGAAGTGGAGCCGCTCCGGCTCGCATATCACGGACGACCACACGGCCGGTTCCAGACGTGTCTGAGGGATTCCTTCCTACTTTTGCGCACTACCTCTAAGGACGTGGACACCGCAGGGAGGTCTGCTGACGCGAGGGATGGCGCGGCGAGGTGAGTCATGTGGATCGCAGGATTGTGTACGGCGTTGTGTCTGACGATGAACGCAGTGAGCACGGTGGCTTGGAACACCAGCTACTACCAAGCCGTTCAGAGTGTGCTCCGCACGGACCGGCCGCTGTTTATCGTCTTTGAGAGCGGCGGGCCGAACGCGGGCGAGGCCGGCAAGCCGTTTCTCAGCGGCGAGGTCGAGACGGCGCTGGCGGCCAACTACGTCCGACTGTTCGTGGACCTCAACACTGAGAGGGGCCGGAAGGTAGCCGAGCAGTTTCAGATTCGCGAATTGCCGAGCATTGTCGTGATCGACCGGAGCACGGACTGGCAGGTGTACAAGCGGTCGGGCGCGCACACATCGCATGAGGTGCTGGCCGTTCTGGAGCGGTATCGTCGCACGAAGATTGTGGCCGGTCCGGTCGGGTCGGAAACGACGGTCGCCTCGTACCCCAGTTCGTGGTCGCCTCAGCAGTGCAAGACGTGACCGTAGTGATTGGCGTGCCAGTTGGCACGAAACGAGGAGTCTCACGCGGATGCCGGCCGAGGTCGTGTGCGCCACGCGAGCGCGCTGAGACCGACGAGCACGAGCACCAGTCCGACGCCGCCCAGCGGGAACAGGAACCACCAGGCCGCGCCGAGTAGGCTGGCGAGCCAGGGCCAGCCGCGCACAAGCCAGCGGCCCGCGCCGGAACGGGTCGCCACGAAGAACACCACGGCGGCCAAACCAAGACACAGCGCCGCCCACGCAGCGGCTGCGGCGTACCGGACAAGGTCGCGGTGTCTCACGCGGAGTACCAGCTTCGGCTCGCCCAGCACCTTGCTGAAATGATACGCCTGGCCGACCAGCGGAATATCGAACTCGATCGATCGCCCGCCGGCCCGTCGCGTGCGCAGGGCGCCCCAGCCCGCGACGCCGTCGCCGCCACTAGCGTCTCCCATCCGCACCTGGCTCGTCACACCAAACGCCACGCTCCCGTCGGAAAGGAACACCTGATGTGACTGCCCGCCCGACACGGAGGGAACGCCAAACCCATGATCCACGCCTAGTGGCCTGTTGGCCTTCCGCTGCTCCAGTTGCCCGGCCACCTCCTTCTGCTCCATTGTTTGGGCCTCTTTCAACTTGCCGAGCTGGACTCGGTTCTCTGTCTGTAGCTTGAAACGGCGCAGCTCCCGTTGATCGGTGTCGTCCGCCTTGCCGCCGCTAGCCTTCGATTCAAGGTTCAGCAATGACTCGTCGGCGAGGCCATTAATGTCTGCTTGGCCGCCGGACTTGCGTTGCCCTTCGTTGTAGTAGAGGTCCACGGCTACACTGTCGCGCTGGCCTTCGCCGGCGGACGCGGGCATGTTTTTGGTGAGCTTGTCGATCTCGCGATTCAGTTTTTCGGACTGCTGCTGCACCTCGGCCCACCGCGAGTTGAACGCCAGCTCTGCCTCGGCCTTGTTGTCCAGCGTGCGGTAGGCCCAACTCTGTCCCACCTGCTGCGCCTCTTGTTCGTTCTGGAACCCGGCCTTGATCTGTTTGAGGTTGCCGATCGCCTGCTGGCGCCGCGCCTCGTTGCGAAAATCGGTCGCACACGCAAACACCTCAGTCAGTTCCTCGATCACCGACAGCCGCCGCTCGATCTCCTGGTCCGACGCGGCCGCGGCGGTCAGGTTGCTGTCGCGCTCGATGAGATGCGCCGAGAACTCGCGCGGCAGGTACACGGTCCAGAGCGTGCGTGCGACCGGCACGTTGCCCAGTATCTCGGGTGTGGGCGGCGACGCCTTTCGCCACCACGACAGCCGGCCGCCGTCGACCGCTCCGGAGTAGATGAGCACGACCTCAGCCGCCAGGTCGGCCTCCGACGTCTTCGGCAGCGGCGCCAGCGTGACCTCGCGGCCGCCGCGGGTTTGCACGGCAGGCCGGGCCGGCTGGCCGTCGACGTGCAGCGCCCAGACCACGCTGCCGCGCGGCATGCCCAGTTCCAAGAACTGCAGCGTGCGGTTGGCGATGCGATAGGTGATCTTCGCTCGGTAGCTGCCGTCGTCGTGGATCACGGTGACCACGTCGGCCAGGTTCACACTGGCGGCCAGGCCGGTCTCGCGATCGCGCTGGAACTTGTGCCATTCGAGCGATGTCTCGCGGGCGGCGCCGGCGACACGGTGGGCCGATACGGCTCGCTTCCGCAACTCGTCGGCGACCTCGACCGGCACGTCGGCCAGCGGCAGCGATGTGACGCCTGTGGTACTCGTCTCGCGCATTTCGTCGGCCGTGCGGTTTTCCAGGATCACATAGTTGCGCGACCGTTCGACGTCGAGCGGCTCGATCACCGGCGCGGCGATCTTGCCGTCCTCGGGCAGGGGCATCACCTGAACCAGGTGCAGCCGCAGACCGCCGCGCACGGCCTGTTGCGTTGTGACTGTCCAAGTGCGTCGCCCTTCCGGCCCGGCGGTCGAACTGGTTTGGCGAATGTTCGGGCCGCGCACCTCGACGTCGTCGCCCAGCCAATCGGGCGTGGTGAACCGAAACTCGGATCGACCCGCGCGCTCGACGTCGAAATCGAGTTGGCCGAGCACTGCCAGTGACCCTTCGCGTACGCTCACCGTCGTCGCCACGTCGGCGCTGAGTTCCGACTTGGCCGGCTGCAGCCGCAGCGTCAATCCCTGCGGCGGCGCCTCGAATCGGAAGGCGTAGTTCGGCGCTGCTTTGCCGACTTGACGCAGCGAGTCCGACAGTCGCGACGGATCGACCGATTGGGCGCCGCCCGATTCGGCCAGTACCGCATCCAGATCGTCGTCGAGGAAGATGGCGATTTCGCCCTTCTGGGTTTTGGCGTTGGCCACGGTCGTGAGCGGCGCGGCGAACAGCGTGTCGTTGGCGTTGCGCGGCAATGTCCCGTCGATCGTGACCGTGACCTTGCCGATCGTCGGCTTGCCCAGATCGACGGCCAGCGTCTGATCGTCGCCGTCGCGGCGCAGGAACCAATCGGCGTCGGCCGGCACGCTCACCCGACTGACGCGCAGCGAGCCGGGCAGGCGCACGTCGAACGACGCCAGCAGTTCGTCTTCGATCGTGGCGTCGATCTCGGCGTGCATCGTGATGCGTTGCGACGCCACAGCCAGCGCGGTCCGCCCGAACACGGCGAGTTGTGGCCGCAGCCGCTCGATGCCCAGCTCCAGCGTCCACGGCCGGCCGGTGTAACGGAACGCCGAGATCATTTCGCAGAGCGCCTCAGTGCTCGGCGGGACCGTCACCCCTTCGCGCTCGACCTGGCCCAGGCCGCCCGTTCGATCGACCCGCACGCGAAACTGGCCGCTGCACCCGACGACGATCCGCCCCGTCTCGCGGGCCACGCCGAGCGGTTCGAGCGTATGCACGGCGAGTCGCCCGCGCGGCTCCTGGCCGATCAGAAATGCGTCGATCGACAGCTCCGTGCCAGTCGCGACTTCCCCCTTCAACGACACGACCGCTACGTCGTCTTCGACCGACCAGTCGGCCAGGTCGGCGCCGCGCACCGATCGCACGGCCACGCCGCTCGGCACGCGCAGCCGCAGTTCGCGCACCGACCCTTGAGCGACGCGGTAGGTGAACTTGCTGCGCAGGTGAATGCCCGAATCTTGAATGTCGACGAGCACGGCCTGGTCGGCGGTGACCAGGCTGGTGGCCGGCGCCAGTTGGCGCCGCGGCTGCCAGCGCACGGTGACCTCGCGAGCGTCGCCGGCGGGCAGTTCGACCAGCTCGCGATCATCGACCTTGGTGCGACGCCAGCCGCCCGGCGCCCCTTCGGTCTCGACGACCAGGCCCGGCTCAGGCAGCTCGAACCGCAGCACGCCGGCCGCGGTCGGCCGCAGCGGCAACGTCACTCGCCCGGTCGCCCCGACTCGCGTCGCCGGCACGTGAAACCGCACATCGACCACGTGCGTGCCGGCCTTGTCGATGTAGACGCCGAGGGACGGTTGAGGGTGGAGAGTTGAGGGTGGAGAGTTCGGAGCGGCCGACTTCGGCGCCTCCTTCTTGCTCTCAACTCGTCTCTCTCCACTCTCGACTTTCTCATCCACCGACGCCGCCTGGCCGTTGATCTCGACCCGTTCCAGCGCGACCTTGCCGAGCGGCAGGGGCACGCGGGTCCACTGGTCGCGGAAGGTGTAGATCACCAGTCGGCCGGCGAAGCGGGCGATCTCGCCATCGAGCCGGCCGTCGTATTCGGCGCGGGCGACGATCGCGGGCAGGTCGGCGGGCGGCTCGATCGGCTTGTCGGGATTCGCCCGGTTCCAAAGTTTCAAGAATTCATCGTGCGGCAAGTAGACGAACTTGCTGCCGCGCGGGTCGCCGTTCTTCGGGTCGTAAGGAACGAAGAGCGTGAAAGGCGATTGTGGATTGTTGATTGCGGATTGTTGATTGCTGACCTCTGACTTCTGACCTCTGCCCTCTGTCTGCTGTGCCAGCACGGGCTGTGCGGTCACGATGAGCAGCATGCCCGCGGCGGTGACGACGCCCCACGCTGCGAAACGATCTCTGAGCCAGCCGGCGAGGTCCGAGGCGAACCAGAGTGCGGCCGCCGCGACGCCGCCGACGAAGACGCCGTCGAGCACGGGCGTCCACGCGAGCGGCGCCAGGCCCGATAGGCCGACGGGCGCGAGCAGCCAGGTCGCGGCCCAGACAAACCGGCCGGCCCGCGAGCGCTCACGGATCAACCATGCGACCAGTGCGACAGCGGCCGCAAGCGCCCACATCACGCTGCGCGTCGCCGTGGCCTCTTGGATGCGGATTACCAGGTCGCCTTCGCCCGCTTGGCGAGCGAACACCACGCCGGCTCGACCCTGGGTCTCGAGGTTCATCGTCAGCGACAGCCGCCCGCGCGCCGCACTCGCCTGCACGGCCGCGTAGTCATGGTCGTCGTCAACCGCTCCCCGGCTGCCGCTCGCGGGATCCACCTTGGTCAGCCTGGATTTCAGATCGCTAGACGACACCGAAAACTCTGTGACTTCCTTCTCAGCAAGCGTTGCTGCAGCACCGACTATCCTTCCCCTCTTCTTGGCGTCTTCCCGTGAGGGCAGCGGTCGTCCTTCCGACGGGTCGCTCGCGGGCGCAGGAGTCGAAGCAGCAGTGGCGCGATCCGCGCCGGGCATGGGCCGCTCCGGTTCGGCTGTTTTCGGAGCAGGCATGTCGACTGCTTCTGACTTGGGTGCAGGATCTCGTGCCATGTCGGTTGGCTTGTTCACCTCATTCAGATCATGCACGATTCCTTTCATCTCGGAGTCAAGTGGGGCGGCGGGAGGTGTGGCGGGGGCTCCCGGCCCTCCCATGCCCATCGCCATGCCGCTGCCGAAATCATCGGAGCCGCCAGGGACCGCTTCCATCGGTGCCTCGCTGGCCGGCATCGCCATGCCCACTCGCCCGAAGTCGGCGCGGTACGACGCAACGGACGCCTCCTTGGCCGATCGTGTCACCTGCACGAGCGTCAGCGCAGCGATGGCGACGAGGCCAGTTCCGACGACGCCGATGCGGATGACCCAGCTTCGCGACTGCACGAGCATCCACACGACGACCGCGCCGGCAATCGCCCAGGCCAGGCCGGCGAGCTTGCCGCGCAGGTCGCTCGTGCTGTGCTCGGCGATCGTCTCGCGGATGCGGCCGACCAGACTCGGGCGGGTCGGTTCCAGTTCCGGCTTGAAGTCGCCGTCGCTCGAGACGAGCACTGCGCCGTCGGGCAGGTGTACGGTCCACTTCAGTTGCAGTGTAGACATGTTCAGCACCGGCGCAGTCTGGCGAATCGTCTGAGTGAGCAGCCGTCCGAGCGATTGTGGATTGCCAATCGCCGCTTGCCGCGGGCTGACGGCGGACGTCTGATCGCTCGCAGCCGGCGTCTGTTCAGCGACGGCCGACTCGTAGATCAGCTCGACCGTATGCGCCGGGGTCGCGCCGGAAGCGACGCCCGCGGGCAGCGGCACGATGTGCTTGCCGCCCGTGCGACGCACCTCGATCGGCTCGCCGTCGAGCGTGACGCTCCAGAGATTGGCGCCGGCGGGAAGCTGCACGGCGAGGTGCTGCACACCGAGACTGCGCAGCGTGTACGCCGCGCGGTGCCGCACGATGCCCTCGCGACCGACGACGCTGGTGATCGTGGCCGAGTCGCACACCGCGGCGAGCACTTCTTTCGGGTCGCGTCGCTCGCCCGCGAGCGCGAGGCGGTACGGCAGCCGCTGATACTGATAGGCGGCGACGATCCGGCCGGCCGGCCGGTACGCGCGGATCGGCGGCAGGTCGGCCGGGTCCACTTCGCGCAATGCGTCGGTCGTGTACCTCACTTCCTGATCGTTGGCCGCCTCGACGGCGATGTAGCCGCTCTGCCGGGTCACGTGGCGGAACCGGAGCACGGGAACCGAGGCCTGCTGATTGCTGATTGCTGATCGCTGATCGCCGACCTCTGACTTCGACTCAACCTTGAGTTCGGCCCGGATCACCAGCATCAACCGGCCGGTGACCGGCTGATCGAGCACGACGTGCCAGAGGAAAAGTTCTTCGCCCGTGTCGGAGTCGGCGGCGGCGATGGTGGTGTGCTGCTTCTCCACGACGCGCACGGGTGCGTCGATCGGCACGATCTCGATCTTCTCGCCGACGGCGGCGGGCAGTGTGAAGTCGAACGTGCGTGCGGCGCCGCCCACGAGCTGCATGTCGGCCTGATAGTAGACGCCGAGCGATTCGCGCTGGAGCGCGGCGAACGCCAGGGTCTCGATAGAGATCTGGGCGGGCCGCAGTCGTGCTTCGAGCCGTCCGGCGACCCGCGCGTCGTCTTGGTAGCGATAGGCCAGCGCCGTGCCGGCGCGTGCCGCACCGGGCGCGGTCGGGGGCGCGATCGGTTGCAGATCGGGCGAGATGGCGCTGGTGCGCAGCTCGATCTCCGCGGGGGCTTCGATCACGACGGTGCCTTCCACCTCGCCCGCGCCGACCACGCGCAGTTCGGGCACGACCGCCTGTGAGTGACGAGTTTCGTCGTTGAGCCATGCGGCGGGGTGCGACTCGGCCGTGAGCGTGACGACCAGCGAGCCTCCCGGGGCGAGCGGCTGACGCAGGTCGAATCGGATCGCCTGCTTGGCCTCGGTCGCGTCTGCGGCGTCCTCGGCGGCGGGCAGGGCGGCCGTCTCCCAAACGACCGGTTGGCCGGCCGCCTGAAGGCTGGTCACGTTCCAATCGCGCGGCAGTTCCAGAGCGACGTGAAACAGCGGGGCGTAGCGCGGTTCGATCGTGACGCTGCCGCGCAGCACGAGGCCCGCTCGGCCGATTTCGACCAGCGACGCGATCGCCGCCGAGATCTCCTGGTCGCGCGAGGCGGTGACCAGCGTGAGTTGATAGCGTGGTTGCCAGAACGCGAAGCGATGCCGCGGGCCGACCGGGGCGGGCGGCGCGGCCGAGCCCGGCGCGGGGGCCGGGGCCGGCTTGTCGGCCGGCAAGCGACGCACGCCGTCGAGCCGCCCGAAGTTCAGCCGCACGGTCGCCGCCGGCTGCAGAGTGATCTCGCCCATCTGCGACACCGCGCCCGGCACGACCAGCTCGGGCATCGACCAAGGCTGGCCCAGTTGCATCGGCACGAGCCCGCGCAACCGCACGAGCCGCTTGCCTTCGAACGGCTGGCGGAACTTCAGGGTCAACTCGACGCGATCGTCTTTCGGTTCGGCCGCGGTCCAGCCGGCCAACTCGGCGCTCTCCACCGCCGCAACATCGAGCGCGGCAGGCACAACGACGCGGAACTCGTCGCCGGCGTGCGCCGCCACGTCCAGTTCGATGTTCGCCTCGAGGCGCACGCCCGCCGGCTCAACGGCGGCATTCAAGTCGCTGCGCACGAACACGAGCGACGTACGTTTGCCGCCGCCGGCCTGATCCAAGATCGCCAGCGCCACCTGGCCGGTCCGGTCCACGGGCACTCGGACGACGCGGCCGTTCTGGTCGGCCTGCGGTTTGAGTTCGACGCCGCTGACTCGCGCCTGCTTGCCTTCGGGAACGGTCAACAGAAACTCGGACGCAGGCACGGGCGGCAGCCGGAACATGGTCGTCAGGTCGCCGCCGGTGCGAACAAGCGGGGCCGACAATCGCACGACCAGTTCGTAGTCGCCCTTCTCGCGCAGCACCCAATTCAGTTCGCCGCTCGGGCTGCGCCCGAACCAGGTTTGCTTTCCATCGAGTTCGGCCGACTCGAGTGCCAGTCCGCCCAGCGCGAGCGGCACGGCCTGCCAACCGGCTATGAGTTTCGAGGCCCGGACGCGCCCGACGATGCGCAACTCGGTTTCGCCGAGTTCGGCTTGGTAGTGCGCGCCGGTGAGCACGGCCGGTTCGGGCGGCGTCGCGACCACGCGGCCGGCCGCGTGGGCCTTGGCCCACAGCTCGTTGAACTCGTCGCGAGTCATCAGCACGCCCTTCTTGCCCTCGCCGAATAGCCCGTCCAGTTCGTCGGTCGGCACGTAGACGTTGCGGATGCGCGGAGGACCGTCGGCCGCCGCAGCGGGGAAATTCCAAATCCCAAGCACCAAGCTCCAAAGAAATACCAATGACCAAATGCCAGGCCAGGCGCTGACAAATCGGACGGGTCGGACGAGTCGGACAGGTCGGACGAGTCGGTTTGGGATTTGTGATTTGTGATTTGGGGTTTTAGCCTTCATGGCGCCCTCCCGTCTCGTCGGTGCTGGGCTGATCAGCGGGCGGCTGTTCAGCGGGCGGCGCCTGTTCGGTGGAAGCTGGTTGGTCGGCGGCGGGTTGCGGCGGTGGGGCGACGGGTGGTGACTCGGCGGCCTGACCGCCGGCGGCGCCAAGCAGCACGGTGCCCGCACTGGCGACGGCGAGGCCCAGGGCCATCTTGCGCCGCACGCGGAGCAGGAACAGCACGAGCCACAGGGCGATCACACCGGCAAGTCCAATGCGGCAGGCGTCGAGCCAACTGCGCACGGCCTCGGACCAGAACAGTTCCGCCATCAGGCCGCCCAACGATCCGGCCAAGAGCGACAGCACCTTGGCCTCGAGTCGAGCGAACGCCAGAGCGAGACCGACCAGCAGGATGCCGACGCTGCCGACCAGCGTCATCGCCGCGGTCTTCCAATAGCGCACGCCGAGCGCGGGCGGTGCGCTGAGGCTGCTATACAAATAAGAATGGCCGGCGGTGCGGAAGTCGAACGTCGCGGTCTCGCCGCCGAACCAGTTGTCGGGGTTGTCGCGGGCGATTTGGACCAGCGCGTTGCCGAGCGGCGTGATTACCTGGCGCGTCTCGTTGGTGAACCCGGCGGGTTCGCCGACGGCGCGATATTGGTTGGGCAGCCAGAGCCGCACGAACAGTTGCTGGAACTTGACGCCGGCGTCGAACTGGGGCAGACGGAAATCGAGCGAGTCGGTGTAGCCGAGCTTGCCGTCGTCGTCGGGCGCCGGCGCTTCGTAGACGACCGTGATGGGGAATGCGTCGTCGGGGCCGGTCGAGCGTGCGACGTTGATGAAATAGGATTTGTCGTCGGCTGTGGCGCCCGCGGGCGACGGGGCCTTTTCGGGCAGCACACTGCGGCCGGCGACGGCGACGCCCAACAAGCGCGTGGCGGGCAGCGTGACCGCGAGCCGCTGTCGCTCGCTCGACTTCACCATGTACCGCGCCCGTACCGAGATCGGGCCTTCGGCGCTGACGACCGCCTCGACGTAGGCCCGCGTCACGACGGTCTTGACGACCCCCTCCAGTTCGTGTTTGGTGACGCCGAGCGTCAGACGGGCCGGGTGGCGGAAGTAGCGGTAAGTCAGATACGGTTGTTCGCCGTCCTTGCCGGCGGCCGGCAGAGTCAGCTCGCGCGGGTCGATTTCCTCGAGGCCTTCCTGTTTCGCCTCGATGGCGAGCGCGCGGTCCTTGAGCACGGCGATCTCGCCGGTCTCGCGATCGACGTCGAGCACTCGCACCGGTTGCACCTCGTGCGTGACGCCTTTTTCCGGCACGGTGATCTTCTGATCGTATGTGATGGTGAAGGCGCGGCCGCCGAGCGCCTCGCTGTGCAGCACGACGGTCCAGACCACCGAGCGGTCGTCTTCGGGCTTGTCGGCCTTGCGGCGTTCCTTGATGCCGTCGCCTTCGATCTGCACCCGGTCGGCGACGGCGGCGGGCACGGCGATGCGGAACGTGTCGGCGCCCGCGAACTGAATGTTGTAGGCCACGTGGGTCGTCACCGAGACGATGTCTTCCTTGACGCTGGTTGTCGTGGCGACCGTGGCCAGCACGCGGCGCGGCCGCTCGCGCGTGGCGAGGCCGATCTTCACTGGGCGGCGAGCGAACGCAAATGCGGCTGCGAGCGACGAGCCTTGCGGCGGCTGCGGATTGAACCCGCGGGCCGCCAGTTCCGCGGGCGTTGCCGGCCGGGCCGCTTCGAGCTTCTTCGGGTCGGAGTTGACTTCGAGCGAATCGAGCGCGATCACGGCGACGAGGCCCTGTTCGCGCAGCACGCCGAGCGGTTCGATGAGCGGCAAATCGAAATCGCCCGACTGCACGCCGCGCGGCTCGCTGACCGTGACGCTGATCGCCAGCGCGCCGAGCACCTTCTTGGTCAGGTAGACGGTCAGGATCTGGGCGTCGTCTTCGGTCGTGACCTCGTGCCGGTCCATCGCCTCGCACTGTACGTCGTCGACATTGAAGCCGGCGGGCAGACGATAACGCGCGGCAAAGATGCCGGCCCGCGTGACGTCGTACTTGAAGTCGCCTCGCAGGGTGGTGCGCGACTTTTCCAGCGAGACGGTGAGCAAGCTGTCGGCCACGACGCGCGGCTCCAGGGCCGAGGCGGCGAGGGCGAGCCGGAAGCTGGGCGTGAAGAACTTGTAGAACGAGCTGCGCGGTTTCCTCAGAGGCTCGGGCACGTCGGCCGCGTCGATGCGCGAGACGCCCGTGTGCGCGACGAACTCGAGGCCCACGTCCTCGGCGCTGCGCACCGCGATGACGCCGCTCTCGCGCGCCGCACCCAGCACCTGAAACTGGGCGACGGCGAATTCCTTCTCGGGGATGGGCGACTCGGTGCGCAGTTCCAGACGCAGCTTGTCTTTGGCGGCGGCGTGCAGGCGAACCCGCAGCCGCTGGCGGCCCGCTTGATCGCCCTCGAGTTTTTCGGCCTGCCAATCGCGCAGGCCGGGAACCTGAACGTCGAGCAACCGCTCGTCGGCCGGCATCATCACGACTAGTTCATCGAGCGCCCCCCGCAGGATCTGGTAGTCGAAGGTCGCGTGCGAGTGTACGACGCCGTCGCCCACGTCGATGGCGATCACGTCGCTGACGCTGGCCAGGCCGGCCATGTCGGCGGCCGCGCCCCCCTTGGGCTGCCACGTGACCGTGAAACGATCGGTGGAACCGAGCACGGCCTGGACCTTGGTCTTGTCCTTGTCGCCGCCGTTCACTTCCGATGTCTGGCGCGGCGCGACGTGGACGGCCAGTTCGCCCGTCGGGATGGTCAGCTCGAGATTGCTGACGCCGACCGGCGGACACTGCAGCGTGAAGCTCTTGCCGTCGGTCGACGCCTGAACTCGCGCGACCAGTTCGAATGTGACCGTGTGCTTGCCGCGCCCGTGCGCGAGCAGTTCGTAGTTGCCATTGCCGACGCCGCGCCACAACACCGAGCCGTCGTCGTTGGTCGCGCGGCCGACCGCCGCGTCGCCGAACTGCACGGGCAGGCGAGCCCAGTCGTCGCCCAACACCTCGACGGTGAGCTTCGCGTCGAGTCGGACCAGGTCGCCATCGACGGCGCCCGAGTAGTCGGCGCGGCTGATGATGCCGTTGATCGGCGGCTTGACGGGCGCCGGTGCGAGCGGGCCGAGCACCTTGGCCCACATCTCGAGGAACTGGGCGTACGGCATGAGCACCGATGCGCCCTGCTTCTCGAACACGTCGGCGAGGTTCTTGTACGGCACGTAGATCACGTGCTCCTCGCGCGCGGCCGGGTCGTCGGACTTGGCGTCCGCCTTCTTCTTGTCCTGTGGCTTGGCGACGGCCTTAGGGTCGTCCTGGCTTGTTGCGGCTGGACCATCCTGGGCGGCTGCCAGGCCGATGAGTGTTGGGACAAGGGCGAGTGCCAGCAGTTTTCTGGTGGACCGGCGGCGGGACACGGCGGGGGTCGGGATGGGCGGCAGTTTGCTCGGTCGCATATTCAACCTCCTACGACGCTAAGGTTTCCACGCTCGTGAGAGTGTACCGCGTAGAATGACAAACGGCGGAAAAGTTTGCATAGTCTTTCCCGTTAGACGTTCGAGAACGGCGGAAGGTTCTTGATGTACGTCTGATGATGGCCCACGATACCGCTGCGGGCGGCGGGAAGCCAGCGGCCGGGCATCGACGGGGCCACGATCAGCGGGTAAAACTGGCGTCGCTGACTCTTGCGACGAAAGGGTTTGACCTATGCGTAGCGCCGAACTGATGAGCCGGTCGGATACCGGGCTGCTGGTGATCGACGTTCAAACCAAGCTGATGGACAAGATAGCCGACCGCAACCGGATCGTGGCCAACGTGGCTCGGCTCATCGACGGGGCCGGGATCCTCGGCGTACCGGTTCAAGCGACGGAACAATATCCGAAAGGGATCGGGCCGACTGTGCCCGAACTGGTTGAGCGTTTGCCAGTTCGGCCCGAGAAGCTGTCGTTCAGTTGCTGCGGCTTGCCCGAGGTGGCCGACCAGTTTCGATCGCGCGGCGTTCAGAAGGTGTTGCTCGCGGGGATCGAGACGCACGTGTGCGTGCAGCAGACGGCGCTGGATTTGGCCGCGCACGGCTTCCGGGTCTACGTGGCCGTCGATGCGGTGGGTAGCCGTCACGACGTCGATCGCGACGTGGGCCTGCGCCGCATGGAGCGCGCCGGCGTCGTGCTCACGACTACCGAGTCGGCGCTGTTCGAGTGGATGGAGCGGTCGGGAACGCCCGAGTTCAAACAGATCAGCAAGCTCGTGACGAGCAGCGACGCTGATGTGATCGGGTTGCCACAACGTTAGCCGGGCGTCTGAGCAGCTACCACAGGTCGGACTTGTCGGACGGGTCGGGCTCGCCAACATTCGACGGAGCCATCAGCATGAAACGTTTCATCGTGAGCGCGTTCATCTTTGCGGCGATGTGGTCGGACCGCGCGGCAATACTCCATGCTGCCGAGTCGCCGATCGCCAAGCCGAACATTGTATTTGTCTTTGCCGATGATCTTGGGGTCCACGACCTCGGCTGCTACGGCCGAACGGACCACGGCACGCCGAATCTGGACCGGCTCGCAGCGCAGGGGATGCGGTTCACGTGCGCCTACACGGCCCAGCCGATCTGCTCGCCGTCGCGGGCGGCGGTAATGACGGGGAAGTGCCCCGCGCGGTTGAACCTGACGAACTATCTACCCGGCCGCGCGGACGCGCCGTCGCAGCGCGTGCTGCAACCGCGGATCGAAGGACAACTGCCGCTGGAGGAAGTGACGATCGCCGAACTACTGAGAGGCGCCGGCTACGCGACCGGGCTGTTCGGCAAGTGGCATCTCGGCGGGGCGGGGTTCGGTCCGAAGGAACAGGGCTTCGACGTGGTCGTCTCGCCGCCGGCGAACACGAAGCCGACGCTCGAGACCGGCGGAAAAGGCGAGTTTGCGATCACGGCCGCCGCCGAGAAGTTCATGGAGGGCAACCGCGACCGGCCGTTCTTCTGCTACGTGCCGCACAACAACCCGCACATCCCGCTCGCCGCCGCGCCGGAGTTGGTCGAGAAGAACCGCGACGCCTTCCACCCCGTTTACGCCGCGATGATCGAAACGCTCGACGACGCGGTAGGGCGGCTGATGGCGAAGGTCGAATCGCTCGGCTTGGCCGACCGCACGATTTTCGTGTTCACGAGCGACAACGGCGGCCTGCACGTGCTCGAGTTTCCCGGCACCCCGGCGACGCACAACCGACCGTTCCGCGCCGGCAAGGGATACCTCTACGAGGGCGGCCTGCGCGAACCGCTGATCGTTCGTTGGCCCGGCGTGGTCGCAGCCGGTAGCACGTGCGACGCGCCGATCGTGCTCACCGATCTTGTCCCCACGCTGCTCGAGGCCGCCGGAGTCGATCCCGTGAAGGCAGTCGGGCCGCTCGACGGCGTGAGTCTGACGAAAGCGCTGCGAGGCGAGTCAATACCCGCTCGCCCGCTGCACTGGCATTTCCCGAACTACACGAACCAAGGCGGTCGGCCCGCAGGTGCAATTCGCGACGGAGACTGGAAGCTCGTTGAGCAGTTCGAGGACGGCAGCGTCGAACTGTACAACCTGGCCGCCGACGTCGGCGAAACGAAGAGCCTCGCGGCGTCCGAGCCGGAACGGGCGGCCGAACTGCTCGGCAAACTGCGGGCGTGGCGAGCGCGGGTCGGCGCCCGCATGCCGCGACCGAATCCCGATTTCGATGCCGCGCCGCATCGGCGACTCTACATTGAGCAAGACTCGTCGCGCCTCATTGCCGAGGCGACCGCCGCCGCCACCGAGCCGCACTGGCAGGCGTGGCGTGAAGCGATGAACGCGGCAACCAAGGGCCGCAAGCCGTCGGTCACGCCTGCGACGGGTGACGTCCGCCTGCACGCGAAAGACGCTCGCATCCATGGTGACAAGCTTCGATATGAGCCGCAACCGAACAAGAACGTGCTCGGCTACTGGACGAACGCAGCCGACTGGGCCGACTGGGAATTCGAGGTTCCCACGGCCGGCGTGTACGAAGTCGAAATCCAGCAAGGCTGCGGCGAGGGAAACGGCGGCGCGGAGGTAGCGCTAGAGGTCGGCAGCCAGGTGATCACGTTCACGGTCCAGGATACCGGCCACTTCCAGCATATGATCCTGCGTACGATCGGCCAGGTGGAACTTGCCGCGGGCAAGCACACGCTCGCCGTAAAGCCGCGCACGAAGCCCGGCGTCGCCGTCATGGACCTGCGCCGCGTCGTGCTCCGGCCGCCGCCGTAGTGGCGTCCTCGATGTCAAATCATCGTGAGCGCCCCACCCCGTTTCGCCGGGCAAATGTCGGGAGAGAACTGCCTGCCCCCTTCCTCTCTGCGATCTCTGCGCCTCTGCGTGAGCCCGCTGAGGCGGATTTCACGCAGAGGCGCAGAGATCGCAGAGGGGCCGAGGGTGGCAGGTTCGATTTCGCTGTGTGCGTCGACCACGCTGTTTGCCGCGGACCTGGCCGACATGGGAATCTCAAGCAGTAGCGTGGAGGCGCTGCGAAACGCCGGTCACGACGCTGTCCATTTGCGAGACGAAGGACCTAAATGGCTTTGCGTGATTCTGGGAGTCCGCAGGGACAGTAGCCCGACGCGC
>DAIOWH010000148.1:0-16771 GCA_036758585.1 Planctomycetia bacterium
GACCAGTCTCAAATAATCTGGGAATGGCTGTCTCAGATAATGTGGGACTTAGCAGTTAGTTGCGGATGGTCCAACCTGAGCCCGTTGTCGGGCACATCGAACGGTCCATCAAAACTGCCGTGAATCGCCACCCAGAAGGCAGTCTTTGTCGAGCTGAACACCACAGCCGCGTCGTCACGTTCCGGTATGGCTCCAGCATCATCGGCCGTCATCACAAATGTGTAAACGCCAACATCCGTGAACTGGAAGCTGACCTCGGTGCCCGTCCGTGTTCCCAGGCTGCCGCCATCCCACGTGATGGTCACCTGTTCCTCTTCCATACCGCCTGGGCCTTCCACTCCGTCTTCATGCCAGGTGTCCCAGTCCTCACCCGTTCCGTTGATCGAGAACGTGGCCGTATCGCCTTTGACATAGAACTCGCCGTTGCCGGAATCCCAGTTGACGTCCAGCACATCGATCGCCGGGAATGGGTCCCACCACAGGCTGGCAGGCTCTCGACCTTCGAGCCGTTCGATGCCTAATGATCTCCGAGACTGCACGTGCCGATTCGACTTGGCCTTGGGCCGGGATCGGAACCACATACACGCCCCCTTTCCTTGATGCAAGCCCGCTGCTGTTGAAATGCGTCACGATTCTACCGGCGGGGGGGGGCGCACGTGTCAACGAGAAAACTCCCGCATTCGCCCGGCGCAACAGCCGAGGTGCAAACGCCACAGCGCGGGCTGCCCCAAACCCAGACGAGCGGTCGCTTCAACGACGGCGCGCTGGGTTGACCCGGTCGGTCGCCAAACGTACGTACGAGCCAACAAAACCGACCCCGAACCACTCCATCGCGACGGACTATCTCGCGTCGTTCCACCAGAGTGCAGCAATTGCCTGCCGCCGGACTGTTCGCTAGCATCGTTCATCAAAGGTGTCTCGCCGAGCAGACTTGCCCATGAACCTGAACCTACGATCTACGCGAAGCCTGTTTTGCCTGATGGTTGTGACTGCGTTGGCTGTCTCGGGACTTGGCGAGCAACGAGTGGACGGCGGCGGATCAGGCAGCGCGCAGAAGCTCCGGGTGCCGGCGGTGGTTGAGTTCAACCGCGACATCCGGCCGATCCTGTCGGATAACTGCTTTGCCTGCCACGGGCCGGATAAGAACAAGCGCGAGGCCGAGCTGCGGCTCGATACCGAAGCGGGCCTGCTCGGCACGGGTGGCAAGCCCGGCACCGTGGTACCCAGCAAGCCGGGCGAGAGCGAACTGTGGCGGCGCATCACGAGCGACGACGAAACCGAGCGCATGCCGCCGCCGGAGTTTCACAAGGAACTTTCCGAACACGACCGGCAGCTCATTCGCCGCTGGATCGAACAAGGCGCGAAGTGGGAAGGCCACTGGGCGTTTCTGCCGATCAAGCGATCGGCCCCGCCGACGGTCGAGGGCGCGAGCACACCGCGGAACCCGATCGACGCGTTCGTGCTCCAGACCTGGAACGAACACGGACTGAAGCCGGCGCCCGAGGCCGACCGTATCACGCTCATGCGACGGCTCAGCTTCGACCTCACCGGCCTGCCGCCCGACGCCGACGACGTCGACAAGTTCCTGGCCGATCAAGACCCGCGGTCCTACGAGCATCTGGTCGACCGGTTGATCGCCAGCCCGCAGTTCGGCGAACGCATGGCGATGTGGTGGCTCGACCTGGTGCGCTACGCCGACAGCGTCGGTTATCACGGCGACCAGTCGGTCAGCGTATTCGCGTTTCGCCAGTACGTGATCGACTCGTTCAACTCGAACAAGCGATTCGACCAGTTCACGCTCGAACAGCTCGCCGGCGATCTCATCCCCGCGGCGACGCTCGAACAGCGTATCGCATCGGGCTACAACCGGCTGGGCATGATGAGCGCCGAGGGGGGCGTGCAGCCGAAGGAGTACCTGGCCAAGTACATCGCCGAGCGGGTGCGCAACGCGAGCGGCGCGTGGCTCGGCATCACGCTCGGCTGCTGCGAGTGCCACGATCACAAGTACGATCCGTTCACCACCCGCGACTTCTACGCCTTCGAGGCGTTCTTTGCCGACATCAAGGAGCGCGGGCTGTACGCGGGCGCCAACGCCGACGGCAACTGGGGCCCGTTCGTCAAGCTGCCGACCGACGACCAGGCGCGGCGCATGGCCGAGTTCGACCAGCAGATTGCCGACGTCAAAAAAACGCTCGACACCACCACGCCCGAAATCGCCGCGGCCGAGGTCGAGTGGGAGCGGACCCAACTGCAGTGGATCGTGCTCAAACCCCAGTCGGTCGCGTCCGCGGCCGGCGCGACGCTCACCGTCAAGGACGACGGATCGGTGCTCGCCTCTGGTCGCCGGCCCGAGACCGATGTGTACACGGTGACGGTGCAGGACCCGCCGGCCGGCGTCACTGCGTTTCGTGTCGAGCTGTTGCCCGACGACTCACTGCCGAGCAAGGGACCGGGCCGCGCGGGCAACGGCAACGCAGTGCTGACCGAGTTCATCGCCAAATCTCAGCCGGCCGACGCGGCCGAGCAGGTCGTTGAGTTGCAGAACCCATCGGCAACCTACGAACAGACCGGCGCCGCCGATCAGAATCCATACAAGAAGTGGCTCGCCGCCGCCGCGATCGACGGCGACGCCAAGGGGCCGAACTGGGGCTGGGCCGTGCTCGAACAGATCGGTCGGCCGAACAGCGCGGTGTTCGAGACCAAGGCCGACGTTGCCGGCGGACCCGGCTCGACGCTCGTGATCGCACTGTTCCAGATGCACGGCGCGGGCGGTCACACGATCGGTCGCTTCCGGCTGTCGGCCTCGACCGGTCTGCGACCCGTCAAGGCCGCCGAGCCGCCGCCGGCCAACATCGCCGCGCTGCTCGCCATCGCCGCGAACCAGCGAAGCGACGCACAGAAGAGCGAACTGGCCGCCTACTACCGATCGATCGCACCGGCACTCGATCCGCATCGCAAGCGACTGAAGGAGCTCGACGCGGCCCGCGCCGCGCTCGACAAGCTGATCCCAACCACGCTCGTCACCGAGGCGGCCGAGCCGCGCATGATTCGCGTGCTGCCGCGCGGCAACTGGATGGCCGAGACGGGCGACGTCATGACCCCGGCCACACCCGCCGCGCTGCCGCCCCTGCAACTCGCCGCGCTCACGACCGGCGACGCGTCCGCCGGAACCGCGCCCGGCGCCTCCGCGGGCACACCAACCCGAAGCGCCAGCGAGGGCCAGCCCCGGCGCGCGTCGCGGGCCGATCTTGCGCGCTGGATCACCGCGCCCGACAACCCGCTAGCCGCCCGCGTGTTCGTCAACCGGCTCTGGAAGCTCTTCTTCGGCACCGGGCTGTCGCGCAAGCTCGACGACCTCGGCGCCCAAGGCGAATGGCCCAGCCACCCGCTGCTGCTCGACTGGTTGGCCGCGCAGTTCATCGAATCGGGCTGGGACGTCAAGCACGTGGTGAAGCTTATCGTCATGTCGAACACGTACCGGCAGTCGTCGCTCGCTGGCGCCGAGTTGCGCGAAGTCGACCCTTACAACATCTGGCTCGCGCGCCAGGGTCGGTTCCGGCTCGATGCCGAGATGGTGCGCGATGGCGCGTTGGCGACCAGCGGGCTACTCGTGCAACGGATCGGCGGAGCGAGCGTTCGGCCGTATCAGCCGCCCGGCTACTGGGCCTACCTGAACTTTCCGACTCGCGAGTGGGAGAACGGCCGGGGCGACGAACTGTATCGCCGTGGGCTGTACACGCACTGGCAGCGGCAGTACCTGCACCCGTCGTTATTGGCGTTCGACGCGCCGTGTCGCGAGGAGTGTACGGCCGACCGGCCGCGCTCGAACACGCCGCTGCAATCGCTCGTGCTGCTGAACGATCCGACCTACGTCGAGGCCGCCCGCGCGTTTGCCGAGTTGATCGTGCGGCGCGGCGGAGCGTCGACGACAGAACGGCTCGCGTGGGCCTTCCGGCGCGCTCTGTCGCGACCGATCAAGCCGGCCGAGGCGGCGGTGCTCGAACAGCTTCTCGAAGCGCACCGCGCCGAGTATCGCCAGGACGCGGCGGCCGCCGGCGAGTTGCTCTCGGTCGGCGCCCGGCCAGCGCCGGCGGACATCGACAAGACCGAACTCGCCGCCTGGACCAGCGTGGCCCGGGCGATCCTGAACCTGCACGAGGCGATCACGCGAAATTGAGATACTGGTGAGAGATCCGCATGAACTACAAAATCCCGCTCGTACTTACGCCACAGCCTGAAGGGGGCTATACGGTGACCTCAGCGTTGCTTCCGGAACTTGTGACAGAAGGCGATTCGGTTGACGCCGCGATCACCAACGTCAGGGACGCGCTGGCCGCGGTCCTGGAAACGTATGAAGACCTTGGTCGGCAACTTCCGTGAACACGGGCATCAGCGCGGACTTGATGTCGAATCGCTTGCAGCAAAGATAGGGAGGTTGAACATGAACACCGTCATCCAGTTCAGCGTTTCGGAAGAGACCAAGGCGCTTCCCATCCTGCTTCGTCATTCGCGGGGCACGATCCTGCCTGATCGAACTTATGTCGTGACCGAAGACGCCGCGCGAGCGTTGCGGCAAGCTGGAATCCGGTTTTCGGTTTTGAGTCGGGAGTCGGTTGCGCCGAGTATTCAAGGAGCCGGCTCCAGTGAAAGAGTATGATCTCTTCCTGCCCCTCAACTACACGATGGCACGCCGGTCGAGGGCAGGAAGCTTCGGCGTTGAGGGTCGAGTTCGATCAGGAGTAATCCTGATCGTGGAGCGCGATGTCGAAACACTCTGATCGTGGAGCCGTCCCATGAACCTTCCAACCTCAATCGCCCGCCGGACGTTTGTGTTCAACACGGGCATCAGTCTCGGCTCGATGATGCTGGGGCCGTGGCTGGGTCGAGCGGCCGCGGCCGGCGACCTGGGCAGTGCGGCCGCGACGAAGCGGACCGATCGCTGGCGCGGCGTGCTCGTCCCGACGCACTTCCGGCCGCGGGCCAAGCGGGTCATCTGGCTCTACATGGCCGGCGGGATGAGCCACCTCGATACGTTCGACCACAAGCCCAAGCTCGCCGAGATGCACGGCCAGCCGATGCCGGAATCGGTCACGCAGGGTCAGCAGATCGCGCAGCTTCAGGGGCAGAAACTGAACTGCTTCGCGCCGCAGCACCCGTTCAAACAGTGGGGCGAGTCGGGCCAGTCGATCAGCGCGATCTGGCCTGAACTGGCGTCGCGCTGCGCCGACGACATGTGCATCGTGCGGTCGATCTTCACCGAGGCGATCAACCACGACCCGGCCCACACGTTCATGAACACCGGCTCGATGATCCCCGGCCGGCCGGCGATGGGTTCGTGGCTGCTGTACGGTCTGGGCGCCGAGAGCGAGAACCTGCCCGGCTTCGTCGTGCTGGTCAGCACCGGCAAGTTCGGTCAGAAGCAGCCGATCGCCGCGCGGCAGTGGCATTCCGGGTTTCTGCCCAGCCGGTTTCAGGGGGTCGAGTTCCGCGGCACCGGCGATCCCGTGCTGTACGTCTCGAACCCGAAGGGCGTCAACGCGAAACGCCAGGGCGACGTCGTCGCCGCCGTGCAGTCGCTCAATCGCATCCAGAACGAATCGGTCGACGATCCTGAGATCGCCACGCGGATCAGTCAGTATGAGATGGCGTTCCGGATGCAAATGAGCGTGCCGCAGTTGATGGACACGCGCGACGAGCCGCAGCACATTCTCGATCTCTACGGCGCCAAAGGGGGCGACGGATCCTTCGCCGCGAACTGCCTGTTGGCGCGGCGACTCGCCGAGCGCGGCGTGCGGTTCATTCAACTGTATCATCGCGACTGGGACCACCACGGCTCGATCAAGGACCACATCGCCGGCACGGCCGCCGAGGTCGATCGCGGCGCGGCTGCGCTGATCACCGACCTGAAACAGCGCGGCATGCTCGACGACACGATCATCGTGTTTGGTTCCGAGTTCGGCCGCACGCCGATGGCCCAGGGCAATGGCCGCGATCACCATTTGGCCGGGTTCACCATGTGGTTCGCGGGCGGCGGGTTCCGGGGCGGCACAAGTTACGGCGCGACCGACGAACTCGGCTACCACGCCGCCGAAAACCGCGTCTCGGTCCACGACGCCCACGCGACGCTGCTCCACCTGCTCGGCATCGACCACGCCCGCTTCAGCGTCAAGTTCCAAGGCCTCGACTCACGCCTCACCGGCGTCGAGGGCGCGCGAGTGGTCGGTGAGTTGCTCTTGTGACCACGACGCAGTTCATCACGGCCTCGCCAACGGCCACGCCCTTCCGCGGGTGCACGACGCGGTTTGCGATTCGGCGTGCGCAAGTCGTCTAACGCCGAGCCGAAGGCGACGGCAGGCAGTTGTCCAGATAGTGCCTCGCCTTCGGCTCGGCGTTAAACGAAGCGCCTGCGCAAAGTGCGTCGTACCCCCCCCTTCCGCTCACTAGTTCTTGATCCTCTTGACGGACGGGACCGATTCATCGACGGCCAGTAGGATTTTCGTGGCGCCGGGCTTCTCGGCGGCCTCGATGGCGGCGGCGGCGTCGGTGAGGCGATAGACGTCTTGGATCAGCGGCGCGACTTCCACTCGCTTCGATCGCAGCGCGTCGATCGCCGTCGCGAACGGACCGCAGCGCGAGCCGACCACGGTGATCTCGTCGATGACGATCTGGGCCAGTTGCACGGGCGACGGACTGGCGACGGTCGTTTTGAGCACGATCGTGCCGCGCGGGCGGACCAGCTCCAGTGCGGTGGCCAGACCCGTCGCCGACCCGGTGCAGTCGACGATCAGTCCGTAGTTGCGCACGCGGCGCAGGCCGCTGACGTGCTCGGCGCCGATGCCAAGCCGCTCGAGCAGCCGCAGCTTCTCGGCGTGCTTGCCCGCGACCAGCACCTGGCAGCCGTGGATCTTGAGCGCCTGGGCGACCAGGTTGCCAAGCTTTCCGTCGCCCAACACCAGGGCCTTCGTGCGCTTGTCCACCAGCACTTGTCGCGGAATCTGAAACGCGGCGGCGAGCGGCTCGATGAACACCGCCTCGTCGACGGCGATCTCGCCCGGCACGACGTGCAGGTTGCGCTCGGGCACGGCGATGTAGTCGGCGAACGCGCCGTCGTGGTTCAGGATGCCGAGCACCGATCGGGTCAGGCAGTGGTTGCCGAGTCCGCCCAGACACAGTTCGCACTTGGCGCACGAGCAGTTGATCTCGGCGGCGACCCGGCGACCGGCGAACGATCCCGACTGAGCGACGCCGACGAACTCGTGGCCAAGCACTCCGCGAAAGCCCATGTAGCCCTTGAGAATCTCGAGGTCGGTGTCGCACACGCCCGCCCGCTCGACCCGTACGAGCACCTCGCCGTCGCGCGGCACGGGTCGCGGGTGATCGCGGATCACCTCAGGCCCACGCTCCGCAACCTTCACCGCCCGCATCCGATCCGTGGTGCTCAACGCCGTCTCCTTGCGTGGTTAATTTGCGAATCGTCAACGGTCAATCGTTCGTGGGCACTTGTCCGCTGTCGCCCGTTGCGCGGATTGTAGTGCGTAGGGTGGGCCGAGTCTGCGAGTCCCACCACTCCGAGGAATACCACTGGTGGGACTCGCAGGCTCGGCCCACCCTACGCACTGCTTCAGCCAGGCGCGGATTATAGGTCGATGTGGTGTTTCGTCCAACGGCAGCCTAAGGACCGGCGCATCAACAACTGTCGTAGGACGGGCACTCCTGCCCGTCACCTCGCAACAGACGGGCAAGAGTGCCCGTCCTACGAAAGCGACACTTATTGATGGGCCGGTCCTAACCATTGACCATTGACCCCTATCTCTGGATCACCTTCGGCACTGGATCCGTGGCGAACGGGCAGTCGGTCGGTTCATAACGGATTGCCAAATGCGGCGTGTCGATGCGACGCTGGCCCTCGGCGGCACTGGTCATCACGGCGTCGAGGATGCCGGTGGTGAGCAGCGTGCGTTCGACCGGATAGGCCGGGTGGCCGGTCTGGAACATGCTGTCGATCGCGCGAAGCTGATAGGCGAAGTGGGCGAATGGATCGGGCTGTTGCAGATAGAAATGTGTCGCGGCCGGTTTGTCTTGTCCGCGAATCTGAGTGGCAAAGGTGAACGCGCCGCCGTCGCCCTCGTAGAGCCAACCGTTCAAGACCGCGACTGCGGCTCGAAGTCCGTCGCTGTATTCGATCAGGAAGACGCCGGCGTCGTCGGTCTTGGCGGTCAACGCTCGCACGTCGCCTTGTGCGTGCGCGGGGACCAGTGCGAGCGCGGCGTCGAGCAGCGGTTTGGACCAGCGGCCTTCGTCGAGCGCCTTCCACATCGCCTCGCCCTTCAGGCACTGGACGGCGCGCACGCCGGTCTCGCCTCCTTTGCGTCGCTCGACCATGCACTGCAGCCCTTCGATCGCATGGAACCCGTAGCCCTCGAACGGCCCGTAGCCGATTTGGACCACGCCATCGAGCTGGCAGCCGCGCGGCAGTTCGAGCGGCGGCCGGCGCCAGGTCAGGGGCAGCGACGAGCCGGCCATGAACGGGATGAGGAGCTCGCGAGCACGGTCGTACATCCATTTGGCGTCGGTCCAGGTGGCGGCGAGGTGTTTGTCGTTGAAGACCGGCGCCGACTTCTTCGTCCGTTCGAAGACTGCGGTGATTTCCTCGAAGAAGCGCCGGCGCGGGTAGAGTAGCTGCCCTTTCTGGTTCCTCGGATACTTGCCGTGTTCGCCGATCGAAAGCACGCCGTCGACGGCGAGTCCCGGCCCGCCCAGCGTCAAGGCCCCAGCGATCGAGTCGAAGATCTTGAAACCGTGTTTGGCCGCCAGGCCGCGGCTCATGTCACCATCGGGCGATTGGTCCACGTACATCGAGACAAGCTGCATCTCCGGCCGAGCGCCGTTGTCGTGCAAGTAGCCTTCGAGAATCTTGCCGACGATCACGTCGGCGTGAGACCACTTGCGATACTCGGTGACGATGGCTGCGACCTTCTTGGGGGTGTTCATGGCTCGCAAAGATCGGGGAGCGTGAATCGATTTGCAAGCGAACTTGGGTTTCGAGCCGCCGAAGCCCGCGTTGTACGGTTTGTCGCGCCGGCTATAATCAGCCGCGCAAGCTGTCAATGACGTGGGGCAGGCTTCCAGCCTGCCAGCTTGATGAACGACTACGTCGGCAGGCGCCTGCCCCACGGCCACGATCGCAAGGAAACAAACCGCCGTGTTTCGAGTTGGAATCGGTCACGACACGCATCGGTTGATCGAAGGCCGGCCGCTCGTCTTGGGGGGCGTGGCCGTGCCGCACGATCGCGGGCTGGTCGGTCACTCGGACGCCGACGTGGTGTTGCACGCCGTGACCGACGCGCTGTTGGGCGCCGCCGCACTGGGCGACATCGGCGACCTGTTTCCCGACTCGGACCCCGCCAATCGCGGGCGCGATTCGGCCGAGTTCGTTTGCGAGGCGATACAGCGGCTGACGGCGGCCGGCTGGCGATCGGTGAACATCGACATCGTGATCCACGCCGAGCGGCCGAAACTCGGTCCGCACAAGCGAGCGATGCGAGATCGACTAGCCGACCTGCTTGGTCTGCCGATAGGCGCGGTGAGCGTCAAAGCCAAGACGGGTGAACAGCTCGGACCGATTGGTCGCGGCGAGGCGATCAGTTGCGACGCGGTTGTGCTGATAGGGAGGAATGAAGGATGAAGGGTCGCTGAACAGGAGGCAACAGAGGGAACAGAGAACTCCGTTCCCTCTGTTGCCTCCTGTTCAAGGGTCCCGCGCTCAGGAGTACGCATGGCACTGCGAGTCTACAACACACTCACTGCTGAGAAGGAACCGTTCACTACGGTAACGCCCGGCAAGGTCGGCATCTACTGCTGCGGGCCGACCGTCTACATGAACAGCCACATCGGCCACATGGTTGGGCCGGTGATCTTCGACACGATCAAGCGATACCTTCAGTACGTCGGTTACGAGGTGACGCTGGTGATCAACATCACCGACGTCGAGGACAAACTGATCAACCAGGCGACGAAGGAAAACACATCGGTCGCATCGCTGGCCGAACGAGTGACGGCCGACTACTTGGCGAACCTTCGCAAGCTGGGGGTCGACGGCGTCGATCACATGCCGAAGGCGACGGACAACATCGAAGGCATCATCCGCATCACGCAGGGACTCATCGACCGCGGCTACGCTTACGCGGCGGGCGGCGACGTGTACTTCGACGTCACGCGCGACGCCGACTACGGCAAGCTGAGCCATCGCGACCCCGATGCGTTGCAGGCCGGGGCGCGGATCGAGCCGAGTCCGCTCAAGCGCAGCCCCGGCGACTTCGCGTTGTGGAAGGCGGCCAAGCCGGGCGAGCCGGCGTGGGACAGCCCGTGGGGCCGCGGCCGGCCGGGCTGGCATATCGAGTGCTCGGCGATGAGCATGCGCTATCTTGGCGAGACCTTCGACATCCACGGCGGCGGCCTCGACCTGGTCTTTCCGCACCACGAGAACGAAATCGCCCAGTCCGAGAGTTTCACCGGCAAGACGTTCGCGCGGTACTGGCTGCACAACGGCCTCTTGCAGCGCACCGGCGAGGCGCGGAAGCTCGGCGCCGCGCCGCGCGAGGGCGACATCAAGCAGCAACAGGCCGAGAAGATGTCGAAGTCGAAAGGCAACATCGTCACGATCTCGGAGTTGCTCAGCCGGCACCAGCCCGAGATAGTGCGGTTCTTTCTGCTCTCGACGCATTATCGACGGCCGATCGACTTCAGCGACGAGCGGATCGACGAGGTCGGCCGCGGCCTGCAGGCGTTCTATCGCTTCTTCGAGCGCTACGAGCGAATCACCGGCACGAGTTTCTATGCACTGAACTGCGCCAGTCGCGCCGGCGAATTCGTCGTCGCCGACCCGCACGGCGAGTTCGCGGGCGAGGTGAAGGCCCAGCGCGATCGGTACCTCGAGGCGATGGACGACGACTTCAACACGGGAGGCGCCGTCGGCGTGCTGTTCGACCTGCTACGCACGCTGAACGCATTCGCCGACCGGATCGATTTGGAGGGCAAGGGCAAGTCGGACGCGTCGGCGAAGGCGACGTTCGTGGCCGGCGCCGCGGTGCTGCGCGAACTGGCGGCCATCCTCGGGGTGTTCGGCGCTCCGGTCGCGCGGCCGTCGGCGTCGTCGCCCGAACTGACGCAGAAGTTGACGGGCGTCGCCGGACTGCTCAAGGATCGCTGGAACATCGCCGACGCGCCGGCCGCCGACGCCGACTCGCTCATGACCCATTTCATCGCGCTACGCAAAGCGGCTCGATCGGCGAAAAACTTCAAGCTCGCCGACGACATCCGCAAGGAACTGACGTCGGCTGGAGTCGTACTCGAAGATCGAGCAGACGGAACGACCTGGAGAGTTCAGTAGCACACGGAAGTCGCCATGAACACAAATGTCGCGCCGACGGACGCCGGCCGTTTGCCGATACTCGGCATCGACCCGGGCCTCGACACCACAGGCTACGGCGTGATCGTCGTCGAGCACGGTCGGCTCGCGGTGTGCGAGGCGGGCGTAGTTCGCACCACGCCGGACGAATCGCTGGGCAGCCGCATCGAGCAAATCTACGACGGCGTCCGGGAGCTGATCGCCACGTTCGCGCCCGTGGTGATGGCCGTCGAGCAATTGCACAGCAGCTACGAACATCCGCAGACTGCGATCTTGATGGGACACGCCCGCGGGGTGATTTGCCTGGCCGCGGCCCAAGAGGCGTTGCCCATCGCCAGCTATCGCCCCACGCAGGTGAAGAAGCTGCTCACCGGCAGCGGCCGCGCGACCAAGGAACAGATGCAGCGGGCCGTTCAAACCCAGTTCCGCCTGCACGAGCCGCCGACGCCGCCCGACGTCGCCGACGCGCTTGCCGTCGCCCTGTGCCACTTCTACACTACAAAACACTCGATCGATGATTCAGCTCCTGCAGGCCTGCTCGGGGCACAACCATGAAGAAGATCGCCATCAAGCCCAAGCAATCGCTGCCGAACCAGGTTCTGAAAGACGCTGACCAGGAGCCTGTGATGCTGGTTGTCGAAGGAAAGCCGCGCTACCTCATCCAATCGCTCAAGCCCGCGCGCCGGTCTCGGTCCAAGAAAGCGAAGACGTCCGAAGATCGCGACTGGATCGCCTTTGCTCGTTCCCACCTGCTGACGGCCTACGCCGACGAAGACTCCATCTATGACGAACTATACGGTTAACGACGTCGTCATCGCCCGGTTCAGGCAAGTCGCCGGTCCGCGCTACAAGATTCGCCCCGTCATGGTGGTGCTTGATATCGCTGACGACGACCTTGTTGTCGTCCCCATCACGTCGGTCCAGCGCCGTGGGACGGGCGACCTGCCGCTCGTGCAATGGCGACAGGCCGGCCTGAGCGTGCCGTCGTTCGTGCGTCTCGCGAAGCCGACCCTCATTCCAAAACGCCCGGTACTTCGGGGGCTCGGTCGGCTGGCCGCCATGGACCGTCGCCAGGTTTCTGAAACTTGGCAGTCTCTCTACAGATTCGCACCATGATCACCAAAATCACCGGAACATTGCGTAAGGTCCACGACGAGGAGCTGACGCTCGAAGTGAACCACTTCGAGTACGAGGTGCTCGTGCCGGAATTCGTGCGGCGCCAGGTGCAGCACCGGCTGGGCGAGGCGGTGTCGCTCGAGACGATCGAGTACATCGAAGGCAATCCGATGCAGGGGCGAATGGTGCCGCGGCTCGTGGGGTTCGCGACCGAGGCGGAGCGCGAGTTCTTTGAGCTGTTCTGTTCGGTGGATGGCGTGGGCGTGCGCAAGGCGTTGCGGGCGCTGGTGCGGCCGATCCGCGAAATCGCCGTGGCCGTTCAGAACCAGGACGCACAGACGCTGTCGACGCTGCCCGGCGTGGGCGAGGCGACGGCCGATCGGATCATCGCCAAGCTGCGTCGCAAGGTGGCGAAGTTCGCGCTGATGGTCGACCGCGCCGTGTCGGCCGAGCCGGCGGACGTGGAACCCACCACAGTCGAGGAGGCGTTCGCCGCCCTCGTGAGCGTCGGGCACAGCGAGTCCGAGGCTCGCAGCCTGATCGACAAGGCCGTCAGGTTGGGCAAGAAGTTCAAGACGACCGCCGACCTGCTCGAAGAGATATTCCGGCTCGGGTCGTGAACAGCGAACGGGCGTCGTGTTTCGGATTTCGACTCTCCGCCAACGTTATACCTCACGCGGCCAAGAATGAATCGTTTAACTTTAACCCGGAGCCAACGGCGACGGCGCTTGTAGTTTGTGCCACCGTCGCCGTTGGCTCCGGGTTAAACGAAAACGGCTCAGGACGTGGGCGTCGCGGCCGCCTGGAACTGCCCGAGCGCTTCGTCTTTGGCGATCACTACCACGCCGTCTTCGGTGACGTGGAAGCCGTGCGCGCGGTCGGCGTCGTGGTCGAAGCCGATTTGGAAGCCGGTCGGAATCGCCACGTCTTTGTCGATGATCGCACGCCGGATTCGAGCGTGCCGGCCTACGTCGACGCCCTCGAACAAGATCGAGTCTTCGACCTCGGCATAGCTGTTGATGCGCACGCGTTGCGACAGCACCGAACGCAGCACCCGGCCGCCGCTCAGGATGCACCCCTGCGAGACCATGCTGTCGAGCGCCTGGCCGCGGCGGCCCGCCGGGCCCTCGTCGGCGAACACAAACTTGGGCGGCGGAAACTGCGGCTGGTGCGTGCGGATCGGCCAGTCTTGGTCATACAGATTCAGGATCGGCGCCACGGCCACGAGGTCCATGTTGGCCTGGTAGTACGCGTCGAGCGTGCCGACGTCGCGCCAGTACAGCGCCTCCTTGCGGTTCTCGTCGACGAACGGGTACGCGTAGACCGACATGCGGTCATCAATCATCGCCGGGATGATGTTCCTGCCGAAGTCGTGATTGCTGTGTGGCCGGCCGGCGTCGCGAAACAGTTGATCGAACAACACCGCCGCGTTGAACAGGTAGATGCCCATCGATGCGAGGCAACGGTCCGCGTCGCTGGGCAGCGGTTTGGGCGCGGTCGGCTTTTCCTCGAAGCCGACGATGCGTTGCGACCCGTCGATCTCCATCACGCCGAAGTTGCCGCGGGCCTCGGACACCGCCGTCGGGATGCAGCCGACCGTCACATCGGCCTTGCGGTCGATGTGCGTCTGGATCAGCCGCGCGTAGTTCATCTTGTAGATGTGGTCGCCGGCCAGGATCAGTACATATTGCGGATCGCCGCGCTCGATCGAGTAGATGTTCTGGTAGACGGCGTCGGCCGTGCCCTGATACCAATGCTCGTCGATACGCTGCTGCGGCGCGAGCACCTCGATGAACTCGTCGAGCTCGCACGTGAGGAACCGCCAGCCGACGGCGAGGTGCCGATCAAGGCTCGCCGCCTTGTACTGCGTGAGCACGTAGACCTGGCGCAGGTCGCTGTTGATGCAGTTCGACAGCGTGAAGTCGATGATGCGGTAGATGCCGCCGAACGGCACGGCCGGCTTGGCGCGGTCGCGAGTCAGCGGTTCGAGGCGCGACCCCTTGCCGCCCGCCAGGATCACCACCAAAACACGCTTCATCGCAACACAGTTCCTCCTTGAGCCCGGTTCACAGTAGTTTTCAGCCTGACTGCTTGACCGCCGCCCAGGTGTCGCGGAACAGCGCGTGGTGCGGGCCGCGATCGACGGCGCTGTCGGGCCGCGCGTCGGCGTGGCGGTAGCCGAGGTCGTCGGTCGGTTCGGGCAACAAGGTCTTGTTCAGCAGTTGCGTCGCCACGCCGCAGGCGAAATACGCGCGGCGAATATCGAGCGGATGATGGTCGAGATACCCCTTCCACTCGCCGAGCGGCGTTCGCGTCTGAATGAAGCCCTTGACCATGCCCACGTCGTTCAGGTGCGACACGTCGCCGGTGCGGCCAAGCAGGATCGCGCCCGCGATGCGGTCGCCGTCAAAGACCAGTCTGCGGTAGATCGGCCGCGACTCGTTCGTGATCGTCTTGGCGTCGGCCGCGTCGGACCAGCGGCCAAAGCTGGACGCCTGCAGGCCGCAGATGTCGAGCACGTTCATCGACAGCGAGCCGTCGTAGGCGACGTTGCGTCCGGCCATGTTCGCGCCGGCGATGCGGCCATGGTCGATCGCCGTCGGCTGAATCGCGTGGACCGTCTGCTGGCCGCCGAGCAGGTCGGGGCCTTGCGCACAATCGCCGGCCGCGTAGATGTTCGGGAAGTTGGTGCGCAGGTGGCCGTCGACCAGTACGCCGAAATCTGTGGCGATGCCCGACCCGTTCAGGAAGCCGACGTTCGGTCGCACGCCGGTCGCGATGACGACCGCGTCGGACTCGATGGACTGCCCCGTGCTTAGTTGCGTGGCCAGCTTGTCGCCCGCCGCCTGGATCGCCGCGACGCTCGCGCCAGTGTGCAGGTCGACTCCCTGGGCCGCGAGCCACTTCGCCGCCAGTCCGGCCGACGCCGCGTCGAGCATGCGCGGCAGAATCTGGTTCTCGATCTCCACGACGGCCAGCCGGCAACCTTTCTTGTGCAGCGCGTTCAGAATAATGAAGCCGATGAAGCCCGCGCCTACGAACAGCACTTTCTGGCCGGGCTGCGTGCGCGGCGCGATCGTGCGCGCGTCGGCCATCGTCCAGAGGTGCTGCACGCCGGCCAGGTCGGCGCCGGGAATCGGCGGGCGGCTCGGCGACGAGCCGGTCGCGATCAGCAGCGTGTCGAACTCCAGTGGCTCTTTGCCGTCGAGCGAAACGCGCCGCGCGGTCGGATCGACAGCCGTCGCTTTGCAGGCGTGCAACGTGACGCCGCAGCGGCGGTAGAAGTCGTCGTTGGCCGTGAGCACTTGCGATTCGCCGATCGACCCGGCCATCCAGTAGGGAATGACCATGCGCGAGTAGGCCGGCTCGCCGGCGACCAGGTGAATCTCAGACCCGTTCGGGTCGTACTTGCGGATCGTCTCGATCGCGTGCATGCCCGCAGGTCCATTGCCGATGATGACGTGTCTGGCGGCCATCGCGTTCATCCTCCAGTTGAACAGATCAACTATGGTGCGAGATGGTAACGCATGAATACGCCGCGGTCGAGGTCTTGCATCGCAACCGTTTTGTTTCGCCGTAGACAACTCGATCGGCGCGGCGGATACTCTCGTCCGTCGTGTGTTCGATTGTCTGTGCCGGCAGCATCCCGGGGGCGAGCGGTGTACATCCGACCTTTCCGCGAAGCCGACCGCGACGTGATCAAGGCGATCACGATCGAGGCGTTTAGCGGCGTATCGATCGACCAAAACATCGAGCGGAAGTTCGGCGCCGTGGCGGGGCACGACTGGCGGTGGCGCAAGGCGCGGCACATCGACGACGACATCGCCGAACCCGGCGCGGTCATTCTGGTCGCCGAGGCCGACGACGCCGAGGTGATCGGCTACATCACCGGCCGCGTCGACCGCGAGGCCGGCGTCGGGTTCATTCCGAACATGTGCGTGCGATCAGGGCTGCGAGGGCAAGGCATCGGCCGAAAACTGATCGACGCGATGCTCGACATCTTTCGCCAGTCGGGCCTCGCCGTGGCTCGCATCGAGACGCTCGACCAGAACCCGATCGGCCAGCACCTGTATCCGGCATGCGGCTTCGTCGAGGTCGCCCGCCAGATTCACTTCGCGACGAAGCTGTGAGAAGGGTTCAGGGTTCAGGGTTCAGGGTTCAGGGTTCAGGGTTTAGGGTTCAGCGGTCGTGACTCCTGAACCCTGAACCCTGAACCCTGAACCCTGAACCCTGAACCCTGAACCCTGA
>DAIOWH010000149.1:0-16503 GCA_036758585.1 Planctomycetia bacterium
AGATTGGAAAGCCAAGTACCCGCAACCCGTCCCCCCCGACACCACAAACCTCCCAACGCTGCCAGCGGGCTGGTGCTGGGCGACGGTTGATCAACTTCTGTACGACATCGAAGCCGGAAAATCCTTTGTTTGCATTTCGAGACCGGCTTCGTACGAAGAGTGGGGAATCGTCAAGGTAAGCGCGATGTCCTGGGGATCATTCGATGAGAATGAAAACAAGGCTGTACCTGATAGGTGTAAATTCGATTCCAATTGGGAGATCAAGCCTGGTGATTTGCTTCTTTCGCGGTCCAACACTTACGAACTAGTTGGCGCATCCGTCCTTGTAACGCAGTGTCGCCCCCGCCTTCTGTTGAGCGACAAGAGCTTGCGTCTTCTGTACAACTCGCATATCGATAAAGTCTGGTTGAAAACGATTCTTCAAAGCCCGTTTGCTCGGACTCAACTCTCCAATAAATCTAGTGGCATGAAGGAAGGGATGCGAAACGTTTCCCAAGAGAGCGTACGGAGCGTCGTATTGCCGCTACCGCCTAAGTTCGAGTCAATTGCCATCGTTGAAGCCGTCGAAGACCAGCTTTCCGTCATCGACCACCTCGAAGCCGATCTCGCCGCGAGGCTGCAAAGCGCCACGGCGCTGCGGCAATCGATTCTGCGGCACGCCTTCACCGGCCAACTCGTTCCGCAAGACCCGAGCGACGAACCGGCCAGCGAATTGCTGAAACGGATCGCCGCCGAACGCGCGAAAAGTGCCTCACGCAAAGACGCAAAGGCGCAAAGAAAATGAAAACTCTTGGCGTCTTTGCGTCTTGGCGTGAGGCATCCCCCACTTCCAAGCAAAGGATCACCCATGCACGAAAATGAAATCGCCCGCCAGGTCGTTGACGTCGCGTTTCAAATCCATACCAGGCTCGGCCCTGGGCTGCTCGAATCCGTGTACCAGAAGATCATGGTCCACGAGCTGAGAAAACGGGGATTGCCTGTCGAAGCCGAAGTCCCCATCCCCATTCGTTGGGAGAACATCACGTTCGACGAAGGATTTCGAGCCGACATCGTGATCGACCGCAAGGTGGTGATCGAGCTGAAATCGGTCGAGAAGGCGCAGCCGGTTCACAAGAAAGTGCTTCTCACCTATCTGCGCCTCGCCGACTGCAAGCTCGGCCTGCTGATCAATTTTGGCGAAGCGATGATCAAGGACGGTATTTCGCGAGTCGTGAATGGACTGCAAGATGAACGCACGGAATAGGCTCACGCAAAGCCGCAAAGGCGCCAAGAAAATTCCTTTGCGTCTTTGCGTGAGGCCATCCTGAGGAAACTGTTTATGGACACATCCCAAATCGGCAAACGAGCGTGGAGCTACGCCGGCGTGTTGCAGCAGGCCGGCCTCTCGTGCGTCGAATACGTCGAGCAGCTCACCATGCTGCTCTTCCTGAAAATGGCGGATCAACTCACCGAGCCGCCGTACAACCAGAAGTCGAGCATCCCCAAGGAACTCGGCTGGAAATCGCTGCTCCCGCTCGACGGCGCGGCGCTCGAAAAACACTACAGCGAGTTGATTGAAAAGCTGGCGCTCAAGCCCGGCATGCTGGGCGTCATCTTCAAGGGGGCCCGCTGCGACATCCACAACCCGGCGCTGCTCAAGCAGCTCATCGTCAACCTCATCGACAAAGAGGATTGGATGAGCCTGCCGGTCGATGTGAAGGGCACGATCTACGAAGAACTGCTTCAGCGTTCGGCATCGGAATCGACCAAGGGGGCCGGGCAATACTTCACTCCGCGACCGGTGATCCAGGCGATGGTCGAGGTGATGCAGCCGACGCCGCAAGACCGCATCTGCGACCCCGCCGCCGGCACCGGCGGGTTTCTCTTCAACGCCTACAACTACGTGCTGGAGAAGCACGGCAAAGATTTGGACCGCGACCAGAAGCGGGCCTTGCGAGAAGAACTGGTCGAGGCGATGGAACTGTCGCCCAAGGTCGGCCGCATGTGTGCGATGAATCTTTACCTGCACGGCATCGGCGGCGAGCGGGTGGTCGTCCACTCGGGGCACGACAGCCTCGCCGCGCCCTGGAGCAAGGACTACACGATGATCCTGGCCAATCCGCCGTTCGGGAAAAGCCAGAGCGTGATGTTCGTGAACGAGGAAGGGGATACCGAGAAAGACGACGCCGTCGTCGTGCGCGAGGACTTCTGGACCGAGACCAGCAACAAGCAACTGAACTTCGTGCAGCACATGTTTTCGCTGCTGCGGATCAACGGCCGCGCCGCGGTGGTGCTCCCCGACAACGTGCTGTTCGAAGGCGGCGCCGGCGAAAAGGTCCGTCGCAACCTGCTCGAAAAATGCGACGTTCACACCTTGCTTCGCTTGCCGACCGGCATCTGGTACTCGCCCGGCGTGAAGGCGAACGTACTGTTCTTCGACAAGAAGGAAGGCCGCCCCAAGCCCTGGACGGAAAAGCTGTGGGTCTACGACCTGCGGACCAACATGCACTTCACTCAGAAACAATCGCCGATCAGCCGCAACGACTTCGACGAGTTCGTGAAGTGTTACAAGCCCGAGGCGAGGCACAAGCGCAAGCATACCTGGAGCGAAGAGACGCCCGAGGGCCGCTGGCGCTCGTACACCTACGACGAGATTCTGAAGCGCGACAAGCTGAGCCTCGACCTGTTCTGGATCAAGGACCAGAGCCTGACCGACACCGAATCCCTGCCTCCGCCGGACATCATCGCCACTGAAATCGCCGACGAGTTGGAGACGGCATTGCAGATGTTCTCGAAGATTGCGGCGCGATTGACGAAGGCAAGAGAAAACCAAGCCGGGTAATGGCCGGATCGTGCATTGGCGATCCAATGGTCTCGTCCCTCTACGGCAAAGTGGGAAACGGTGAATTCGGCTTGCTGGTCTCCCTGGGAACCATCACTTCGGCGGCGACGAACTTCGCCAAGTCCAAAAGCAACCTTCGCCTCATGGATGGCGATGACCTGGTGAAACTGATCTTCCAGCACTACGACCAATTCGACTCGCGGTACAAGGGCCTCTTGCCCGGAGATCGCACCGTAACACAGGCGGCTCGCGCGCGGCACACAACCTGGAGATTCAGAGATACCGCGACGTGTCCGAAGGGATGGGCAACGAAGGCCCGGCCGCGCGTCGCGTGCAGTGGTTCACGCTCGCCAAGCTACGGCTCGACGGCTTCGCTGGATACCAAGCCGGCGAGACCGAGGGATTCGTCGAGACGCAAGAGTTTGTCGCCGACGGCGCCGCGCTGAAGGTCAACGCCGACTGCTCGCGCGGGCAACTCCGGGTCGAGGTTTTCGAGGTCGAAGGAGACCGCGTCTTGCCGGCCCACATGTTCAAGAACACGCCCATCGGCGGATTCACCAAGAGCGATTGCCAGCCTGTGCGTGGCGACGTGTTCCAGCAGCCGGTCGAATGGTCTGGCAAGGCGTGGTCTGACCTCAAAGGAAAGCGTGTGCGGTTGTGCTTTCATTTGCAAAACGCCACACTGTTTTCGTTCTGGACGAAACTCGACGACCAAATCGTCGGCATTCAGAGGGTTTTCCCATGAAACGACTCGCTTCAATCCTCGTGGCTTGGATGGTCTTCACTGGCGCGTTCGTGAGTGCGGATGAACCGCTCGCGGTTGCGGATCGCGCCTGTCTGTTTCTGGACGACCGCTTCATCGCTGAGCAGGCAGGACTGAAGCGGACGTGGCATCCCGGGCGGCCGCGCGACGAGGTGGCCATTCGCGCGACCGAGCCGTGGGAGAAGTGGCCGCATCTGTTTGGCAGCGTGTTTCGCGATCCCAAGGACGGTCTCTTCAAGATGTATTACGAGTCGGCGATCTTTCCGGCGCTCCGGCCACCGGACTCGTTTACTTGCTACATCTGCTATGCCGAGTCAAAGGACGGCAGGACCTGGATGAAGCCGAAGCTCAGACTCCACGAGCACGCCGGTTCGAAAGAGAACAACATCGTCTTCTTCGAGGCTGAGCTGGCCAACATCTTCCTCGACCCGCGCGAGCGCGAGGCGGACGCACGGCTCAAGGCGTTTGTGTATCTCAAGTCTCACAACCCGCATGGCGGATCGGGCGAATGCCTGCTCTCGTCCGGAGACGGGTTGCGTTGGAAATTCCTCGGGCCGTTCAGCAAACCAGCCTACACGATCCCTGAACAAGGCAACTTCACCGACGCACACTCGTTCATTTGGGATCCAATCCGACAGCGGTATCTCGCCTACGTTCGCACGTTCGTGAAGAGCCACATCGCCGAAAGCAAGGACGGCCGACGGCGAGCGGTTGGCATCAGTCAGTGCCAGGAGCTGAATCGTGCATGGCGTGTCGGTTATATGGCCCCACAATATACCGAACGGTAAAATATGTCAACCCCGCCGCAAGCCGATCGACGGACTGCGGTCTTCGTCGATCTGACCGGAGGAGCGAACCGTACTCGGTCGGGCAACTCGGCCACAGCGGCAGCGGCTCAGGTAGTTCATTCCCGAACTCTCGCGTATCATTCGGATCGACCGCCACAATGGTCACGACTGAAGACTGAAGAACGATTCCTTCAGAAGGTTCCGAAACATGGCGAAACACTTCACAACGGCAGCTCTCGCGATCACTCTGGCAATGTCGCTCTTGTCGCGGCTTGTCATCGCAGACGTGCCCGCCCAACTGCCCGATCCCGACGGAAAACCCGCCGATCAATCCAGGCCGGTCAAGGTCTTCGTCATGCTGGGGCAATCCAACATGCTCGGCTTTGGTCGAGTCGGGCCGAAGGAGACGAAGGGGTCGCTGGAATTCATGGTCAAAGAGAAGGGAAAATATCCGCACCTCGTCGATGACGCCGGGATGTGGACCACTCGGCAGGATGTCCGCTATGTCCATGTCATGGATCAGCGCGGCGGCGACTACAGAGATTTGAATCGCTTCAGCGACGTGCGGAACGAGTGGCTCGTGCCGAAGGGTTCGTTCGGTCCGGAACTGGGCTTCGGGCATGTCATCGGGAACGTGCTTGACGAGCCGGTGTTGCTGCTCAAGGCGTGCATCGGCAATCGGAGCCTCGGTTGGGACTTGCTCCCGCCGGGCAGCGAGCGGTTCGAGCACGAAGGCAAGATTTACGCGGGCTACAAGGATGTCGCCAACTTCTGGGACAAGGGCGCGGAGCCGAAGCCTGTTCCGTGGTACGCCGGCCGGCAATACGACGCCGATGTCGCGCATGCGAAGGCCGTGCTGAAGGACCTCGAAAAGTATTACCCCGGCTACAAAGGACAAGGCTTCGAGGTCACCGGCTTCGTGTGGTGGCAAGGCCACAAAGATCAAAGCGCCGCGCTGGCCGGTCGCTACGAACAGAACCTCGTGCGGCTCATCAAGACGCTGCGGAAAGATTTCGACTCGCCGAACGCGAAGTTCGTGCTGGCCACCGGCTGCGGCAATCCCGGCACAGAGAGCTTCGGCAAACAGATCGCCGAAGCGCAGCTCGCGGTTGACGGTGACAAGGGCAAATACCCGGAGTTCAAAGGCAACGTGAAGGCCGTCGATACGCGCGACCTGTGGCGCGAGGCAGACGTGTCGCCGACCAATCAGGGCTACCACTACAACCACAACGCCGAGACCTACTACGAAACCGGCGAGCGGTTGGGCCGCGCGATGGCCGAGTTGCTGAAGAACTGACGAGGCTTCGCTTCAGTCCGATGCTTGTGGTTGCCATGATCCGCCTCCGGCTCCGTCGATGAAAGGAAGCGGAAATAGAACTCCGACACGACACTGATCAACAACACGAAGGACTTCCCACCCGTCGCGATTTCAGCGATAATCACCACATCGTAAATCCCGGTTGCCCATTCCGCCCCGCAGTGGTTGGAATTGAAACGCCCGATGACATGCAGGAAGACATATCAAATGCGCCGTGCTAAGTTCTTACTGATCGCGATGCTTGTTGGGATCCCGATTCAAGCTCAAGCGCAACAGGTGCTGTTGGAGGCCGAGCAGTTTGCGTCGCTTGGCGGGTGGGATCTCGATCAGCAGTCGATGGATCAGATGGGGTCGCCGTATTTGCTGGCTCATGGATTGGGGACACCCGTCAAAGATGCGATCACGACCGTGCGGTTTCCGGAGAAGGGAACGTATCGTGTTTGGGTACGAACGCGCGATTGGGTGGCTCCGTGGAAGGTCAAAGGGGCGCCGGGCAGGTTTCAGGTTGTCGTCGATGGGAATCCGTTGAAAGAAACCTTCGGCACGAAGGAAGCCGAGTGGCACTGGCAAGACGGTGGTTCGGTCGAGGTGGATCTCGAAGCGAAAGTTGCGCTGCATGACCTGACCGGCTTCGAGGGTCGCTGCGATGCGATTGTCTTCTCGCGCGACGCCAGGTTCGTGCCGCCCAACAAAGAACCGGAGATGCTGGCCTTCCGACGCAAGCTGCTGAAGCTTGAAGGTGAGCCGGATGATGGCGGAACGTTCGATCTCGTCGTGGTTGGTGGCGGAGTGGCGGGAACGGCCGCAGCAGTGTCAGCGGCTCGGAATGGGTTGACTGTCGCGCTGATTCAGGATCGACCGGTGCTTGGCGGCAATTCCAGCAGTGAAGTCCGAGTCTGGCCGGAAGGGCATACTCGTCAAAAACCGTTTCCGCGCATTGGCGACATCGTTGAAGAGATTTGTCCACCGCAGCGAGCCGGCACGGGCAATGCCAGGAGCGGCGACATCTACGACGACGATCGCAAGTTGCGCGTCGCTCGCGCGGAATCGCGGATCACACTGTTGCTGGAGCATCGGGCCAACGCGGTTGAGACCGTTGACAAGAAGATCGTGTCCGTGACGGCTCAGAACACACGAACGGCGAGGCGGGTGACAGTCCGAGGAAAATTCTTCGCCGACTGCACCGGCGATGGCACCGTCGGCTATCTGGCCGGTGCCGATTACGAAATGTCGAACGAAGGCTACATGGGGGCGAGCAATCTCTGGAACGTGCTCGATCAAGCCGACAAGCAGCAAGTGTTGCACTGCGAGTGCAAGGACAAGGACGCTCTGACGGTGCAGACCACAGCCGGCAAGGTGGCTGCCCCGTTCCCGCGTTTGGAGTGGGCTTTGGATCTCAGCCAGAAGCCGTTTCCAGGCCGATCGAACTACAAGGCTCAGTGGGCCGATACGCCGCTCAGCAATCTTGGCGGTTGGTTCTGGGAAAGTGGCTTCGACAAAGACCCGATCAACGACATCGAACGTATCCGTGACCTCAACATGCGGGCGATGTACGGAGCATGGGATGCCCTCAAGAACGTGGACGCTCAGTATCCAAACCACCGTTTGGGCTGGAGCGCGTTCATCGCAGGCAAGCGCGAGTCACGGCGGTTGCTCGGCGATGTCGTGCTGCGCGCCGATGATTTCCGCAACGGCAGGACGTTCCCCGATCCGGCCTTTCCCAACACGTGGCATATCGACATTCACGTGCCGCATCCGAGCTTCGACAAAGGTCTGAAGGGGGAAGAGTTCATCTCGGTCGCGACAACTGGCCCGGAATACAGCTACAAGGGCCCCTACTGGGCTCCGTACCGCTGCCTCTACAGCCGCAACATCGGCAATCTGTTCATGGCCGGCCGCGACATCAGCGTCGAGCGCGAAGCGATCGGCCCGATCCGCGTGATGCGAACGTGCGGCATGATGGGCGAAGTGGTCGGCAAGGCGGCTTGGATTTGCGTGCGGCACGAGACTTCGCCGCGCGGCGTTTACGAACGGCATCTCCCCCTGCTGCAGGAGTTGATGAAGCAACCGGGGGCCATGCGGCGCGAATCGCTCACCAGCTCGTTGGAACTGCCGCCAGGAGTCACGATCCCGGAACGCACCTTCGCCGGTATCGACCCCGCCCAGCTTCAGGGCATCGTCATCGACGATGAAGCATCGGAACTCACCGGTGATTGGCAGGATCAAGGAAGCCTCTCCGGCTTCATCGCCGAGGGCTACCGCTATTCGAGCGACCCGAAAGCCACCGCTCGCTTTCCGTTCTCTGTGACTCGCGCCGGCGAATACGAAGTCCGGATCGCCTGGGGCGCACATGCCAATCGGGCGAAAGCGGCAACGATCATCGTGCAGAGTGCTGAGGGATCAAAAACTGTGAAACTCGATCAAACAAAAGCCCCGGAGGGGGAACATGGCTTTCAGTCGATTGGCAAGTTCCGTTTCGACGAGACGAGGAATTTCGCGGTCGTCTTCAAAGTGGCGGGCGCTCAAGGCTGCGTTCACATCGACGCCGTGCAACTCGTGCCAGCAAAGTGACGTTCGCCACCGTGGCCACGCTCGCCAGAGCATGGACTGAATGGCACGCACAACTCCACACTCTGGCGAGTGTGGCGACGACCCGGCCCGCTCAAGGACTCTTGGATGAACTTCTTTGCTCGGTCCATCGTTTTCATTCTGTGCCTGTCTTGTTCTTCTTCTGCACGAAGTGACGAGCAAGCGAGGCCGTTGTCTGGCATCTATTCGCAACTCGCCATGTTTAATGACGAGGGAGAATGCGGCACAGGCGCACTCGTGCCTTGGGCGGGACGGCTGTGGGTTGTCACTTACGCACCACACTCGCCGAACGGTTCGACCGACAAGTTGTATGAAATCACGCCGGACCTTCGTCAGATCGTACGGCCCGAGAGCATCGGTGGAACGCCGGCCAATCGAATGATTCACCGTGAATCGAAACAGCTCTTCATCGGGCCGTATGCCATCGACGACAAAGGCTCCGTGCGCGCGATTCCGTTTCAAAAGATGTTCGGGCGGCCGACGGGGAACGCTCGGCATCTTACCGATCCGGCCGGCAGGATTTATTACGCCACGATGGAAGAGGGTCTGTACGAAGTCGATGTAAAGTCGCTCGCCGTCACGGAGCTTTGGGCCGACGAACAAAAGAAGACCGGGCGACATGCGAGCTTGCCGGGCTATCACGGAAAAGGATTGTTCGCGGCTCAGGGGCGAATCATCTACGCCAACAATGGCGAACACGGTTCGCAGGCACAGCAAAAACCGGACGTGCCCAGCGGGGTGCTGGCCGAATGGGACGGCCGCGCCGAGCAATGGACCATCGTCCGTCGCAATCAATTCACGGAAGTCACCGGCCCGGGCGGGATCACGGGAGAAAGCCAGCCAAGCGATCCCGTGTGGAGCATCGGCTGGGATCATCGTTCGCTGATTTTGATGTGTCTCGATGGCGGTCGTTGGCACGCATTCCGACTGCCGAAAGCGTCGCACAGTTACGACGGTGCTCATGGTTGGAACACCGAATGGCCGCGCATCCGCGACATCGGCGAAGATTCGCTGCTGATGACCATGCACGGCATGTTCTGGAAGTTTCCTCGTGCGTTTTCCGCGAAGAATTCGGCGGGGATCGCGCCGCGCAGCAGCTATCTCAAAGTGATCGGGGACTTCTGTCGCTGGAACGATCGGATCGTCCTCGGCTGTGACGACACGGCGCGGAATGAATTCCTCAACAAGCGGAAAGCCAAGGGAGAAATCGCCGCGCCGCAATCGCAGTCGAACTTGTGGTTCCTCGAACCGAGCCAGCTCGACCAACTTGGTCCCGTCATCGGACGCGGAGCTGTTTGGTTGCACGATGACGTGGCGGCAGGAAGCGCCAGCGATCCGTTCCTGTTCTCGGGCTTCCAACGGCGAGCACTGCATCTCATTCATGAGACGGATGCGGCAGTGACAGTAACGCTGGAAGTTGATGATCGGGGTTCGGGTGAGTGGCGGAAGCTGCGCGACATTCCACTCGCGGCACGTGGCAGCGAGTGGCTTGATTTGACTTCCGAACCATCCGCCGCGTGGATTCGCCTGACAAGCCAGCAGCCACTGAAGCAGGCGACTGCCTGGTTTGCATTTTCGAATCGCGACTCTCGCACGGAGAAGGCGGACGCGATGTTCGATGGACTGGCGTTGGCGGACACATCGGAACTCACGGGCGGCATCGTGCGGGCGCGTGGTCAGAACAAGCGAACGCTGCACTTCACGGCGATGGAACCGAGCGCTGACGGCGTGCGCGATGCTGGTCTCTATGAGCTCGACGCAAACTTGAAACTCAAACGCAGCGAAGACTCTGCGGCTCATGACTATCAGAAAAAGCACGCTGCGATTCCAGCCGGTGTGCTGTCTGGCGATGACGCCTCAATCCTCTTCATTGACGACCAGGGCAAACGCTGGCGATTGCCGCGCGGCTTGCCGGACAACAACGGGCGAAGCGGTCTCGGCCCATCGCGCGTTTGCCGCGAAGTCGCGACCGAGCGTGATTTGTTCAACGCGGCGGGCACTTTTTTCGAGCTGCCTGCCGAAAACGCGGGCGGGTTCGCCAAAGCGAGGGCCGTCGCCACGCATCGCCGCAACATCAACGATTACTGCTCGTACCGAGGCTTCTTCGTGATGAGCGGCATCGCAAGCAACGCACCGTCGACCAACCCGCACATCGTCCGCAGCGACGATGGCCGCACGGCACTGTGGATTGGAGCGATTGACGATGTGTGGAAACTCGGCAAGCCGCGCGGCATTGGTGGCCCGTGGAAAAACTCGTCCGTCAAGGCCGACATCCCCAGTGACCCGTTTTTGATGACCGGCTACGACCACAAGACCCTGACGCTCTCGCACAACTCGACCTCCGCGACAAAGCTGCGAGTGGAATGCGACATTGCAGGAATCGGGCTCTGGGTTCCTTATAAGGAATTCGTTGTCTCAGCCGGTGAACCCTTGATGCACGAATTTCCGCCAGCCTTCACGGCGTACTGGCTGCGAATTGTTTCAGCGACGGATTGCCAAGCGACCGCACAGCTCACTTACGACTAGTGCTTTGTCACAGCTAATTATTAGGGTACGACGGACTTCCAGTCCGTCGATCATGCCTGTCACCGACGGACTGGAAGGCCGTCGTACAACTCAACTCGACCCTCATTTTAAGTTGTGACAAAGCACTAGTCATTTGGATCGTCGCCATCGATTGCCGTTGGGCCGCCACGGGGGGTTGAATCGAAAAATCTTTGCACGGTGTCAGCTAGATTTCAGGTTGCGGGCCGATACTCCTGCCAAATGCGGGCCGAGGACGATTCATCGTTCACAGAAATCAGGAGTCAGGATCATGCAATGCAACTCTTGGAAATCGCGGTTGGTTTGTCTGCTGACGCTGTCGGCAGTGTTTGTGGGGATGTCGGCTCGGCCCGTCGCGGCGCAGTCGGGGTACATGCCGGATGAATCGGCGGCTCATGAGGGGACGTGGCTGCAATGGCCGCATCACTTCACGTACGGGACGAGCTATCGGAATCAGGTCGAGCCAACTTGGGTCAAGATGACTCGCGTGCTGGTGCAGTCGGAGCGTGTTCACATCGTCGCGTACAACTCGGCGGAGGTGACGCGCATCAAGAATCGGCTCAAGTCGGCGCGGGTGTCGCTGACGAAAATTGATTTCCTGATTCGGCCCACGAACGACACGTGGGTTCGCGACAATGGGCCGATCTTCGTGCGCGACTTGACGAACGGCGGACGGCTGACCGTTTCCGATTTCGGATTCAACGGCTGGGGCCTCGATGCGCCGTACTCGTTGGATGAGACCGTGCCGATCGCGGTCGCCTCGTCGCGAGCCCTGCCGCGTTGGGATTTGAATGACCTCGTCCTGGAAGGCGGCAGCATCGAAGTCGATGGGGGCGGCGTCCTGATGGCGACTCGCAGCTCGATTCTTGAACCGGACCGCAATCCGGAATGGACCGAAGCAGATGTCGAACTCTACCTCAGCGAGACTTTGGGCATCGGCAAGTTCATCTGGCTGGACGGAGCGCCCGGCGGCGCGGACGACATCACCGACACGCACATTGACGGCTTTGCCCGGTTCGCGTTGCCGGACACGATCGTGACCATGAGCGCCGCCGACCTGCGCTACTGGGGAATTTCCGATGCCGACATCGACCGCCTGTACTCGGCCACCGATATCGACGACATCCCGTACCGCCGCGTGCTCTTGCCGCTGACACGCAACAACGTCCGCACGACTTCCGGCTTCAATCTGGGCTACAAAGGCTCGTATGTGAATTTCTATGTGTCGAACGGGCATGTGCTGATGCCGACCTACCGCGATCCGAATGACGCGGTGGCGAAGGGCATCTTGCAGCAGATTTTTCCCAACCGAACTGTCGTCGGGATCGACTGCCGCAATCTCTACAGCTACGGCGGCATGATTCACTGCGTGACTCAACAGCAGCCGATGCAGTAGCCTTCCGTCATGCGGATTCTGATTCTGGAAGATGATTTTGAGCTGCGTCACGCACTGGCTCGATACTTGCGCGGGCTGGGACACGCGGTGGATGAGTGCCGTGACTTGCGGGGTGCTCGCGCGGCGGCGGAGGTCAACGAACATGACGTGATGGTGCTCGACCGGATGCTGCCCGACGGCGATTCGCTGCAACTGCTGCGGGACTGGCGCACGAATGGGCGATCGGTTCCCACACTGTTCCTGACGGCTCGCGATGCGATTCGCGATCGGATCGAAGGCTTGCAGCACGGGGCCGACGATTACCTCGTCAAGCCGTTTTCGATGGAGGAACTCGCCGCGCGGTTGCACGCGATCGTCCGCCGCGGAATCGCTCCGGAGTCTTCGCTCGTTCGCATCGGCACGCTGGAACTCGATCGCGGACGGCGCGAAGTTCGTCGAAACGGAGTGCTCATTCCGCTGCGTCCGAAGGAACAGGCACTGCTGGAACTGCTGATCTCGCGGCGGCAGCGAGTCGTCACCAAAAGCCAGATCATGGAAGCCTGCTGGGACGACGCGAGCGAGGCGATGTCCAACGTGGAGGAATCGCTGATCGCCTCGCTGCGACGAAAACTCGGCAAGCCGGATCTGATTCGCACGGTGCGCGGCGGGGGCTACATGTTTGAAGAGGCACGCGATGACGGGTCCCGATGAAGCCTTCCCCGCATCGGTTCGGCGACTCTGGCTGCGGTTGACGGCGATTTGGTCGGCGGCGTGGCTGAGCGGGATGATCGTGTTCGCGACTGCTGCGGTGTGGCTGGCGGGGCGGCATTTTCAGAGCCAGCTCGATGCGCGGCTGCGGATGCAGGCGATCGCGGTGTACGGCGTGGCGTATTTCGACGAGGCCGGGAAATTCCAAAGCGACCTGCTGAAGTACGAAGACGAACTGCTGGAGCCAGGTTCCAGCCTGTGGTTTGTCGAGCCGGCAGAGTCACCGATTTTTCATCTGGGCGAATCCAACGAACGATTGCCCGAAGACCGACTCGCGCGGCTGGCCGCCGAGATCGTGCGGACGAACAAAGAGGCGCTGCTGACGGAACTCGACACGCAGGGCCAGCCGCTGCGCATCGTGGCTCGCCCGACCTACGAAGCGACCAGCGTCGAGCCGCGCGCGGCGATCATCGTGGCGACGAATCCCGATCAGGTGACGCGCGCCGCCTGGCGATTCGGCCTGGCCGCGATCGGAGTCGCGCTGGTGTTGGGCGTCACCGGCATCGGAGTCGGCGGCCTGCTCGCTCGGTACAGCTTGCAACCGCTGGCCGAATTCATCGCCGAACGTGACCAATTCCTCGCCGCCGCCGCGCACGAACTGCGAACTCCGCTGGCCGCCATCGGAGCCGTCGTCGAATCGGCTCAGGCCGGCAATGAACCCGCCGCCACCGCCGTCGATCGACTCCGGCCGCTCGTCGATCGCGCGACTTCCTGCACCGAAGACTTGCTGTTGTACGCGCGGCTCGAAGCCGGCACTCAACAACTCGACCGGCAACCGCTGCGACTCGACCTGCTGGCGGAATGCTGTCTGCCAGAACCGCCCGGCATCCGTTTCGAGTCGGAACCCGTCACGATTGTCGGCGACGCGACGCTGCTGAAGACCGCGATCCGAAATCTGCTCGCCAATGCCCAGCGCCACGCCGCGTCACCCGATGGCATCCGCGTCCGCGTGAGTCCGAACGAAGTCGTTGTCGAAAACGACGGAGTTGGCTTCCCCGCCGCAGTTCTGCACCTGTCGCAATCCCGCTTCCGAGCCGCACCCTCCCAGACCGGCAGCGGCTTCGGCCTGGCCATCGTGCAAATGATCGCCCACCTTCACGGCGGCCGGCTGTCTCTGGAGAACACTCCCACCGGCATCGCCCGCGCGACCATCACCTTGAGCGGCGAAGGTGCAAGCGGTGCGTAGCGCGGCGTAACCGGCTCTCGCCGAGACTCGTTCGTGTGGCGAAACTGTGCTGAATCATTCCGTCTCGGAGAACATGATGCGACGAAAATCCGTGATGGTCTGGCTGGGACTGATGGTGGCTCTGTTGGCTGGCGAGATGCGTGGCGCGGAGCCGCCATTGTCGCGCCGCAATGGACGGGCGCGGATGGGGACGTTTTCACCTGGAGCGCCGATCCGTGCGCAGGAACTGACGGTCGCGAAGGTCTTGCAGTCGGCGGGCTACGCGACGGGGCATTTTGGCAAGTGGCATCTCAATGGCAAGAACGGCGACAGGAACACGAAGGAGATTCCCGGCCGAGCGATCCTCGCCAGCGATCCGCTCTCGCCGGGGAAGATGGGTTTCGACGAGTGGGTCTCGGCGGACAATTTTTTTGATCTCGATCCCGTGCTCGGTCGCAACGGCGAGCCGGAGAAGTTTCAGGGCGACGGCTCGGACATCAGCATGGACGAAGCGCTGAAGTTCATCCGCAAACAAACCAGTGCCGCCAAGCCGTTCTTCGTTGTCGTGTGGTTCGGCAATCCGCACGTCCCGCACGAGGCGCTGCCTGCGGACAAAGCTCTTTACGCATCGCTGCCGGAGAAGGAACAAAACTACTACGGCGAGATCACCGGCATCGACCGCAACGTCGGCAAGCTGCGCGCGGCGTTGCGTGAGTTGAAGGTGAGCGACAACACGCTGCTGTGGTACTGCAGCGACAACGGCGGCGCGGCGGGTCCGAAATCGACCGGCAACCTGCGCGGCCAAAAGGGGACGCTTTGGGAAGGTGGCGTGCGCGTGCCGGGCCTCGTCGAGTGGCCCGCGCGGATCAAGCAGCCGTTCGTCAGCGACATGCCCTGCTCGACGCTCGACATGTTTCCGACGATCCTCGCTGCGACGGGGTCTGTCTCGCCGGATCCAACTCGTCCGCTCGACGGCATCAATCTGCTCCCGCTGTTCGATCGCCAGACCGAAACGCGAACGAAAGCGATTCCATTCTGGGTACATGGCAAGGACGGAGCCGGTCACGCGACCTTGATCGAGTGGCCGTACAAGCTGCATCTTCATCCCGCAAAGGCCGGCGCGAAAAAGGGCGCGGCTCCCGCCGATGGAGACGCTCCGTCGAAGCCGCTGCTCTACGACGTGTCGAAAGACCCGAAGGAAACGGCGGACCTCGCCGAGCAGCAGCCCGAACGTGTGGCGAAGATGACCGCCGCGCTCAACGAGTGGCAGGCGTCGGTTGACAACAGCCTCGCTGGAAAAGATTACCCACCCGACGCGCCGAACGTCTCACCCCCCGGCAAGAAGGCCAAGAAGAAGGCCGCGAAGTAAGCAGAAGCGAAATCCTTGGCACAGCGAATTCGCACCTCACGCGACTCGGCAACTCAAGCGAAAATGTCCGTCGCCACCGATCCCGCTACGTCGGTCCGGCGCATTTCGCGGCCGGCGCTGCCAGCGTCGGCGCCGGACGCTGGCAGCGTCCGCCACGTTGGGTTGCGGGCGCGGCGCGCGTTAGGTGCAATCTGGTGTGAATTTCCCGTCAGCTTCAAGCATCACTGAACTTGCCGCGGGCCGGAGTTGCGGTCTGGATCGGGCCGAGACGGCTGTGGAATTCATACCGGTCGCCTCGGTACAGCGTCCGTTCCCACCACAGCGGCGAGAAGTCGTCAAGCCGACCGGTTGCGATGACCTCCAGCGCCGGCGACCGAGCTGCAACCCGCAAGTGTCGGGCTTCATCCGCCGTCAGCAGCACCGCACGGATCACCTCATCCGCGCCGGAGACGTTCAGTCCATGCGTCTTTGTCCAAACCTGGTACAACGATCCCTTCGCCTGCTGCTGCGTCAGCTTCGGACACAGATGCTGCACGATGCAGCGATGCTCGAGGATCACAGGCGTGCCATCGGCCAGCCGCACCCGTTCCACTTCCCACAACAGGTCATCGCCTGCAACGCCGAGAGCGGTTCGGATTTCCTCGTTGGTCTCAGCCGCTTTGATCTTTCCGAATGTGATCAGTTCCGTGGTCGGCTTCATTCCGGCAGCGCGGGCCTTCTCCGTGAAACTGATCAGGGATTGGACGTCGTAGTCGATCACGTCCCGGCGTACAAACGTGCCGACTCCGCGGCGAAATTCGAGTACGCCTTCAGAGACGAGACTGGCCAGCGCTTTGTTGGCCGTCGCCCGGCTCACCTCGAATCGTTCGGCGATTTCTCGTTCGGTCAGGAAGCGGTCGCCGCGCTTGTACTCGCCGGCCAGTGCCGTGCGGAGTCGATCGTTGAGTTGTTGATAGACTGGATTTCGCTGCAACCGAGTTTCCATCGCCTGTCCTTCGGCTTT
>DAIOWH010000150.1:0-16323 GCA_036758585.1 Planctomycetia bacterium
CTCCCTCGCTGGCGCGTCGGGCTACTGTCCCAGAATCGTGCAAGGCTATTTAGACAGGGCGTCACGCCGGCGGCAATCGGCTCGCACTTGGAAGTCGTCGGCGTATAGAATCCGTCGCACTCGTAATGCGGAACAATAGTGCAATTGGTAAGTATCAAGTTCTAAAACAATGTTTGGTTCAGCGACGTCTCAGCCAGATTACGAACGCGCCGACACACAGCGCTACAATCCCCGCGAATATCGAAGGGCCGTACGACAGTGAAGGAGGCCTTGCGCGATCCGGGGTCCCCTGCTTCTTACGCAGTTCTTCCAGCGCCTGCTCCGCGGTGCGCCGAGCCAACTCGTCATCGGTGTCACCAACGACAAAGTTCTTTCGCCTGTCCATATCCATGACCACCGTTCCTGGAGGGAATGCGATTTGGAAGTCGCTCTTCTGGAGCGCGGGCGCCAAGCTCAGTTCCTTCACGTGCACTTCGGTCACGTTCACGGGCTCGTCGAATCGCTGGTCCCAGAATTCAACTGTGATGGCAGTTGGAAATGGCAGCGTTTCTCCGCTTGGAAGTTTGTGGTCTGCCAGAGCAACCGCCTTCAGCCTCAACGTCCGCCCACTCTTCTCGTCGTGCATTTCGAGCTGCCGAACCGCGAAACTAGCCAACGGATCGAGGTCCACCCGAACCGTGTACCTGGACTCCGGCGAGTATGAGCAGCCTTCAGCCACAAGACGACGGCACTCGATATCACCGACACGCACCTTGTCCGCATCGCTCAACGACTCTGCCGTTGCCAATACCCGATGAAGCGGCAAGTCGAATAGGTAAACCAGTCCGCCGCTCATGGCAGAGGGAGCGGTATGGACGAAACTGAGTGCTCCGGGCGGTTTTGACCACACGGTCGCAGATCGAGTCTTCTCGGTCCCCCCGTCGGAGTACGTCGCACCTTGCGTACCGTCGAACGTCACATTCTTTTTTTGGACCAACGCGTCGCCGTCCCTCACCTCAATGTCATACCGAAACATGTTCGCATGTGGCTTCGCCTTCCAGACAACGAGCTGGTAGCGTCGCCCCGATTCTGCCTGGTCTGGCGCGTCTGGCCTCAGGGAACGAGCCAGTTCCCGGCCGGCCTTGGTCTGTCGTGTCCGCATCTCGAACTGGCATGTCACTGCATCCACACGCGAGTAGTTCGCTTCGAGGGCGGCAAGGAGAGTGGCTTTGGGAGTATCCAGGGCATCCTGCGACCCTGCCGGAACCCCGTACGCAACGAGGAGGCCCGCAATCAGAGCTGGCTGCAGCAGTTTGCTCAGCATGATGACACGCACAATACGAACACCACGTCGATCACGAATCCGAACCTCTACCTTGTATTCACACTGACGGTGCGTTTTTTTACGCGCCTTCACACATTTTTCCGAATTTTCTTGCGCTTGCTCTACCCCCACTAGTCGGTCTCCTGCCGTGGCTCTATTCCCTGTTCCCTGTTCGCGCAACTTCCGAAGCGCCTTGCCGATTCGTCGATAGACCTGGGGCTCGGTGTCTCCACAGTCAGGGGTTCCTCGTATGGGCCAACCCCGTACTTGGCCTCGACGACTCGCCGCGACGTATCGCTGAGGTCCTCCAGAAGTCGATCGAGCAATGCGGCTGGATCGGGAGGAGGCGTGAACCGATCCGGTAGCACTGGCGCAGCCGCATCCCCGAGTGAGACGGTGGCTGTCGGCCAACGACACCCGCGGGAACGCAGATGGTTCACACAATGGTGGAACGCAACCTGAGCGAGCCACGGGGCAAGAGGACCGCAGCTCGCGTCAAAGCGCCCCAGCATCTTCTGGGGCGCCAGCCACACGTCGGTAAAAAACTCGAAAGCCAGATCCTCCCTGTCACAAGAGACTCGAGTCCAGAACCAGCCAGTGCCTTGGTGGCAGCCCGATAGACCGGGTCGGCATACTCCCTGACGAGCCGTTCAAGCGCCGACCGCTCCCCACGAATGCAGGCATCGAATAGACCAGCTTCGTAATCTCGCAGTTCATCTTGTTCCTTGTTCTACACTCATGCTGAATTTCCCCCGACTCTCCTTCGGGCGAAGGGCGAAGGGCGAAGGGCGAAGGGCGAAGGGCGAAGGGCGAAGGGCGAACGCTCGCTCCACGTGGGCTTCTACCCCGACCGGAACCCAGTACCCCAACCATTCGGCTGTAATGCTACCGAATGAGAGACGACTGTCAACCGGCTGGACCGGGCTGGACCGACGTCATGTGACGCCCTAATCGGGCGAGTGCCAGGGTCGGAGTCTTCGACGGCTCTGTCTCTTGTTTCGGGCGGGTGGCAGGGTCGGAGTCTTCGACGGCCCTGCCTCTTGTTTCGGTCTGCGGCCTGGGCATCGAGCGACTGACCGCGCTGCAGAAGAAAGCCCTTGGCGCGACGTGGCCGTTTTGATCGTCACTTTCTCGCGTCAGGTCACGACGTTTTGCGGCTGGCCTTCGAGAAAAGCGATGACGTTGTCCACCGCGCCTCCGTTCAAGATGTCCATGCCCTCCGGGGTCTGGTCGGCGTTGTGCGGCGTGAGCACGACCCGATCGCAATGTCGAATCGGATGATTGGGCGGCAACGGCTCGACATCGTACACATCGAGCGCCGCACCGCCCAGCCGCCCGCTGTGCAGCCACTCCACGAGCGAGTCTGTGTCCACGATCGCACCGCGGGCCGTGTTCACCAGGATGCTGCCCGGCTTCATCATCGCAAGTTCGCGACGGCCGATAAGGCCCCGACTCTGCGGCGTGAGCTTGACGTGCAAGCTCACCACATCGCTGCGGCGCAGCAGTTCATCCAACTCGACGAACTCGACGCCCAACTGAGTGGAGCGTTCGGCCGACGGGCGAAACGTCCAGGCGATGACCTGCATGCCGATCGCGCGGCCGAGTTGAGCCATGCGGGCGCCGATGGAACCGACGCCGACGACGCCCAGCGTCTTGCCGCCCAGATAGGTCATGTCCAGGTTGGTCCAACGGCCGGCCCGCAGTTCGGCGGTCTGAGTCGGCAGTCGGCGGGCGGCGGCGAGCAGCAGGGCAAGCGCGTGTTCGGCGACGATCGATGCGGTGCGGCCAGGGATGTTCGACACAACTATCCCCTGCCGTCGGGCCGCATCGAGATCAATCGCGTCGGTGCCGATGCCCGCCACCGTGATGAACCGCAACCGCGTCAGGCGATTCAGCAACGCCGCCGGCCACTTCACGGCACTGCGGGAGTTGATCAGCACGGTCGCGCCGGCCGCTCGTCGCACTTTCTCTTCATCGTCGCCCGGCCGATCGCGGAACAGCACAACCTTGCCGTACGGTTGCAGTCGGTCCAGGTGCGGCGAGCCAGCGATCTGGACCGGGTCATCGCCGGGGATAACGATCAATTCACTCACGGAGTCTCCGTCGCACGGCCGTGGTCCTGTTCCGCATTCGGCCAGCCGCGGGCCACGTGCGCCACCATGCTGGACGTAACCCAGGGCCTAGCTCGGCAGCGCGACCTGTTGGCCCATCAGGTTAAAGATCTCGTCCACGCCGTCTTTGAACACATCGCCGATCAGGAGGTCGACGAGGTTCTTCTTTTGGTCGGGGTGCCGCCGCATGAACGATCCGAAGCTGAATTCGGGCGTGTAGAAAGCGTAGACCAGCTTGCGCAGCGAGTTGAAGCCCTTGAAGAACCGCGGCCCCCAGCCACCAAGCCGATCGGCGGAGAAGTCGCCCAGCGCGAGCGCTTCGTGTATCGCATCCGCCGCGAACTCGCCGGTCTTGAACGAAAAGAAGACGCCCGACGAGTAGATCGGGTCCAAGAAGCACAGCGCGTCGCCGATGAGCACCCAGCCCGGTCCGGCGCAACGGCTGGACACGTAGGAAAAATCTCGCGTCACAAAGTACGGACCAAACTGCCGGCCGACGGCGACCCGTTCGGCCGCCGCCGGGCAGCGAGCGAGTTCTTCGTGAAAGATCTGTTCCGGCCCGCCCCGCCCGTGCAGTAGGTATTCCATCGGACCCACCACGCCGATCGACACGACGTCGTCGGGCAGCGGGATGTACCAGAACCAGCCTTTCTTGTCGCGCAGGTGCAGGACCAGAGTGGCGCCCTCGTCGATTCCCGGGTCGCGCCGCGCACCGCGATAGTATGTCCAGACGGCGCCGTTCTTGAGCCGCTGGTCAAACTGCCTCAGGCCCAGTCGTTTCGCCAGTATCGACTGCTGGCCGCTGGCGTCCACGACCACAGGTGCATGGATTTCCTTGACGTCGCTGCCGGTCGCCGGATCACCGACCATGGTCGCCGTTTCATCGCCGGCACTGCCGACGCTTACGGCGCCCTCCGTCGCGGTCGTTTCATCCGGCCTGATGGTGGTCGGCCCCGCGGGCGTGTGACCGGCCGCGGCGCGAGCGACCCGAACGCCGGTGGCCCGATCGCCTTCGAACAGCGCGTCCATCACGCGCGTTTCGGTTCGCACGTCGACTCCGGCCTCGCGTGCATTGTCCAGCAACATGCGGTCGAAGTCGGCCCGCCACACCTGCCAGGTGATCGAGCTTTCGTGCGGATTGGTCTCGAAGAAGTAGAAAGGCACCGACTCCTTGCCGACGTCGTTCACGAACTGCACGCTGAACTTGCGCGGGAAGCGGCTCGCCCGCAGCTTTTCGATCAGTCCCAATCGCTCCAATGTCCAGTACGTCTCGGGCATCAGCGACTCGCCGATATGAAACCGCGGCACTCGGCTGCGTTCGAGCAACAGCACTCGCCGGCCGTGCCGAGCCAGCAGCGTCGCCGCCGTCGTGCCCGCCGGCCCGCCGCCGATGACGATACAGTCGTAGTCACGTGGCTTCATCCCGTCGGTCCTTTCGCTGGTCGATTCTAGCCAAGCGCACTCGTCCCGCAACGCCAACAGACAGCGATCGTCGGTCCTCCGCTTCGCTTGACCGCTGCTCGACGATTCGGCTATAAGGGCTGGGCAACAAACGAACTCTGCTCGATGCCTGTCTGAAGAACCTATGTCCACGACGACCGCGCCCAAGGCTACTTTTGCTTTCGTCAGCCTGGGCTGCCCCAAGAACCTGGTCGACTCTGAACGGATGCTCGGCCTGCTCGGAGCGGATGGATATGCCATTCAGCCGCAGCCGCAGGGGGCCGACTTCGTCATCGTCAACACGTGCGGGTTCATCGAGCCGGCGCGGCAAGAGTCGCTCGGCGTCATTCGCGAGATGGTGGAACTGAAACGCCAGGGTCAGATCAAGGGGATCATCGTCGCCGGCTGCCTGGCCGAGCGAAAAAAAGAGGCGCTGCTCGAAGAGGTTCCGGAGATCGACCACCTGGTCGGCGTGTTTGGGCGCGAAGAGATCACCAAGGCGGCCGATCGTTTCATCGGCCAGCTTGACGAGCAACGCTCGCTGTTCCGCCCGGCGACCGTCAAACTGCTCGACGACTGCTCGCGGCTGCGGATCACTCCTCGGCACTATGCGTACCTGAAGATATCCGAGGGTTGCGACCGGCTGTGTACCTTCTGCGCGATACCAGGCATGCGCGGCAAACACGTGACGAAACCGATCGAACGGGTGGTTGCCGAGGCGCAGGAACTCGTTCGCGACGGCGTCCGCGAACTTAACATCGTCGCCCAGGACACTACGTACTATGGCCGCGACCTGTACGGCGAACTGCGGCTCGCTCGCCTGCTCAGGGAACTGGAAGCGATCGATCGGCTGCGATGGATCCGGCTGCTCTACTGTTATCCGCAGGGTTTCACGGACGAACTGTTCGACGTGCTGACGAGTTCGAAGAAGGTGGTTCCGTACATCGACATGCCGTTGCAACACATCAACGATCGGATGCTGCGGCGCATGCAGCGCCGCGTCGGTCGTCGTGAAACCGAGGACCTGCTCGCGCGGCTGCGGCGTGAGCTGCCTCAGTTGGCGCTGCGCACGACGTTCATCGTCGGGTTCCCAGGCGAGACGGAAGCGGAGTTTCAGGAGCTTTGTGACTTCGTGACCGCCGCGAGGTTCGAGCGAGTGGGTGTGTTCGAGTATTCGCACGAGCCGGATACGCCGGCGGCTCGACTGCCCGACGTTGTGCCCGACGAGCTCAAGTCCGCGCGGCGAGCGCGGCTGATGGAACTGCAACAGCAAGTGGCGTTCGACTGGGGTCGACGCCAGATCGGCCGCAAGCTGGAGGTGCTGATCGACGCACCGGCGCCGGACCAGGACGGCGTCTGGATCGGGCGCAGCTACGCGGACGCGCCCGAAATCGACGGGGTCACCTACGTGGCCGGCCGCCGCCTGAGAACGGGCAGTTTCGTGCCTGTCGAGGTGATCGAGGCCGACGGGTACGATTTGATTGCGAGGGCCGTGAAGAGTTGAAGGCGGAACTTATGCCAGTATCCACCTTACACGAGCCGCCGAAACCGCAATCTGCCACGGTGCTGAACCTGCCGAACGCGCTGACCATGTCTCGCCTGGTGCTGGCCGTGGTGCTGTTCGTGCTGCTCGCCTGGGAGTACTTTCGCAGCTCGTTCGTGGTGTTTTCGATCGCCGCGAGCACCGATTGGCTCGACGGTTATCTCGCCCGCAAGCGTGGCGAGACCACGGTGCTGGGTCGGATCCTCGACCCGTTCGTGGACAAGGTGGTGGTGATCGGCGCGTTCATCTTCTTGATGCCCGTCCCCGAAGCGGGTCTCGCTGCGTGGATGGTTACCGTGGTCGTGGCTCGCGAACTGCTCGTGACTGGATTGCGAAGTTACCTCGAGGGTGAGTCGATCGCGTTCGGCGCCGACTGGATGGGCAAGGTCAAGATGGGGCTGCAGTGCGTGGCCCTGAGCTGTGTCTTGTTCTACATCGGATTCCTGCTGGGGCCGATTGCGAGCACATTCGGTTCGTGGGGCGGCGAGGCCATTGCTTGGGGCGAATGGATTTCCCGCACGATGACATGGTCCGCCGTCCTGGTTACGGCGCTCAGCGGCGTGAGCTATTGTTGGCGGGCCATTCGGCTCGTACGAGAACGCCGCGCGGGTTGAAACGACCAGTTGCCTGACTTCATCGACTGTCTGTTCCGCCCAGTCGAGAAGCAAGGCCGGCCGGTGCTTTCATCGACCCGTTGCGGCAGCGACCTGGGCGATGCGATCGTTGCTCCACGCTCGGTCGAGTTCATCGTAGTTGGCAAATCCATACACACGCTTCAATTCGGCCTCGTAGCCGTTCTGCACCGCGCTGGCCATGAATTCGATGAACTGCGTTGGACCACGCTGGGCCACGAGGAAATCGACGAGCGATACGCTCTCGGCGTAGAACATGCCCCACTGCCCGCCGGGCGGGTAATCGGCCATGGTCATCAGTTGTCGCGCGGTGAACATTCCGCTGCGCGAGTTTTTGCCGTCGAGAATTCGCAAGTGGGCGATTCGCTTCTCGGCCGGTTCCGTCAGTACGGCGACGCCTTCGTCGGCCCAGCGCGGTAGCGGCCGGCCATTGAAGCGATCGGCCATGACGACGTGCGTGATCTCGTGGGGCAAGATGGCGGTGACGACGTCGGGGCCGTCGCGCCGCACGTCGACGCGCCGGCTGACGATCCGGCCACGGTCCGAACCTGTGGTCGAATAGCCTGGCGAGCCGGGGCCTTGGTTCGTGGCCCGGACGTACGAGTCGGCGGTGTTGTGAACGAAGATGTCGCATTTGGGCTGCCAGTTCGACGCAGGCTCGCGGCCGAACCACGTGCGATACACCTCGAAGCGCGTGCCTTCGGCGATGTCTGCGATCGGGCCGGCCAGCGAGTCGTCGTTGTGGTGGATGCGGAAGTTCGACGTCTCAAGCACCTTCCAGCCGCCCGATCGAAAGCGACGCCAGATCGATTGCCGGGTCGCGTCGTCGGTTTTGGCCAGTCCGATGCGCGAGGCCAACGTGGCGAGCAGGTTCTCGCTGCCGCGCTCGACGGCCCGGTCGCTCTCCGGTTCCGTCGCGCGGATCGTCGCGCCCGAACGGGTCTCGGCGACAAGCGTACCGGCATGCTGGTCGGCCATGCGCAGCAGCGAGACCGTGTACTGATGGTCGGGAACCAACTGAAGGATCGCCTGCACTTCAGTCTTTATGGTCGCCCACTCGCGTTCACTCGGCCGGCGATTGATGTGATCCACAACGCGAGCGAGCCGGCAGTAGGCCCACCGATCCTTGATCGGCGCGACGGAACTGGGCACGGCGCGATGAGCGCGATCGTACATCGCCGCCGCTTGCGCATATTCAGTCGCGAGAAACAGAGCGTCGGCCTGCTTGACCCAGTCCTCGGCCTGTTCGGCATCGGCCTCGTTGCCTTCGAGGTTGCGTGCCGAAGTTGCCGCAGACGCTACGCTCTTCGCCGTTGCAACTGGAGCACCGCCGGACCTGACGGCGACGACTCTCGCGGCCGGCGACGCAGCGGTCGAGGCCCCGGGGTCGACGGTCACTGGCAGCGACGTCGGGTCGGACCGACTGGACCTCCAGCCGGTGTTCGCGGGTGTGGCAACGCTCGAGTCGGCATGGGCGGTGGTTTTCTGTTTCGGCCCCGCAGTCGGACTCTCGGCAGGCGGGTCGTCGGCCGGCGCGACGTCTTCGAGCAGTCGCAGTCGTTCGATGTATTTCTGTGCGGCCCGTGAATCTCCAGCCGCGATCAACCGACGCGATTCACCGCGATACGCAGACCGCAAGAGCGCCAGCACACGTGTGTCTCCGCGGGCTTGCGGCAGCACGGGTTCGAGCCTGGCGATGACCGAAGCGTACTTGTCTGCCTTCAAGAGCTGATCGGCATCGTGAACGACGAGCGTGAGATCGGCGGCGCGGGCGCTCATCGCGACGAGGGCGACAACAACAAGGCCGCGCCAGAGGTAGGACAGTCGCATCAAGACTCCTTGCGGGAAGAAGCGTGGACGCGACGTCGGAGAACGGCGTGAGATACGCTCGGAATTGGGCTTCGCCGATTCCATTCGGCTCCGGTCACGTCCATGCTGGGTTCATGACCGCCGGGTCCCAGGGCGGGACGGCGGTCCACGTCAGTGCCCCAATCGTTCCGTGCGAGGCGGGATTATGGAGATGTGAACACAACGGGTCAAGTGGTTGTGCGCGTCCCGCCCCACCTCGCCGGCGTCGACCGCGAAGCTTCGGTTGACACAAACCTGCTTCTTCCCTAACTTCCCCGCCCTCTTCGAACGGAACAGTATCGGAACACATTCCAAACAGGTGTCGTCATGCTTCTTCTGACTTGGATTCGGAGCATCTACAAGTTGCTCAGCAGCGACAGTTCGCCGGCTGCGATCGCTTTTGGCGTCGCGTTTGGCGTGCTGCTCGGCTGTGTGCCGTTGTGGTCGGGGCTGGGAATGGTGCTGCTCGCGGCGATGCTGGTGTTTCGCGTGCAGATATCCAGCGCGCTTGCTGCCATGGCGCTCGGCAAGTTGATGATTCTGTGCGGCGTGGGGACTGTGTTCGAGTACGTCGGCGTGATCCTTCTGGAGCCGCCGCCGAGTCGCATCGAGCTGACGGGCCTCGCCGTGTCGCGGGCCGACGGCGAGCCGGACATGCGCCTCGATCGCGGCGGCATCATGGCCGCCGAGACGGCCAGCCTGGACGTCGACATGAACGCGCTGCTGCGGAAACGGCTGTACGCCGAGGTGCGGCTGGTGAACCCGCGCCTGCGAATTGAACGCGGCGCCGACGGCCGCATCAAGCTCGACTCGACGCCCGAGACGACCGACGGCTCGATCTGGGACCACTCGGGCGACTGGCTCGCGACGCTCGACAAGTGGTTTCGGAAACTGCATGAGTGGGAACGGCGGCGGCGCGAGGTCGCAGACAAGCTCCCGCCGCGAAAGGCCGGCGAACCACCGGCCGCGCCGCAGCGGCCGGCCGTGAACTACGCACGGCGAGTCACCTATCCCTTCGACCGAGTTCCACGTCTCGCCGCGACCAGGATCGTCGGCGAAGGGCTGGTCGTCGAATTCGTCGACTCTGGCAAGCAAAAGGGGCGCGACGCCTCTCCGCCGCCGCTCACCGACGGCGCCATCGTCATCGAAAACCTCAGCGACCGTCCGGACGCATTCGCCGAACCGATTCGCTGGACGATTGCCGGCCGAGTCGATGGTGCTCCCGTGCGACTTGCCGGCACGCTCGACCGACGCACACATTTCGAGTCGGGTCGAATGGTCGCGAACGACGATCTCGACGTCGACTTCGACGCCCAATCGTTGCCCATCGCGATCGTTGAGTTCCTGGCCGGCGGCGACCTGCCTGTGCGGTTCGAGTCCGGCCGCATGAACCTGGCCGCGAAGCTTGCGGTCAGTAATGGCGAGCGAATTCACGTGCAGCCCACGTTTGGGTTTTTCGACGCCGTCGTGTCGCCTCGTGCGGGGGTCAAGCGCATCCTCGGCCTCGAACCCGACCTGTTCTGCCAGGCGTTCAACGAGGTCCGCAACGTCGAGATCGCCGACATTCGTGTCGCCGGTACGTTGCGGCGGCCGGACGTTGACTTGGGCGAGACGCTTGTGGACATCGTCAAGTCGGGCGGCAGGGCGGTCGCGAAGCGGCACATCGACAAAGGACTTGAGGTCGGCCGCACCAAGGTGCGCGAGGCCGTCGACGAGCAACTCGACAAGCTGGGCGGCGTGAAGGCGATCGACGAGCTGACCAAGGACCTGCCCGGCGGGCTGGGCCAGGGCATCGGCGACGGCCTGACAGGCAAACAGGGCGGCATCCGCAAGGGCGTCGAAAAGATCACCAGCGCCAAGTCTCTCGATGAACTCAAAGCGGCAGCACCAAAAGACGTCGGCAAGACCGAACGCGGCGGCCTCCCGAAGGCTCAGGATGTAGTCAATAAAGATGTAGTCAAGAAGGGCGTCGAGCGAGTCGCCCGTCAGCCGACGACCGACAGCACGCCGCCCGCCGTCGCCCCCGGGCCGAACGAGTCTAGCAACGACGGCGGCGCCAAGACGTCCAATCGCAAGAAAGGCAAGGACCGCGCCAAGGTCGACACGTTGAACCGTTGAGGCGATCGGTCAATGACAACTTACCGACCCAGGCGAGCCGGTGGGCGTTAGCCCCCGGACAACGACGCAGGTCCGGGGGCTAACGCCCCCCGGCTCGCCTGGGAAGATTTCTCCGGCCGTTCGCCTGAACGGGCGACCGTTCAACCGCCTCAACTATCAAGGCACAGAGACATGAACGCACTCGGAAAGATCGCCGAGCAACTCAGCCACTCGATCGAAAAGTTGGTGCGCCTGGCAATTCACTATGGCGGCGACTACGGCCCCAGGCTGCTCGAGGCCGCGGCGATACTCGGCGCCGGTTGGATCGCCGCGCGGCTTGTCTGCCGCGTGCTGCAACGAGCGCTCGATCGGACGCGGCTCGACGCCACGCTCGGCGGGTTCAGCGTGAACCTCGCCTACATGGCCACGATGACGTTCGTGGTCGTCGCCGCGCTCGAGGCGCTCGGCGTAAAGACCACGTCGTTCGTGGCGATCCTCGGCGGCGCCGCACTGGCGATCGGGTTCGCCTTGCAAGGGTCGCTGTCGAACTTCGCGGCCGGCGTGCTGCTCATCATCTTTCGACCGTTCAAGGTGGGCGACATCGTCGACGCCGCGGGCGTGAACGGCGAGGTCGTCGAGATTCAGGTGTTCGCCACCGTGCTCCGCACGCCGGATCACAAACGCATCGTCGTGCCGAACTCGGCGATCACCGCCAGCAACATCGTGAACTACTCGGTCAACCCGATGCGCCGCATCGATCTCGTGATCGGCATCGCCTACAACGCCGACATCCGTCGCGCGAGGCAGGTGATCGAGACGGTGATCGCCCGCGACGCGCGCGTGCTGGCCGAACCCAAGCCGCAGATCGGCGTGCTCGAGCTTGCGGAATCGAGCGTCAACCTGGCCGTGCGTCCCTGGGTGAAAACGCTCGACTTCGGACCGGCCAAGTTCGACATCACAGAGGCCATCAAACTCGCGCTCGATGCCGAGGGCATCGCAATACCGTTCCCGCACCGCGAGATCATCGTGCGGCACGCGCCAGCAGACTCGATCGCCGAACCGGGCCAGATCAAAAAGGCGGCGTGACGTAGTTCACCGGTCAACAAGAACAAGAGGCAGAACCATGCGACGATTGCTTGGCGTCATCGGCCTTGCGTTGCTCGCCGTGTCGGCAACCACGATAGGCTGTCAGCAGGTTGAGCTGACCGGCCGGCGACAGATGGTGTTGGTGTCGGCCGACAAGGAAATGGCGATGGGTGCGTCGGCCTACGACGAGGTCATCGCTCGCGAGAAGGCGTCGGCCAATGCGTCGCATGCTGAAATGGTTTATCGAGTCGGCCGACGCATCGCCGCAGTGACCGGCCGAGACGATTTCCAATGGGAGTTTCGCCTCTTCGACTCGCCGACGCAGAACGCCTTTTGTCTGCCCGGCGGGAAGGTCGCCGTCTACGAGGGCATCTTGCCGGTTTGCGAGAACGAAGCGGGACTGGCCGTGGTCATGGGCCACGAGGTCGCCCATGCGATTGCACGCCACGGCGCCGAACGCATGAGTCAGGGCATGGCCGTCGAGCGGCTCGGCGGCGTCATTCAGCAGGTCGCCAAGAAACAAGAGACCGTTTCTGACGAACTCATCATGAAGGCCTACGGCGCGGGCGCTCAGTACGGCGTCATGCTGCCGTTCAGCCGTTCGCACGAACTCGAGGCCGACCGCATGGGTCTCGTCTACATGGCCAAGGCCGGCTACGACCCCGACGAAGCGCCGCGGTTCTGGGAGCGGTTCAGCAAGTTGAACTCGGGCAAGTCCGGTTCCGGCGTCGCACTACTCGGCGGCATCGCCGCCAAGATCTCCGAGTACGCATCCACTCATCCACCCGACGCACGCCGGGCGGCCGACCTGCGCGACCAGCTACCGGCCGCCCGCGCGCTGTACGCCGCCGCTCCGCAGCGTTACGCGCTCGGCGACCCGATCGTCGTCACGACTCCACGTCGGTAGACTTCTGCGGCAACCTTCGCCACAATTGAACCCGCGTGCGATCGGTTCGTGGGGCAGGCTTCCAGCCTGCCACGGATCGAAGGAAACGGTTGGCAGGCTGGAAGCCCGCCCCACGTGCCGTGGTCCTGCCCCGTAGGTTGCCTGCTGCCGGAGAACCTGATGTCGCGCGGTTTCACGAGACTGTGGCTGCTCTCCCTGCCTGTCGCCGTGTGGTTGGTCGGCGCGGCGGGGTCCGCTAGCCAACCGCCGGGCGATCAGCCGCCGCTCTGGTCGTTCCAGTCGCCGACTGATCCGCCGCTTCCGGCGGTTGGTCGGAACGACTGGCCACAGACTTCGATAGATCACTTCATTCTGGCAGCGCTCGAGGCCAAAGGCATCAAGCCAGCGCCGCCGGCCGACAAGCGAACGCTGATTCGCCGCGCGACCTTCGACCTCACCGGCCTGCCGCCGACTCCCGAAGACGTGCACGCATTCCTCGCCGATGAATCGCCCGACGCCTTTGCTCGCGTGGTCGATCGGTTGCTTGCCTCGCCGCGCTACGGCGAACGCTGGGGCCGACATTGGCTCGACGTCGCCCGCTACGCCGACTCGAACGGTATGGACGAAAACCAGGCATACGGCAACGCCTTCCGTTATCGCGATTACGTCATCGCCGCGCTCAATCGCGACAAGCCGTACGATCAGTTCACCCGCGAGCAGATCGCCGGCGACCTGCTCGACGCATCTACCCCCGGCGATCGCGAGGCGCGAGTCGAACGGATCACGGCGACCGGCTTCCTGACCATCGGGCCGAAGATGCTGGCCGAAGACGATCCGATGAAGATGGAACTCGACATCATCGACGAGCAGATAGACACGATCGGCCGCACGTTCCTGGGCATGACGCTCGGCTGCGCCCGCTGCCACGAACACAAGTTCGACCCGATCTCGACTCAGGATTACTACGCGCTGGCGGGCATCTTCAAGAGCACTCAGACGATGGACAATTTCAAGGTCGTCGCCCGCTGGCACGAGCGCCCGCTCGGAACCGACGAGGAGGTCACGCGACAACAGGAGGCGCAGCAACGTATCGACGAGCAGCAGCGGCAGATCGCCCGGATGACCGACGACGCAAACCAAGCCATCCTGCGCGAGGCGCGTCGCCGCGTCGCCGACTATCTGCTCGCCGCCACGGACATCGGGCGGCAGAACTCGCTGGCCGGCCGGCTTCGCTTGGCCATGGCCGACAACGCGGCCGCGCCGCCGCCCGGTTCGATCGTGGTGGAAGCCGAAGACTTCGCTCGCGGCAACGTGAAGAAAGAGTTCACCGGTTACGGCGAGAAGATCGGAGTTATTTACAACCGCGGCGAACTGCCGAACTTCGCCGAGTACGATGTGACGGCCGCCGAGGTCGGCACGTTTCAGATCGAGCTACGTTACGCGGCGGCAGAGTCGCGCCCGGTGCGGCTCACGGTGAACGGCAACCTTGCCAAAGGCGACGCCGCCGGCAAGGTCACCGGCACATGGTTCCCCGACACGCAGATCTGGCACGTCGAAGGCTTGGCCGCGCTTCGGGCCGGCGCGAACACGATTCGGCTCGAATGCCCGGGGCCGTTTCCGCACTTCGACAAACTCGCGCTCGTGCCGCGACCCGGCGCCGGTCCGGCCGCGGCTGTGCCGAAAACGCCTGGACAAATCGCCGCCGAGCGAACGATCAACCCCGACATACTTCAACAATGGGTGTGCTATCTGGAACAGGCTCGCAAGGACCACAACTCGCCGCTGGCCCCGTGGCACGCACTGACCACGCCTTTAGAATTCACGGCGGACCTTCCGAGCCGGGAGCGTAAGCGACCGGCCGACTCGCCGCTCGCTCGGGACCTCCACGCCGCCGCGGTCCGAGCGGTCGCCGCTCGCTACCAAGAACTCTTCATCGCTGCCGACGAAGCCTGGCAGAAACTGAAGGCAACTCCGGAAGGGAAGGACGCCGCCAAGCTGCCCGATCCGGATCAGGAATCGCTCCGCGCCGTGCTCTATGACCCGAAAGGCCCACTGGCACTGCCGCCAAAGCCCGAGACATACTACGCGACAACCACCGCCGCCGAGTTGAAGTCGCTGCGCGATGAACTGGACGCGATGAAGCAATCGTTCACGCCGCTGCCCGAGGCGATGGCTGTGCGCGACGGCAGCCCGCAGGAACTGCGAGTTCACCTACGTGGCAACTATCTGACGCTGGGCGATGCGGCGCCCCGCCGATTCCCGACGGCGCTAGTCGCCGGCAGCCCGCCGGCCATTGCCACGGGGCGCAGCGGCCGAACGGAACTGGCCGATTGGCTGGCCGATACCGGCAACCCGCTGACCGCGCGCGTCATGGTGAACCGCGTCTGGCGCTGGCACTTTGGCGCGGGCCTGGTTCGCTCGCCCGACAACTTCGGCCGGCTCGGCGAACCGCCCACGAACCAGCCGCTGGTCGATTGGCTTGCACGCCGGTTCGCCAACGGCGGGTGGTCGATCAAGACGCTGCACCGCCAGCTCATGCTGTCGGCGACGTATCAGATGAGCACGACGTTCGACGCCCAGGCGGCGCAGCTCGACCCCGAGAATCGGCTGCACTGGCGTTTCAATCGCCGGCGACTCGAGGCCGAGGCGATTCGCGACGCGATCCTGGCCACGAGCGGCCAGCTCGACCTGGCGATGGGCGGCTCATTGTTCACGGGTACGAACCGCGGCTACGTGCCCGGCTATCCGAACACATCGTACGACAAGTACGACTTCCCGCGCCGGAGCGTCTACCTGCCGGTGATCCGCAGTGATCTGTACGATGTGCTGGCCGCGTTCGACTTCGCCGATCCGAGCACGCCGAACGGCGACCGGCCGACGACGACGGTCGCTCCGCAGGCCCTGTTCATGCTGAACAGCAAGCTGATGCGCGAGCAGAGCCGCCACATGGCCGCGTCGTTGCTCGCGGCAAGCGACTCGGACGACGCCGGCCGGGTGCGACTCGCGTACGAACGGACCTACGGTCGGCCGCCGACCGAATCCGAAACGCAGCGATCGCTCGACTTTCTGCGTGGCTACGACGCGGCTCTGGCCACGAACGCCACGGACGGCCCTGAGGGGCGTCTGCGTTCATGGGCGGCGCTGTTTCGCTCGATGCTGGCTGCAAGCGAGTTCATTCACGTGGAGTAAGACTTGGCGACCCGACTTTGGCATGCTGCGCTGCGAAGACCGAAGGACTAAGGGGAAGCGGCATGAATCGGACAGTCTGAAAGGCATCTTGTACCAGGGCAGAGTGACCGTGATTGACGTCAACGTTACTACCGCTCCACATTGAAAGGGGTTCGAATTCGTTTAACCCGCAGCCGCAGGCGAGGCAC
>DAIOWH010000151.1:0-16184 GCA_036758585.1 Planctomycetia bacterium
GAGACTAAGCCAACAACACCTGCGACTCACGCGTAGCCCGACGCGCCAGCGAGGGGAGCACATGGCGAAATCACAAGAAATCAGGCCGGTCCCTCGCTGGCGCGTCGGGCTACTGTCCCTGCGGACTCCCAGGATCACGCAAAGCCATTTAGAAATTCTCCTTCATGCCCTTGCGATGGTAGGTCACGTTGCGAAAGTTCATCGTGTGTCCCCAACTGATCTCGTCGGGGCTGACCCCGAGCGCCGTGGCGATGCGCGCCCGTTCCTGAGGGCTCGGCGTCCAGCGTCCATCGACGATCGACTGCACGCGCGTGCGACTCAGACCGCTGCTCTCCGCGATCGCCGCGATCGTCACGCCAGTCTCTTCGATCAATCGGTCTACAGTTTTCATGGTTGCCATCAAACTCCGACGTCGCCGCCTGCGTGCTGCGGCGGCGATCGACTACAATTATGCGGTCCGTTCAATGTCCCGACAACGGAGGCTTGGACGACGATGAGTGATGGTGCGATCGAACTCGCGAGCTGCGAACCGGCGAGCGACCGCTGTCTGTTGTTCGTCTACGGGAAACTGCAGCCAGGTCATCGGCCGCCGCGAACTGCCTCGTGCGCCCGCCCCGACCGCGTGCGCGGCGTGTTGTACGACCTCGGAGTGTATCCCGCCGCCGTGCATGTTGGTTCGGCCGAGCAGTGGGTCCGTGGCTACGTCGTCGAGATTGATGATCGCGAGCTGCACGAAGAGTTGGACGCTTACGAAGGCGTCGCCGAGCGACTCTATCGTCGCATTCGCACCGTGACCGAGTCGGGAACCGAGGTTTGGGTATACGAATACGCCCGGCCGCTGCCTGACGACGCGGTCGCCATCGACGTCTGGCCACGATCACCGGTCGGTAGCGTATAATTGCGTGCGTCGACTTCGGCCTTCCCGTCAGGAGGATACCGCATGGCCACCAAGAAGGCAGTTCGGACCGCTCGGCGCGGATCGTCGCCTCGAAAGCACGTTGACCACGACGGCAAGCTCGCGCCAGTGCGCAACAATGGATCAGTCGCGGCGGGCCGATCGAAGAGCATCGGCGAGTACCTGATCCATCGCCTCGCCGAGTTGGGTATTCGGCATGTCTTCGGCGTGCCCGGCGATTACGTACTGCACTTCTACAAGATGCTGCACGACAGCGAGATCGAGGTAGTCAACACGACGCGCGAGGACTGCGCGGGTTTTGCCGCCGACGCTTATGCACGTATGCGCGGCCTGGGGGCCGTGTGCGTGACCTACTGTGTGGGCGGCTTCAATCTGTGCAATGCTGTGGCCTGTGCGTATGCCGAGAAGTCGCCGGTCGTGGTCATCAGTGGATCGCCTGGTATCGCCGAACGGGCGAGCAATCCGTTCATCCACCACCGCGTCGGCAGCTTCTCGACTCAGAAGGACGTATTCGACAGGATTACCGTGGCCAGCACCGTGCTCGACGACCGCTTGACGGCGTTCCGCGAGATCGACCGAGTGCTCGGCGAGGCGCTCCGGCGCAAGGGACCGGTGTACATCGAACTGCCGCGCGACCGCGTCGACGCCTTGCCGCTCTACGACCAGGCCCCTGCGTTGGTGCAGCCGTCGAGCGACCGAAAAGCGCTGGCCGAGGCGCTCGCCGACGTGGCTCAGATGGTCGCCGGCTGCAAGAAGCCGCTGATTCTCGCCGGCGTCGAGATTCACCGCTTCGGCCTGCAGAATGAACTCACGCGGCTGGCTGAAAAAGCGTGCATCCCAATCGCCACTTCGCTCCTGGGCAAGTCGGCCATCGCGGAAAACCACCCGCTGTTCGTTGGCGTGTACGAGGGCCAGATGTGCCGCGAGGAGCTGCGCGAGTTCGTCGAGGAATCCGACTGCATTCTGATGCTCGGTTGCTTCCTGACGGACATCGACATGGGCGGCGAGTTGACTCGGTTGAACCAGGACCGGTGCATCTACGTGACGAGCGAGGATATTCGCGTCAAGCACCATCATTATCAAAATGTGCTCTTGGCCGACTTCATGCGCGGGTTGCTCAAGACCGAGCTGCGTGTGCCGGCGCGCCAGCCGCTCGCGCTCCCGCCGCGAGCCGCCGCAACGCAGTTCGAACCAAAAGCGCCGGTCACGGTGCGCCACCTGTTCGAGTGCCTCAATGAAATCCTCGACAAGAACATGGTCGTGATCGCCGACATCGGCGACTGCCTGTTCGCGGCCTCCGACCTGTGGATTCACAACCACACCGAGTTCATCAGCCCGGCGTACTACACGTCGATGGGCTTCGCCGTGCCGGGCACGGTCGGCGCGTGTTTCGCCCGCCCCGACCTGCGCCCGCTCGTCGTGGTCGGCGACGGCGCCTTTCAAATGACCGGCACCGAGCTTTCCACGATCGCCCACCACGGCTTCAGTCCAATCGTCGTCGTATTGAACAACCGATCATACGGCACCGAAGAGGCGATGCTGCGCGGCTCATTCAACGACCTGCCCGAGTGGCAATATCACCGCATGACCGAGTTGCTCGGAAAAGGCTGGGGCTGCCAAGTACGCACCCACCAAGAGTTGGACGTGGCGATCAAGGCGGCCTTGGCGAACAAGACGAGCTTCAGCCTGCTCAACGTCCACCTCGCCGCCGGCGACCACAGCCCCGCGCTCGAACGGCTCGCGAACCGACTGTCGAAGAAACTATGAGAGTTGAAGAATGGCGGGAGTGTATGGGAATCGAACCCACCTAGGACCTGATTTCCAGACCCTACGCCGGGTTTGAAGCCCGGGGCCGCCACCAGACGTACAAACACTCCCGCCGACAGACGCGTCATCGTACCAGCCGACTTCCCGACATGCCACACCACGAAAACACCGTCGTCTATCAGGCGCAAGCCGTGGCGATCGCCGCGAACAGCAGCTCGTCTTGATTGGGGAATACCGTCCGCATGTCGAACGTCGCGTAGCCGTCTTGCACGCGCGGCATCACGGCGGGATCGCCCAGCCGCAGTCGGTCGGCGACGTCCGACTCGGATTGGCTGCGGAAACGCAGCCGCACCACCACGCTCTCGAAACTCTGCGTCGGAATCGACCCGCCGCCCAAGTAGGCCGCGTCCTGGGCGACAACGGCCTCGGCGACACCGGTGAATTCGCGCAGCCGGCCGGCCAGCCGCTCGGCGCGGTTGCGGAGTTCGAGCACCGGCGTGCTGAGCATCGTCAGAATGGGGACTTCGCGGCAGGCCTGGTCGGCGTCGCGGTACAGGCGCAGCGTGGCCTCCAGTGCGGCGAGCGTCATCTTGTCCACGCGAAACGCACGCATCAGCGGGTTCTTCTCGATACGCTCGATCCAGTCGAGCCCGCCCACGATGATGCCGGCCTGTGGACCGCCCAACAGCTTGTCGCCGCTGAACAATACCAGATCGGCCCCAGCCTCAACGCTCTCGGACGCCATCGGCTCGTCACCAAAACCGAATCGGGCATAGTCCACGAGCGCCCCGGAACCGATGTCGTCGATGACGGGCAGGCCGCGCCGCTTGCCCAACTCCACGAGCTCAGCCAGCGTCGCTGACTCGGTGAAACCGACCACACGGTAATTGGAGGTGTGGACCTTCATCAGGCCGGCCGTGGTTTCGTCGATGGCTCGCTCGTAGTCGCCGATTCGCGTCTTGTTTGTCGTGCCGACTTCGCGGAGCGTCGCGCCGCTGGCCTGCATGATGTCGGGCAGCCGGAAACTGCCGCCGATCTCGATCAGCTCGCCGCGCGACACGATGATGCTGCGCTGCGAAGGGGGACTGTCCCCCTTTTGCACTCCCTTTTCCGCGGCGACCGTGGCGAGCACGATCATTGTCGCCGCGGCGTTGTTGTTCACAACCGTCGCCGATTCCGCCCCGGTCAGTTGGCGCAACAGGGCGCGCACAATCGTGGTCCGCTTGCCCCGTTCGCCAGTCTCGAGATCGACTTCGAGCGACGAATACTGCCTGGCCACGTCGGCGACCGCGGCGACTGCCGACTCGGCCAGCGGTGAGCGTCCGAGGCCGGTGTGCAGGATGATTCCCGTGGCGTTGATCACCGGTCGCAAGCGCGGGCGCTCCTGGCGATGAAGCTGGTCGGCCACTTGCCTCGCTACCGATTCGACCGACGGCGACTCGTCCGCGCCCGACTTGGCGAGTCGCGAGCGGGTCTCGGCTAGCACCGCCCGCGCGGCATCGACGACAACGGCGCGCGGCACGCGCGCGAGCCAGTCGGCCAGTGCGGCCGCGTCGGCGACGTCGTTCACCGCGGGAAGCTGGCGCAGCGCGTTCGGCGCCCCGGCGTCCTTGGTGGCCGACGATCGCTTGACGGCGCCCGATTGTTTCATGGCCATGTTTACCCTTGTGTCTGTGGCGACTCGGCCGCCGGCGCCGCCGACTGAGCCAGGTAGCGCAGGTCCCCCTCGCGCCGCGTGACGCCGATGCGGTCGAGATACTCGCAGTAGGGCAGCGCGTGCTTGCGCGTGATGCCCAGCAGGTCGCGCACGTCGGAGACGGCGATGCCCGGCGGGCTCTGCAGCCGCTCGACGATCCGCCTCTTCATTTCTTCTTCCCACTTCACGTGCAAATAGAGCGACGCACCAACGTGGACCAAGTGGCCCTCGGCGGCACACAGCTCGACGATCTCGCCCACGGCCGCACTTCGCGCGACAGCCTGCTTCTGGATGTCCGACGGCTCGGGCGGTTGCAAGCCGGCGGCTTCGTACACCTGCAGCACCTGTTCGCGCAACCTGCGCTCGGCCGGGCTGAGCTTCGGTACGAAATCAGTCCGACAGACCGACCGGTCGTCGCCGCGCAGCTTGCGCGATTTCTTCAGGCGCTCGATCAGGGTCATCACCATTGCGTCGTCGCCCAGGTAGTCGAGTCGCCCGACGAGCTTCTGGATCGGAATCGTCGCGTGCAGCGGATTCTGTTCGTGCAGTTTGCCGATGGAGTGCAGCACGCGCTCTTCGAGATCGGCGACCAGCTCTGAGTGCAGGCGCAGGGTACGGCCGCGGGCCAGGGCGACCTCGACCATGGTCCCTTGGTCTGCCAGTTGGCGTAGGATCGCGCCGAGTTCCTGCGGCGACACACCGCAATCGCGGACCAGGTCGAGTTCGGTGCACGACTGAAGGCCGTAGAACGTGATCGCGCTGCCCACGCGGGCGACGGGGTCGGGCGACCACAGGCGCGCGACTCGTTCCAGTTGTTTCGGTTGACGCCGCCGCAGCCGCCGTGCGACCGGCTGGAGCACCTGGCCGCCGCCGACCGTCAGCATCGGCGACTCGCTGCGCACGACGAACGGCTGTCCCCACGCGGCCACGGCCGGCTCGGCGAGGAACAGTTGCGCAAAGCCCCATTGGCCACGCTCCAGCGTGTTGCCTTCGAGCAACGACACCGACGCAAGCAGCTCGGCCGTGCCGATGTGCAAGCGAACGCGCGCGCGATGTTTCACCGTCCGCGGACTCGACGGCAAGACGTGCATGCGCACAGTGAACACCTGCGACGCTCGCAGCAGGCCGGGCGTGGCAATCTCGTTGCCGCGCACGATCTCGGTGTGATGCACACCCGTCAGGTTCACCGCGGCGCGTTGGCCGTGCTCCACACGATCCGCCGGCTTGTCGTGGTTTTGAATGCCCCGTACGCGCACCGTGCGGCCGGCCGGGAGCTGTTCCACTTCGTCGCCGACGCCCAGCGCCCCCGACCACACGGAACCGGTGACGACCGTGCCATGGCCCGGCACGGCGAACGATCGATCGACGGCCATGCGGAAGTGGTCGCCCTGGCGCCGGCTCTCGATCTTGGTGCAAATCGAACGGATCGTCTGTTTCAGGTCCTCGATCCCAGCGCCCGTGCCAGCGGACGTTCGGACGATCGGCGCGCCGTCGAGGAAAGTGCCCGCGACCAGGCCGCGAATCTCGTCCTCGACGAGGTCGATCCAGGTCTCGTCCTGGGCGAGGTCGGCTTTGGAGATGACCACGAGCCCGTGGCGCAGTCCGAGCAGTTGCAGGATCTCCATGTGCTCGCGCGTCTGGGGCATCACCGAGTCGTCGGCGGCCACGAGCAGCATCGCCAGGTCGATGCCGGTCGCACCGGCCAACATGTTCTTGATGAAGCGTTCGTGTCCGGGCACATCGACGATGCCGAGTTGCACATCGCCGAGGTCGAGTCGCGCGAAGCCGATGTCGATCGTGATTCCTCGCTTCTTTTCTTCGGGCAGTCGGTCGGTGTCGATGCCGGTGAGCGCGCGCACGAGCGACGTCTTTCCGTGATCGATGTGACCGGCCGTGCCTAGGATCAAGTGGCGAGTCATGCGTTCATTGGTCAATCGTCAATGGTCATTCGTCAACCGTCGTTGGTCAGCCGTGGGGCGGGCTTCCAGCCTGCCAATGTCGACCAAGGAACTGGCAGTCTGGAAGCCCGCCCCACGGCCAGACGCCGGCGTCAGCCTCGGACTACGAGTGATACGTCTTGTTTCGCGGTGACCGATCCGATGACACACGCGGCGGCGGCCCCACCGGATCGGGCTTTCGTGACCAGTTCGTCGGCTCGGTCGGAGGCGACGCTGATCAAGAGTCCGCCCGAGGTCTGGGCGTCGAACGCAAACTCGAGCCGGGTCTTGTCGGGACTGCCTTCGATGCGCAGGACCGGTTCGACAAACCGGCGGTTCGACGCGCTGGCTCGCGTCTGATTGCCGGCGCGGGCGAGCGGTTCGGCGCCGGGCAAGAGAGGCAGCCGGCCCAGTTCGATCGCGATGGTCACGCCGCTGGCCTGGGCCATCTCGTTCGCGTGACCGGCCAAGCCGAATCCGGTGATGTCGGTCATCGAGCTCACGCCGACCGCGAGCGCCGCGTCGCAGCCGACCACGTTGAGTTGCGTCATGCTCGCCGTTGCTACGGCAAGCACGTCGGCGGGGCAGCGGCCGAACTTGAAGGCCGTCGTCACGAAACCGGTGCCCAGGGCCTTGGTCAGCACCAGCACATCGCCCGGCCGCGCTCGCTCGTTGGTGAGCATGCGGGCCGGATCGACCAATCCGGTCACTGATAGTCCGTATTTGATCTCGGTGTCTCGCACGGTATGTCCACCCACGATGACCGCGCCCGCAGCCTTCACCCGTTCAGCGCCGCCGCGGAGGATTTGGTTGAGCACGTCCAAGTCCAACTGGTCGTCGGGAAACCCGACGATGTTCAGCGCCGTCTTAGGTTGTCCGCCCATCGCGTACACATCCGACAGCGAATTGGCCGCGGCGATCTGACCGAACGTGAACGGGTCGTCCACGAGCGGCGGAAAAAAGTCGACCGTCTGCACGATCGCCAATCCGTCGGCCACGCGATAGACGCCGGCGTCGCTAAAGTGCTCGGCGCCGATGAGCAGGTTCGGATCATCGAACTTTGGCAAGCCGCGCACGACCTGCGCGGTCCCCTCCTGGGGCAGCTTGCCCGCTCAGCCCGCACAACTCGCGTAGTCGACCAGTCGTTTCTTGCGGCCAAGTAGGCCCATAACGCACACCTCAAATCACAAGCGCCAAGTCACAAACAACTTCAACCACGAAGTGCGGGTCGCGTCAGCGGCATGAAGCGCACGCCGTTCGTGCCGTTGAGTCAGAACGATGATAATGAACGGCGGGACGGCAGGAAACAGGTCCGGCGAGTGAATGGGTGACCAGAACTCGGTCGAGTCGATAAATGGATTTGAAATGGATCGCCCCGACCTGAAACTTTCCGTGGCTGGGGCGCGAACTAAGGAATTGGTCCGAAATAACTTCCCGATATCGGTGGGGACACTAACCCGAAGCGTCAGCGAGGACAACCGATCTTTCCGATCCTCGCTGACGCTTCGGGTTTGTGTGGCATAGGTAACTTATTTTGGACCAAATCCTAAGGGTGAGAGATGGCCAGAAGGCGGCGGCTAGCGCGAACGCCAGCCGCCGCCCCGATAACGCGCGTTCAGCAGCGTGTTTCGATGTTACTTGGCCTTCAGCGTGATCGTAATCTCGGTCACGCTGTCGGGCTTGACCTCGACGTCCTGGCCCTTGTTGCCGCCTTCGCCGTAGCCAATCGACTCCTGCCAGCTAATAAGTTTGAGCGTGCCAGCAGGGACTTTGGCGATCTCAAACGAACCGTCCTCGCCGGTAACGGCGAAGTACGGATGATCGACCACCATCATGTAGGCCGACATCCACTTGTGAACGTCGCAGTTGATTGGGAACGGACGGGGCTGCGCCTTGAGATCAGGACCGTCCATCTCGGTTTTTCCGCCGTCGGTTGCGGCGGGCATGAGTGGGTTGATTCCCTCACCACGCCACGGTTTGATGTTGGTGTTGTGGCCGACAGGGTCGTCCGAGGTGACTTTGAGCTTCTGCCCCTGGCGTAGGCAAAGCACGTGGGGATTGAACACGCAGTTTTTCTGGCCGAACTCAACCGTTCCCTCCGGTTCTTTCAGGTCGTCGTGGATAGCGGGCTTGCCAGCCACGTAGAGCAGCGCCCATTGGATCCCCTTGGTGTCCTTGTTCACGACGAGTTCATCGCTGTAGGTGTCGTCAGCGGCGCAGGTCGCGGAGTCCTTGACAGCCGAGTCGCCCTTCTTGTGCACGAGCTTGCGCTCGGGGACTTCTCCCTCCAGGACGACCTTGCCCTTGATTGTGCCCCAGCCGGCGGGTGCGGCTGCAGCCGATTCCTTGGCACCTTCGGCGGACTTGTCTTCGCCCTTGCCTGCGTCGTCTTTTGCTGGTCCAGAGTCGACCTTCGGAGGCGTCGGCGCGGGGCCGGGTTTCGATGTTCCACCCCCACCACCGCAACCAATCAAGGCCAGACTCACGGGCAACGCAGCCACGACGGCCGCCAGGCTTTTGTGAAGTCGCATCATGGTTACTTTCCTCCTGAGGGTTGTTGTGCAACTTGCGGGTTTGCCAGTTCGTTTTGAATCTTGTTGTAGTTGATGAGTGCATCGCGCACGGCCGTGACTTGCTCGCTGCTCGTGCCCTTGAACGCCTCCTGGTATTTTTCCTGACCGAATGTGAAGTTGTTCGGCATTCCGGTGTAGGGTAGCAGTCGCTTCGGCGAGGCGATCCATTGCTTTAGCCACGTGGGCCGTAGGCGGTCGGGAGTGAGCCAGAGGTTGGGGCCGCGTTCGGCAGGCGTGCCCTCGGCCTTCTTCGTGCCGACGTTGTGGCAGTTCACACACAGTTTATCTTGTGAGCCAGCCTTGGCATCGGGCGTCAGGGTCATCAGGTTGAACCCGTCCTTCAAGTATCCAGCGTGCTTACTCTCCATGTCGTCGAGGTAGGCCGCCTCGCGCTCGGCCATCTGCTCGTAGGGATACTCCTCGCCGTCCACAGCCGCGAAATATGAGGCCAGGCTCTCGGCCTCCTTGCTTGTCATGTTGAACCGCGGCATGCGCAAGACAACCGCCGGTCGAATCTGCGAGGGATCGAGCAGAAACTGATGCACCCACATCGGCTGGGCCTTCATGCCTTCGCGCACGAGCGGCGGGGGAACCTTGGCCCAGGCTGATTCGAGCTTATCGCCCTTTTCGACCAGGTGAGCAACCAGGAGTTCAGCGAACGGGCCGCCGACAGGGCCGCGCGAGAGGTTCTTCTTGTAGGCGTCGATGGGCATCGTCAAGCGGTCGCCGACGAAGAAGTCCTTGCCCGCAATGCTCGCTGGCTCCCAGATGTCGAGATACAACTCGGTGGCGTCGGCCGGGATTTGGCCGGGCCGATCCGATTCTACGTCGGCGCCGGCAAGCATTGCCGACACGGTCACGACGGATCCCTTCTTGGGCGGAGACGGTGTCAGTGCCTTTTGGAACTCGACGACTTCGGGGAAATCGGCCCGGTGGTTCGGTTCGTCGATCTCCATCTTGGAAGTGTCGAAGGTGAACGTCGGCGTGCGCAGCATGTGGCAACCCTGACAGTTGAACTTGGCCAGTGCTGCGGCGCCTTCGATCTTGGCGATTCTCGGACCCGACTGCGGCACGTTGCGCAGGTGCGTCGGGATCGCGTCGTCGCCGACGAGTCCGAGGATGAAGGTCATGACGGCCTCGACCGCCTCGGGGTCGTCGGCGAATGGAAACCGCGGCATGCGCAGTTTATCGTCCCACGCCTTTAGCTTGTTGAAGTCATAGCTGCGCGGGTCGCGTAGTTTCTGCCACAGGAACGACTCGCCCTTGTGGTGCTTCATACCTTGCATGAACAGGGCAAAGTCGGGCGACTCCTTGTCCTTCTCCGAGCCGTGGTGCTCGAGGTACTCGACGATGTGGGCGAAGTCGAGCTTGTCGGGGTCCATGCGGGCCTTGAGGCCCCATTGGGTCAGTTCGGTGCCGATCGGCTTGGCTGTGTCGAAGCCGGGGATGTCGTGACAGCCGAAGCAACCCATGCGACTGATTGTCTTCTTACCGATGTACGTGAGCTTCTTATCGGGCGACACTGGTGCTTCGAGCAGCTTCTCGTCGCCGCGCATCTCTTTGGCCTTGGCGGACGGCACGCCTTTCGAGATTGCCTCGTCGGTTTCGGCCAGGGTCATCGACTTGGACAGGAACATGCGGAGGATCGCGTCGACTACCTTCTCATCGAGCTTGGCCTGGCCGGGGTCTTTTGACCAGCCGCCGTCGACCGAGAGCAGCCACGCGGCGATGTCGGCTGCTTCCTCGTTGGTGAGTTGCAGGTTTGGCATGAACGAAGTGGCGTGATAGGCGAGCGGGTCTTTCAGCCAGTTGAACAGCCACTTCACATTCGGCTTGCCCTCCTTGTCGACCAGTTTGGCGGCGACGTTCGACAGGTCGGGGCCGAACTCGGCGGTGGCGCCGGCGAACTTCTCGCCGCTCGTCTCCTTGTGCGAGTGACAGGCGAGGCAACCGCGTTCGATGAATCCCTCGCGGCCGCGCTTGGTCTGTTCAGGGTTTTTCGGATCGATGTGGACGCCGTCTGGAAGTTCGATGAGCTTGGCCGGCTCGCTGTTCGAGTAGAGGTAGTGGACAACGGCATGTAGTTCGGCGGCGGCGACGTCTTCGTCTTTGATTACCTCGCCGTCGAACTTGGTCTCACCGCTGTTGTTCGTCAGGCCGAAGAACTGCGGCATGCGGGTCTCCGGCCGAAACCCCTGGGGCAGCTTGATCCACTTGTGCGTCCAGTCTTGGGGCAGCTTGTCGGCGATGTGTCGCAGACTGGGTCCGACCTTGCGCATGCGGCCGGGCGGGTTCATCAGGTCTTTGGCCGCCTTGATCCGCTCCTCATCGGTCTGCGGTTCAATTCGCAGGTCCGGTCCGATCAGCCGGCCGTTCTTCCATCCGTTGATTTCGTGGCAACCGAAACAGCCGTAGGTGCGAACGATGTTGTAGCCCTTGAGCAGCTTCGCGACCGGCTTGCTTTTTTCGGCGGCCGGTTCGAGATCAACCACGTGGGGATGGCACTTGACGCAGCCTGTCGCGGCGAATCGCGAGCGAAGCATCTTGTACGGCCAGTGGTGGATTTCCTCCCAGCCGTAATGCTCTTTCCACTCGTGCTCGCGTTCGATGCTGTCAGGCGAGTGCGACGCGAACGTGAACGTCGTTCCCGAGCCTTGTCCTTCGTGGCAGACCGTACACCCGAATTTTTCACGCGGGTGTGGGCTGTTCGGACCGGTGAAGATCTCGGGGTGCGGATGCGTCCTGAATGCGTCCTTGTGTGGGCTGTCCCAGCCGGTTGATTCGGCGACTTTCTTGATGATCTCGTCGGTGAACGCGGGTTCGCCGTCTTTCGTGACTGAATCGATCGCCTTGTGGCACGTAGTGCAGCGGTCGAAGCGCGGAACGCCCTTGAAACTGTAGTGGATGGTCAGGTCGCTGAGCACAAGTTGCTCGATCTTAACGGCGGGCGTGAAGGAATCGAGCACCGGAGCCGATCGCATGGCGGACCAGATCGTCCATTGCTTCTGTTGCAGGCGGTCGATTTCCTTCTGCTTGGCGGCAATCTCCTTTTCCTTCTCCGTGACCTTCTTGTCCTTGTTGACGTCGGCGATGCGGTCCTCGACCTTCTTGAGATCGTCGGCCGCTTGCTCGAAGGTTTGACGAAGCGTGATCAGTTCGGCGTCGATTTCGCCGAGCTGTGACTTGATGCGCTCGGCCGCGGGTTCATCGCCTTTTTCGAGGGCGATATCGTAGAAGCTGGCGATCGAGTCGCGGTCGGCTTTCTTGAACGCGAGGGCTTGTTCGGCCTTCTGTACCTTGCCGAGCAGATCGGGCACGCTTGCTTCAGCCTCTTTGATATCTGGGTAGGCGGCCTCACGCGCGGCTTCCAACTCCGAGGTGAGTCGGGCCATCTCGTCGGCCGAGGCCAGTTGCTTGGCCTCCTCCATCTCCATCTTGGTCTTCGCGGCATCCAGCTTGATGAAGTCGCGCTGTATAACCTTCCACTCTCGGAAGTGGTCTTCGGCAATCATCCACAGGATGCTGACCATCATCGCAATGCTCGACAGGGCGAACACGATGTGGAGCACGTTCTGCTTGCGGTATGTTTCTTCTTGAGCAGGCATTTAGGCAAGTCCCGAATCCTAGACCCACATCTTGAACTCTCGAACCGCACGCCTCAGATGTTGAAGAAGAACTCATCAATGTGAACGATGTACTTCAGGTTGAAGCTCCATCGCAACAGCATCTTGAGCGGCAGCGCCGCCATCGACAAAAAGAGCACGGCGAAGACCATGTAACGAGCGAAGCCCATCTTCACGACGAATTGGCGAAAAACGGTCTTGGCCAGCAGCGGCGGCAGCACCATGAAGTACAACAGCACGACCAAGAAGCCGGGGGTCTCGCGCACGAGCCACGACTTCGGTTTGCCGGTGCCAACCCAGTGCACCCAAAAAAAGTCCGATAGGTCGATGTTGTTCAACGGCAACACCATGTGTGGGTCCCAATACTGATACGGGCCGAAAAAGTTCCATCCCGGCCCTCGAAGGAACGTGCCCAACAGCACCATCAGCACCCACAACACGACAAAGCCGAACATGAACACAACCACCGCAAATGACCGCTGGTTGAACGTGAAGTAGCCGTCGCCCAGCTTGTTGAAGTCGATGTACGGAATCGCCATCAGTCCGACGATAATCAGGCTGGGAAACACTACGCCCGCCAACCACGGGTCGTAGTACACCAGCATTTCCTGCAAGCCGAGGAAGTACCACGGCGCCTTCGATGGGTTCGGGGTCTTGTTCAGGTTCGCCCACTCTTCCAATGGCGCACGCAGCAGAACGCTCCAGAGCACTAGCACCACCGTGCAGATGATCATGCAGAGCATTTCGGTGTAGACCAAGTCGGGCCAGACGAGCACCTTTTCCGTCTCGTCCGCCTCGACTGGCCCCTTGCCCTCGGCGAGTCGCAGGTCGTTGACGACGCTCTTGCGCAGGTACAGCCATGTGAAAAAACTCACCAGCACGAGCATCATCGTGATCGGCACGTTGTCCGGCTTGGCGACGATCAACCGGAAATCGAAGTCGGTCATGCTGAATCCGAAGAACACCAGGCCGACGTTCATGAGCGCCCAGGCTACAGGCGGATCGGTGAAACCGAACGGCAGCCGCACGCCGAGGCCGGGGATCGCTCGCGAGTGGCGGAAGAACAGCACCACCGCAAACGCGACTACCGAGCCAAAGAAGAACGTCACCGGACCGGCGAGGTAGTCGATCGCCTCTTTCGCCGCCGTGGGCATCGGAGGGCCGTGATCGAAGGCGTAGGCCAAACCCATGACCTGAAATGCGATTGCACACGCGCACCAGGCGAGTGCTGCCGGCACCCTTTCGGTGTTCGCTCGCGGCAGCACCACCGCCAACGCGATCATCCCGGCCGCCGCCGCCAAGAGATACACAACGATGGACGGCAACCCGACGAGGTAGGCCACTGCGGACACGGCGTACAAGCCACCCGCGGCCATGACAATCTGCGAGCCGACCTGGGTGAGCTGTTTGCCTCGGGCCCAGTAGACCCAATGAAACGCGCCGCCAAGGTTGAGCACGGCCGCAAGCAAGTAGAACCAAGCAAGGCCAACTTGTACTTCAGGGGTAAGGTCGTGTCCGTGCATTAGTGGTCAATGTTAGTGGTCATTGGTTGGCGTCGGATCAACCGTGAACAATCTGACGGTTGACCATGAACGATACTACAGTGGCCCGCTGATGCCTCCGTCCTTGCGGACTCGCCAGAAGTGGACGGCGATGAGCACGCCCACGGCGAGCGGGATCGCGACGCAGTGCAGGATGTAAAACCGGTTCAACGTCATTTCGCCGATCGTGCGCCCGGCAATCAAGGCAAACCTCGCATCGCTGCCGGAATGGATCAGCGGCACTCCGTCGCCCAACATCAGAAGCTGATTACCTGGCCCTTCGTGCCCCAAGAACGGCGAGGCGCGGGCCATGTTCGAGCCGACAGTGATGGCCCAGATCGCAAGCTGATCCCATGGCAGCAGATACCCCGTGAAACTCAGCAGCAGCGTCAGCACCAGCAAGATGACGCCGATCACCCAGTTGAACTCACGGGGCGGCTTATAACTGCCGGTCAGGAACACGCGATACATGTGAAGCCAGACGCTAATGACCATCGCGTGAGCGCCCCAGCGGTGCATCTCGCGCAGGATGCCGAGCGTCGTCACGTCGCGCAGCGCCAGGATGTCGTTGAACGCGTGCTCCAGAGTCGGCCGATAGTAGAACATCAGCAGAACGCCGGTCACCGTCTCAACCAGGAACAAGAAGAACGTGATGCCACCCATGCACCAGGTGTATGACAACGCAATGCCGCTCGAACGGATCGACACCGGGTGCAGGTGCAGAAACACGTTCGTGAGCATCACCACGATCCGGTTGCGCCGATCGGTCGGCGCCGGGTGTCGGAAGATGGATTTCCAGACCTGTGTACTGCGGATGTATTCGCCTACAGACATAAGAAGATCGCTGATGGTTGGTTGTTAATGGTCAACTGGTCGGACCTGTCAGACTTGTCGGACCTGTGAGACGTGACTCCTTCACACCTTGATGAAGGCATTGTTCTCCGGTGTCCACTGTCCCAGTTCTTGTTGCAGCTTCTTGCTCTTGTCGATCATCACCTGGCCGTCGTCGGCGATCATGATCGCAAAACGTTCGAGAGGTCGGGGAGCTGGGCCTTCAAAGTTGATGCCCGTCTTACGGAAACCCGAACCGTGGCAAGGGCACTTGAATTTCTGTTCAGCCTCGAGCCAGTTGGGTGTGCAGCCGAGGTGAGTGCAGACCGTGCGGACGGCGAACAACTCGCCGTTGGCTTTGACGACCCAAACGCCTTGGTCGGCCTTCCATGTCTCGTAGACGTTGCCCTCTTCAAACCTGTCCGGCGATCCAATCTTGAAGAGCGTCGGCGGTTCTTGAAGCACGTTGGGATACATGAACCGCACGCCGGCGAGCACCGCAGCCGAGCAGCCCGCGGTGAATGACGCCCAGGCGGCGCCGATCCACGTGAGCAAAAAGAATCGGCGGCTCGGGGCTGCCGAGTCAGCGTCAGCGGGCTTGGTGGGCTTGGGCCGCTCCCCAGGCGGCGGGACATTCTTGACCGTTTTCTCCTTGGCCGCCGGCTTCTCCTTCGCTTCGACATCCTTCGCCGCGCCCTCCGGCTTCTCGGCTGGCTGGTCGCCTGCCTTCTTGGCCGCCGCCGCGCGGATCGCTTCGAGCTTGCTCATCGGCTTTGCCGGGCCGGAGTCGCCGACCGGTTCGCTCTTGGCCTCCGCAGGCGCGTCGGGTTTCGCTCCGCCCGCCTCGGCCGCCTTCTTGGCCGCACGAATCTTCTCGAGCGGACTCATCGGCTTCCCCGCGTCCGACGATGAACCTTCGTTTGGTGTACTCATGGCTGGCTTCTTCACAAGGCAGAACTGGTCCGGCCCTTTGACGTGAATGGCAAATGCCGCGCCACGCTTTCCCAGACCAACTGGCGGGAATAATGATGACTTGGCGGCCGGCATGCAAGGGGACAAACGCGACGTCGTGGCTCACCCCGTTCACTCGCTTCCCGTCACTGAGAAACTGCGATGTGCGTAGTTCCCTGTGGTGAGAAGCACAGCCTGTTGACTTTCGCGGACCGGCTCAGCATTCTATCTAGCCGAACGATCAGATTAAGCTGCAAACGTGCGGCAGCGGCGGCTGCACGTTCCGAGTTACGGGAGAGCCTACCAAGGTCTACCGCTCACGAGCAACCAGAAACCGAGCACGTTTGCA
>DAIOWH010000152.1:0-15668 GCA_036758585.1 Planctomycetia bacterium
GGGTTAAACGACCGAGGCCGATTTCAGACCCTATTCAATGCGGCACTGTACTAAGCGAACAACTCGGCCACCGGCTTGCCTTCCTCGACGATCTTCACTGGCCGGCCCTGTGGCGTGACCAGTTCGGTGGCGGGATTCAGATCGAGCGCCCGGCAGAACGTCTGGAACAGATCGGGCACGCTGACCGGCCGATCGGCCACGTCGGTCCCGTCGTCGCTGGTCTTGCCGATCACGCGGCCGCCCCGCACGCCGCCGCCGGCGAGCAGCACACTGAACGATTTCGGCCAGTGATCGCGCCCGCCCCGGTTGTTCACTTTCGGCGTGCGGCCGAACTCGCCCATGCACACGACCAGCGTGCGATCGAGCATGCCGCGCGACTTGAGATCGCGGATGAGTTGCGAAAGTGCCGGGTCGACTTCGCCGGCGTTGCGCGGCACGGCCTTGAAGATGTCGTTGTGGTTGTCCCAGCCGCCCTGCCGAACCTCGACGAACGGCACGCCCAATTCGATCAGCCGGCGCGCGAGCAATAGGCCTTGCCCCAGCCGACCGCGCCCGTAGCTGTCGCGCACCTTCTCGGACTCGTTCTTGAGGTCGAACCCCTTCAGTTTCGGACTCAGAGCCATGCGCGACGCCTGGTCGTACAATCCCTGGTGTCCCGCGGCGATCTGTTTGGCGCCGGCGTTGGCGAAGTCGGCGTCTTGTTCTTTGAGCAGACTCAGCCGGCGCGACATGCGAGCGGCCGGAACCTGGATGGCCACGTTGGCCGGCAGGTTGCCCGGGCTGTCGACGACGAACGGTGCGGATGACACGCCGAGGAAGCCTGGTCCGACCGTGTCGCCGACGCTCACAAAGTTCGGCAACTCCGCCGCCGGCTCGCCGATCTCCTGGGCCACCACCGCGCCGATGTTCGGGTACTTGAGTGCCGGCGACGGCGCGCGGCCGGTGTGGAGTTGGTACGTGGCCCGCTCGTGGTTGCCCTCGCGTGAAGTCACCGACCGGATGATCGCAATGTCCTTCATCATCTCGGCGGTCTTCGGCCAGTGCTGAGCGATCTGAATGCCGGCGACGGCCGTGGCAATGGCCTTGGTCTCGCCACCGTTCGGCTTGCCCGGCTTCGGATCCCAGGTCTCGAACTGGCTCGGCCCGCCGCCGAGCCAGACCAGGATGCACGCCGCGTTGCGTTTCTTCAGGTCGTCGGCATGCAGGCCGACCGCGCCGAGCCAGCCGGCAGCCGCGCCCGCGCCGGCGACTTCGAGAAAGCGGCGGCGACTCACCGCGCCGTCGCGGCCGACGCCGAGTTGCAGAATCGAATGGGTGATCATGTCGTCTCCTATCGCTTCGTCGTGAACTCCGCCGAGTTCACCAGAGTCCAGATCAAGTCCTCGGTCGCCTCGCGCCGGTCGCCCACCCTGGCGAAGTACGCACGCATGCGGGCGATCTCCAGCGTGGTCGGCTCGCGCGCCAGCACGCGCAGATACGCCTGTTTGATCAGCTCGTCGGTGCCCTTGATCTTGACGAGCTCGGGGGCCAGCTTCGATATCTGGTTCTGGACCGGCGGGTTGTTCATCAGCATCAATGCCTGCTGGATCGAGCCTTCCAGGTCTTCCTGCGGCACCGATGGGTCATAGTTGAACTGGCTCACAATGCGGCCGTCGCGCTTGATGTTGCCGAGCACTTGTTCCAAGACATCGGTGACCTGAGAGCCTCGCAGCCGGGTCGGCCGCACGACCGCGAACCGATCCGACGACGCGGCCGGCGTGCCGATCTTGCGCTGGTACGACTGGGTGTTCATGATCGTGCGCATCAGCCACTTCGGCCGAAATCCCTCGGCGCGGAACCCGACCGAGATGCGATTCACGACCGCCGGATAGATCACCTCGCCGTCGGGTCCCAGGCTGTCGACTTTGTAGAAGCCATCGCCCAGCAGTTCGTTCCAGACTCGGTTCACGTAGGCGCGGGCGAACCAGTAGTTCTTTGGGTTGTAGATGAGGTACGCGGCCACGGCGAGTCGCTTGTCGTCGCCCGACATTTTCTCCGGCGGTCGCTCGCCCAGCAGAAAACGCGGCTTCATCTCGATCTTCTTCGACGGGTCCTGCTTGTCCTCCATGAAGTACTTGCCGCGCGAGAAGAACGCGGCCATCTGGTGAAACTGCTCGCGCTTCCAATCATCGAACGGATGGTCGTGACACTCGGCGCACTGGATGCTGATGCCCATGAAGACGCGAGCCGTCTCGGAAGCCATGAGGGTGGCCGTGCCGTCCTGGGCCAGCAGGAAGTTGTCTCGCCGGTCGGCGCGGTCTTTGCCTTCGGCGATGATCAGCTCGGAAGCGATTGTGTCCCAGCCACGGTCTTTGTCGAACTGGTCGGCCAGCCAGTCTTCGAGGTTCTTGGCCGAAAACTTCTTGTCGTCGGTGGTGGTGTTGTAGAGGATCACGTCGCGCCAGAAGCGGGCCCAGTTGCGTGCGTAATCCTTGCTCGCGAGCAACTCGTCGACCAGCTTGGCCCGCTTGTTCGGCGACGAGTCGGCAATGAACTCGCTGATGGCCTTGGGCGCCGGCAGCTTGCCGACGGCGTCCAGGTGCGCGCGACGAATGAACGTGGCGTCGTCTACGGTCACGGCGGGCTGGCGGCCAAGTTTGGCCAGCTCGCGTTCGAGCATGACGTCGATCTCGCGCGGCGAAAACGCGAAATACTCCGATCGCGGCGGCAGCTCTTTACGCAGCGTGGCGAGCGCCTGCTTCTTGCGATCGGACAGCGCGGAGTCGTACGGGTCCTTCTCGTCCTTTTTCTTTTGGGCCAGGGCCGCCGCCTGCACACACAAGCCCGCGACGACCGCCGCCACGACGAGTTGCCCGCGCCGCACAGCCCACCGCACCGATGCGAGTTGTCGACGCATGAGCATCCTTATTCCTGTGGAATTTTCGGCCATACGCACGCGGGCCGCGTGCGCCACAATGCTGGACGGAATTGTAAACGTGCGTGCGGCAGCGTCGCAACCCCGGCGTGTGCGAGATTTCGGCGAGTCATCTCACGGTTGCCTTTCGCTCGCCGCCGTGCTAGCATCATGCCCGCTGGACCATGGCCAGCGAGACCTCTGCGGTGTGCGTGATTAGACGACCACTTTTGACGAACCGATAGAAACCCGCTGGGAACCAACAACAGCCGGACGATGCGTTTACCCGCGAACGCGGGTTATGCGACCCGGACTTGAGGTCCCCACATGAACAGCGGGTTCTCAAAAGCGTCTACACGGCAATGGCGGAGGTTCTTTTTTTGGCTCTCCGCCAACTTTGGGGTGCAGGCGTCTCGCCTGCCGGACTCTGCACCAGTTGTTGGGCAGGCGGGACGCCTGCACCCCAATAATCCCCAAAGCTTGCGGAGAGCCCTTTTTTATGGCTTCGCTGTTCGACGCCGCCGAGCAAGTCCACCTGACAAACGCGCTGCCGCTGGCGGCGCGGATGCGGCCGCGCACGCTGGATGAGTTCGTCGGCCAGCAACATTTCCTCGGTCCCGGGCGACTGCTGCGGCGCATGCTCGAGGCCGATCGGCTCAGTTCGGTCGTCTTCTACGGTCCGCCCGGCACCGGCAAGACCACGCTCGCGCACGTCATCGCCGCCCATACGCGATCGGTATTCGTCGCGGTCAACGCGGCGTCGTCGTCCGTGAAAGAACTACGCGAGGCGCTGGCAGCCGCTCGCGACCGGCTGGCGGCCTCCGGGCAACGCACCGTGCTGTTCATCGACGAACTGCACCGCTTCAACCGGGCCCAGCAAGACGTGCTGCTGCCCGACGTCGAATCGGGCATTGTGATCCTGATCGGCGCGACCACGCAGAACCCGTTCTTCGCGATCAACTCGCCGCTGCTGAGTCGCAGCCAGGTGTTCCAGTTCCAGCCACTCAGCCGCGACGAGATCAAGCTGCTCATGCGCCGCGCGCTGGCCGACCGCGAGCGCGGTCTCGGCGACGTGGCCGTGGATTTCAGCGAAGAGGCGGCCGATTTCCTCGCGGAGATTTGCGACGGCGACGCGCGCCGGGCGATCAATGCCGTAGAAGTCGGCGTCCGGTCGGCCGGAGCGCAACCGGTCGCGTTCGACATCGCGCTCGCCCAGGATTGCATTCAGCGAAAAGTGCTCGACTACGACGCGACCGGCGACAGCCACTACGATCTGGCCAGTGCGTTCATCAAGAGCATGAGGGGCAGCGACCCCGACGCGGCGATCTACTGGATGGCTCGGATGCTCGAAGCCGGTGAAGACCCGCGGTTCATCGCGCGGCGGATCGTGATCTGCGCCGCAGAGGATGTTGGCAACGCCGACCCGATGGCCCTGGTGCTGGCCAACGCCGCGCTGCAGGCGTCCGAGTTCGTGGGCCTGCCCGAATGCCAACTGCCGCTCGCTCAAGCGGTCACGTACATCGCCGCCGCGCCCAAGAGCAATGCATCGACGCTCGCGATCGGCGAGGCGTGTCGCGACGTGCGCGAGGGCCGCACCGTCGCCGTCCCCGCTCATTTGCAAGACGCCCACTACCGCGGGGCCAAGCGACTCGGCCACGGCGAAGGATATCAGTACTCCCACGATTTCGAGGACGGCTGGGTCGATCAGGAGTACTTGCCGGTAAACAAGATCTACTACCGGCCGGTCGATCGCGGCGCCGAGGCCGAGATCGCCAAGCGGCTGGAGCGACTGCGCTCGAGCCGACGGGCCACGCGACCTGGCGCCGACGCCGATCTCCGGACGCCGGCCGATTGAACCCCGTCGTGGTCATTCGTCGGCCGCGGCCGTGGCGAGCAGGCGGGCGTCGATCTTGCGGGCCTTGGAAAGGTCGATACGGTCGTCGGAAAGCGGCACGCGAAGCTGGGCGTCCTTTTCGATCCGCAGCGGCAACCGCACGGTGAACGTGCTGCCCTTGCCGAGTTCGCTGTCGAGCGTCACCTCGCCGTCGAGCATGCGGCACAGCTCGCGCACGATCGACAGGCCCAGGCCCGTGCCGCCTTGTTCGCGGGTCAGCGTGGCCTCGTCGCCGACCAAGGCGGCGCTGCCCTGCCGGAATTTCTCGAAGATGCGGTCGCGGTCTTCGGGCGCGATGCCCATGCCCGTGTCGGAGACGGCGAGCACCAGGTCGTTGTCTCTGGCGCGGGCCGAGATCGTCACACGCCCGTCTTCGGGAGTGAACTTGATCGCGTTCGACAACAGGTTGTACAGCACCTGCTGAATCTTGCCCGCGTCCTGCAAGGCGAGCGGCATGGGCGCGTCCATTTGAACTTCGAGCGTAATGCTCTTCTTCTCGGCGATCGGCCGCGCCATCGTGATCAGCCCTTCGATCACGTCGGCGATCGAGAACTCCTCGGCGTGCAACTCCATTCTGCCGCTTTCGATCTTGGCCAGGTCGAGGATGTCGTTGATCATCGCGAGCAGCATCTTGCCCGACGACTGAATGTTCGCGGCATAGCGCCGTTCGCGTTCCGAGAGTTTCGCGTCGGAACCGAGCACCTCGCTGAAACCGATGATCGAATTGAGCGGCGTGCGCAGCTCGTGGCTCATCGTGGTCAGGAAGTCGCTCTTCAGCCGGTTCATCTCAAACAGGGCCATATTCGCCTGGGCCAGTTCGTCGACCTTCTTATCGAGTTGCCTGTTCACACCGCGCAGCTCTTCTTGCATCGCGACTAGGTTGCGGAGCATGCGGTTGAAGGCGTGGCACAGTTCCTCGAACTCGTCGCGCGTCTGGATGTCGGCTCGGATGTCGATGTTGCCCGCCGACACTGCGTCGCTCACTTCCTTCAGGTGCTTGACCGGCTTGACGATCACGTAGCGCACGATGACGTAGGAAACAATCATGGCCAGCACGGCCGTTGTCACCGCCGTACCGATCAAGATCATGCGGTTGTTATAGATCGCCGCGTTCGTTCGATCGAGAGGCATCGAGATGCTGACGGCCGCGAAAAGGTCGTTCTCTTTCATCGGAATGGGGGGACCGGTTTCGTTGAGCATTGGGTGGCATGCCACGCAAGCGTCCCGGTGGCGGATGGCGGCGACGTACTGATACTTGCCGTCGACCGTTCGGGTGCGCTCGCGTTCCCCTTGCTGAAATGCCTGCATCGCGTCGTGTTCAAACACATCAGAGGGCTGTCGCGCAGCGTCGGCGGCGGCCAGCGGTCTGATGATCTTGAAGCTGAATCGCCTCGTCTCGTCGGGCTGAGTCTCGCCAAACGACAGCGACTCGATGACCGGCCGAAAATCCCTGTCAGGTTCGAGGAACTTCCAGTGCAACCGGAGGAAGATCTGGTCGACCAGCATGCGACACGTGCGCTTGTTCTGATCCAACACCATCTTGTCGCTCTGGCGGGCATACCAGAAGAAACTGGCGCTGATCAGGATCAAGATGCCGCCGCCGAAGATGAAGCGGCACTTCCGCTCCAGACCGGTTTCGCCCAACAGGTGTTTGAGTGCTCGGTAGGACATTGGCTCAACTTCGCATCGTACTCAGGGGCCTCGCCGGCTACGACTTTTCGTGAGGCCGCGACCGCACGGAGGCAAACGCGATGATATCGCCGGGTTTCAACGCCGTCGTTTCGTTCGGTGATGCGAACGGATGACACGCAATGCAACTGTCTCGAATCGCGATTGGGACCACGTACCTTGTTCCTTCACTTCGGCCGGTCGTCCAGACGCTAGGGGCGCCGGCCTTGATGCGATCGATGGCCTTCTGCTCGAACATGTCCGGCGGCGCTTCGGCTGGTTTCGCCACGTGGAACGCGGACGTTCCAAGAGTGTTCAGCCGCCGCCGGGCCGTACTCACGAGCCATCGCAGCGATCACGGGCTGAAAGTCCTTGTCGGGTTCCAACGCGGACCACTGGGTTCGCAGCAACTCGGCCTGGACAACAACCCCAGCCAGGTCGCGCAGCTCCGCCTCGCGTCGAGTGAACGACTTGTTGACGCCCACTACGCCCGCGACGAGTGGTACCAGTAGCAAGCACGGGACGATCCACACGTGCCTGCGACTGCGTCCCGATTTGGCTTCGGTCATGCTCGACTCCCTGAACGTCGGTCCGCGGCGCCGATCCGCCCGTCCGCTCGGGCGGGTTGGCAGCGCGGACAGTAATGAGTGGACCTGCCTACCAGTCCGTCAATGTTCGCCCGGACGATCATATCGCCGCACCGTACGCACGTCGCGCCGCCACGTCCGTAGACACGATGCCGGTCCTGAAACGATCCCGGCTCACCAAACACATTGAAGTAATTCCGCATCGTCGTACCCTGCAGTCGAATCGCGAGCCGCAAGATGCGGCGAATCGACCGGCACAGGCGGCGCACCTCGGCCGCCGTCAGGTCGTTCGCCCGCCGCTCGGGGTGGATGCCCGCGTCGAACAGACTCTCGTCGGCATAGATGTTCCCCACGCCCGACACGACGCGCTGGTCCAACAGCGCGGCCTTGATCGGTCGCCGCGTGCCGGCCAGCGCCACCGCCAGTTCACGTGGCGAGACATCGGTGCCCTCGGGGCCGTGGTGCCGCGCCGAGAGTCGCTCGGCCAGTGCCCGCTCATCCAGCAGCGACACCTTGCCCAGCCGCCGCGTGTCGCAAAACCACACGTCGCGGTGCGGCCCGTCCAACCGAAAGTGAATCCGGCTGTGCGGCGGCGCTCGATCGAGTCCCGCGCGGAACCCACCGGTCATGCGCGGCTGAATCACCGTCGCCAGTCCGCCGGTCAGGTCGAAAACGACCCACTTGCCGCGGCGCCAAACGCGACGCACGCGCGATCCGCCGACCGACCGCTCGAACCTGCCGCGGCTCACTGCATCCAAAATGAACGGATCGCTGACACGCACCGACACGATGCGCCGGCCTTCCATTACCGAGCGCAGGCCGCGTACCATCGTCTCGACTTCGGGCAGTTCGGGCATGGCGCGAACTCAAGGGAGCGGCATCAGATGGCCCCGCGAACGGCGCGAATTATAACCCGGTCCGCCGTAATGCGAGAAGCCGGAATTGCCCAGCCGCGCCTGCCTGATCTTTCGGGCCTGCGGCGTAATGATTAGATTCGTGAGGCTGCATTCGTTGATTCCGCACCCTGGGACAGGTCGCGCAGTGCCAACCTTAGACTCCACAGATTCGCCCGCGTCGCTTGGCGGCCGGTTCGGTCCGTTCGGCGGCCGGTATGTGCCCGAGACGCTCGTCTTTGCCTTGGACCAACTCGCCGCCGAGTACGATCGTGCCCGGCGCGATCCGGCGTTCGTGGCCGAGTTCGACCGGTACTTGCGTGAGTTCGTCGGCCGTCCGTCGCGACTCTACTTCGCTCGGCGGCTCACCGAGCACTGCCGCGGCGCTCGCATCTACCTCAAACGCGAGGACATGAACCACACCGGCGCCCACAAGATCAACAACACCATCGGCCAGGCCCTGCTGACGCTGCGCATGGGCAAGCGCCGCGTGATCGCCGAGACCGGCGCGGGCCAACACGGCGTGGCCACGGCCACGGCCTGCGCCCTGTTCGGCCTCGAGTGCCACGTGTACATGGGCGAGGAGGACGTGCGCCGGCAGAACCTGAACGTGCTGAACATGAAGAATCTCGGCGCCCAGGTGATTCCCGTCACCAGCGGCTCGCGCACGCTGCGCGACGCGATCAACGAGGCGCTGCGCGACTGGATGGCTTCGGTCGAGCACACGCACTACATCATCGGCTCGGTCGTCGGCCCCGCGCCGTTTCCTCAGATGGTCCGCGACTTCCAGTCGGTGATTGGGCGCGAGACTCGTGAGCAGTGTCTGGCCGCGACGGGCAAGCTGCCCGACGTGGTCGTGGCCTGCGTCGGCGGCGGATCGAACTCGGCGGGCATGTTCCATCCGTTCGCGAACGACGCCGGCGTGCGACTCGTTGGCGTTGAGGCCGGCGGCCGCGGTCCGCGACCGGGCGAGCACGCCGCGACGCTCAGTCACGGCCGACCCGGCGTACTGCACGGCTCGTTCAGTTACGTCTTGCAGGATGACGACGGCCAGACCGACAACGTCCATTCGTGTTCGGCCGGGCTCGACTATCCGGGGGTCGGACCCGAGCACAGCTACTGGAAAGAGACGGGCCGCGTGGCGTACACCAGCGTCACAGATCGCGAGGCCCTCGCGGCGTTCAGCACGTGCGCCCGGCTCGAGGGCATTCTGCCGGCGCTCGAATCATCGCATGCGCTGGCCCACACACTGAAGCTCGCGCCCGAGATGCCGGCCGACAGCCTGCTCGTCGTCTGCCTGTCGGGCCGCGGTGACAAGGACACCCACGAGGTTGCCAGACTGATCGAACATGAATCCCATTGACGCCGCGTTTCAAAAACTGCGATCGACCGGGCACAAGGCGTTCATTCCGTTCGTCACGGCGGGCGACCCTGACCTGGACGCCACCGCGGCCCTGGTGCGCGAGCTGTCGGCGCGCGGGGCCAGCCTCATCGAGATCGGCGTGCCGTACAGCGACCCGATCGCCGACGGGCCGGTGATCCAGGCGTCGTACACGCGGGCGCTCGGGCGGCAGGTGCGGCTGGGCGACATCTTCGACATGGCCGCGCGGCTGAGCGCGTCGGCGCCCGCCGGCTCGCTCGCGCCGCTCGTGGCGATGGTGTCCTACTCGATCGTCTACCGACACGGCCCCGATCGGTTCGTCGCCGAGGCGCGGCGAGCCGGGTTCTCGGGCGCGATCGTGCCGGACCTGCCCGTCGACGAGGCGGCCGAACTCGCCGCCGTCGCCAGGCGCCACGACTTCAAGCTCATCTTGCTGGTCACGCCGACGACGCCACGCGAGCGCGCGGTCGAGATTGCGCGGCTGTCGACCGGCTTCATCTACTTCGTCGCCGTCGTCGGGATTACCGGCGAGCGAGCCTCGATCGCCACGACCGTCGCCGACCAGGTGCGGTGGCTGAAGCAACAGACCACGACGCCGGTGTGCATCGGTTTCGGCATCAGCACGCCCGACCACGTCCGCACCCTCGCCGCTGTGGCCGACGGCGTCATCGTCGGTTCGGCGATCGTGCGCCGCGTGGCCGAGGGCGCGGCGAGGCCGACTGTTCAAGTCGTTCAAGAGATCGGCGACTACGTGTCCACTCTCGCTGCCGCCCTGAAAGGTTGACGGAGCCACAGGGCGGCCGTAGTCTTGAGCCAGCAGTTGCACGAGTTCAATCAGCGGGTCGCGTAAATGGGGAACCCAACTACTCGCCGTGTGTTTGTCGGTGGAGTGCTGGCCGGCGCCGCGGGCGGCGCCGCGATCAGTTCGGGCATTCATCGACTCGTTGGGCGCTCCGCGCCCTCGCTGAGCGAGGCGTCGGCAAGCGGTGCGGCCGAGTTGGGCATTCCCGGTCCCTATCCGGGTCGCGTGATCGAGGTGGCGCACGGCGGGTGCGTCGCGGGCGGCCGTCGCGACCGCGAGACGATCGCGGCGATGGTCGGCCGCGGTATGAGCGAACTGGTCGGCTGCGATGAGCCGGTCGAGGCGTGGCGGCGGTTCTTTCAGCCAGGCGATCGCGTCGGCATCAAGGTCGTGCCGGTCGGCAAGCCGCTCGCGATATCGAGCCTCGAGGTGATCTGGGCGGTGATCGACGGCCTCAAGACCGCGGGCGTGCGGCCGCGCGACATCATGGTCTTCGAGCGCTATCGCAACGAGTTCTTCGACGCCGGCTACTTGCAATGGATGCCGACGGACATGCACTGGGAAGCGTCGTCGGCCGAGTACGACAACTCGCAGCTCGAACTGGACGGGCAGCGCCCCGGCTCGCGCGGCAAGCCGCGTCCGCCCCGAATGGATCACGTGGCCGGCTACGATCGCGATGAGTTTCGCGAACTGGACTTTTGCATGGACCCGCCGAACCACGATCCCACCGACGACCGCCGCTTCCGCTCGCACCTGTCGCGGATCATCACGCAGCGTGTCGACAAGTTCATCTCGATCCCCGTGCTGAAGGATCACCGATCCGCCGGCGTTACGCTCGCGCTGAAGAACCTGTCGCACGGCCTCGTGAACAACGTGTGCCGCAGCCACATCTCGACGAGTTGGCAAAGCGGCGCGGTGCGGCACGGCGTGTCGATCAACCAGTGTCAGACGTTCATCCCGGCGATGGCGTCGCTGCCGTCGATCCGGCGCAAGGCCGTGCTGCAGATCCTCGACGGCACGATCGGCTGCTACGAAGGCGGACCGGGCAACTGGAACCGCACGTTCGCAACCTGGGAGTACAAGGCCCTGTTGTTCGCCACCGACCCGGTCGCACTCGATCACGTCGGTTGGGAGATCATCGACGCCAAGCGCGCGGCCGAGCGCTGGCCGTCGGTCGCCTCGATGGGCACCGACGCCGAGTCGGCCGTGCGGCCCGACATCCTCGGCGGCGACGGCAAACCGTACCCGGAACAATTTCACATTCGTCAGCCTCAGCACATTCCGCTGGCCGCCACACTCGGACTGGGCGTCTTCGACAAGGCCGACCCACGGTTCGAGCATCGGTCGGTGCGGCTGGCCTGACGAGCGACGGTTTCAACGGTGGGAGACGCCATGTCCAAGAAACAACAACTGATCGACGGCCTGAACGACGATCTGAATCTGGAGCTTGAGGCGGTGCTGCGATATCTGCACCACACGGCCACGGCGACCGGGCTGCTCGGTCACGAGCTGCGCGAGTTGCTCAAGGGTGAGATCGCCGGCGAGTTGAATCATGCGGTTTTCCTGGCCGACAAGATTGTCGCGCTGGGGGGCGAGCCGAAGATCAAGCCCGCCATGCCCAAGGCCGTCGACAACGCGCGACAGATGCTGGCCGAGGACATCGCCGCCGAGCGAAAAGCGGTGGCCAACTACACGCAGCGCATCGAGCAAGCCGAGGCGTTCGGCGACAAGGGCCTGGTCATTCGGCTGGAAGACATGCTCGCCGAAGAGACCGATCACGCGGAAGAGCTGGAGCGACTTGGCCGATGAGCAAGGACATTCAGCCGGTGCTGGACGGCTGGGATTTCGTACCCGGAGACATTAGCGTCCGTATCATCCGCGGTCAGGATGGTCGCGAGAAGGTTCAGATGCGCGTGGACCTGGGCCTGTTGCAGATGGAACTCGACGGCCGCCCCGACGGCACGCGGCCGCACGACTTCGAATCGATGCTCGACTATCTCGAAGAGCGAGCGACTCAGCACAAGAAATCCGGAGTCTCCGACGACTTTCGCCTGACTGAGGACGACTGCGAAGAACTGCTGCGCGAGGGCGTTCAGTACTACTACCGCTACCTCAGCTTCTTCCACCTGGGCCGCTACGAACTGGCCGAGCGCGACACCGGCCGCAACTTGCGGTTGTTCGCGTTCGCTCGCAAGCACGGCCCGACCGAACAGGCGGTCTGGCAGTTCGACCAGTACCGGCCGTATGTGATCATGATGAATGTGCGGTCGCGAGCGATCCCGGCCCACGAGGCCAAGCGATTCAAAGACGCGATCAAGATGATCGACGGCGGCATCGCGGCGATCGGCGAGTTCCTGGAAGAGCACGAACTACAGGAGCAGGCCGACGACTGCCTCGAGCTATCGTTTCTGAAACGCTGGCGCGACGAGATCGATCGCAGTCGCCCGCTCGATCAGACCGAAAAGCTCGAGCGGCAATTGCAACGGGCCGTGCGCAAGGAGGACTACGAACGCGCGGCCAAGCTGCGCGACGAACTGCGAAGGCTCGGCGGCATGGCAGGCAAGTTTCTCGGCGAGTATCTCGAACGGGTCTGCGTGGAAAAAGGGGGCGGTTTTTTTTTTGCCCGACGCCTCCACCCGCGATTGTCCGGCGCGGCAGAATCTCTGGCAATGGCGTCAACCCTGATTGGCCACACTCCACGGCGAGTCCAGCGGGCAGCGCTGCCCATCGTGGAGGAACTGCCCTGGCCGGACGATGTGAACCAGTGGTTCCGCCGCGTGGCGCGCCTGCCCGGTGCGTTGTTCCTCGACAGCGCGCGGTTCGACCGCCGGCTCGGCCGCTATTCGTATCTCGCGGCCGATCCGTTCGAGACGATCCGCAGCCGCGCCGGACAATCGCGGGTGGAGGCGTCGGGCAAAAAAAAAACCGCCCCCTTTTTCCACGCAGACCCGTTCGAGATACTCGCCGAGAAACTTGCCTGCCATGCCGCCGAGCCGGTCGTCGGCTTGCCGCCATTTCAGGGCGGTGCGGCTGGGCTGTTCTCGTATGACCTGTGCCAACACATCGAACAACTGCCACGCGCGAGATACGACGAGTTCCAGTTGCCGGACATGGTCGTTGGACTGTACGACTGCGTGGTAGCGATCGATCTGGCAGATCGCCGAGCCTGGGCCGTTTCAACCGGGCTGCCCGAGTTGGATCCCGATCGGCGCCGGGCGCGTGCCGGCCAGCGCGTCGCATGGTTCCGCGATGTGCTTCAAGCGAACGCCGACACCGGTCGGGATGCGACTGAGCCGGCGCGTTCGCCGCGCGCCGCTGCCGGTCGTTGCGTGGCTGCTGTGCGATTCTCGCTGCCTGGCTACGCCGGCATCGCCAGTAACTTCACGCCGCAGGAGTACCTCGATGCGATCCGGCGCGCGATCGACTACATCCACGCCGGCGACGTGTACCAGGTGAACCTCGCGCATCGCCTGCTGGCGGCCTTGGGCGAGTCGCCGGTCGAGCTGTACCTGCGGCTGCGGCGGTGCAACCCGGCCACGTTCGGCGGGTACTTCGATGCCGGCGACTGCGTGATCGCCAGCGCGTCGCCCGAGCGATTCCTGCGTGTCGATCAAGGCTGCGTGGAGACGCGGCCGATCAAGGGGACGCGGCCGCGTTGGTCCGGACCCGAGGCCGACATGTACTCGGCTGCCGAGCTGCGCGAGAGCGGCAAGGATCGGGCCGAAAACGTCATGATCGTCGACCTGCTGCGCAACGACCTCGGCCGCGTGTGCGAGTACGGTTCGATCCACGTGGCCGACCCGCTTCACCTGGAGACCTACCAGTTTGTCCATCACCTCGTCAGCGAGGTGCGCGGCCGGCTTCGGCCGGGCCTTGGCCCAGTCGACCTGCTGCGGGCCGCGTTCCCCGGCGGGTCGGTGACCGGCGCGCCAAAGATTCGCGCGATGCAGATCATCGCCGAACTCGAACCGACTGCCCGCGGTCCCTACTGCGGCTCGCTCGGCTTCATCGGCTTCGACGGCTCGATGGACACCAACATCCTGATCCGCACCTTCACCTGCGCTCGCGGCTGGGTCCAGTTCCCCGTCGGCGGCGGCATCGTCGCCGAATCGTCGCCCGAGCGCGAGTACGAAGAGACGCTGCACAAGGCCGAAGGCATGATTCGCGCGCTGTCGGCCGCAACGGCAAGCTCGGGTTGAGCCGCATCACGTAGACCCCTCACCCCAACCCTCTCCCCGCAGCGGGGAGAGGGGGAAGTTTTACCATTGCGAGCAAACTCTGCTTGACAGCCACACATAGCCCGTCTAGGCTTTGTGCCCAGACGTACTAGGTATAGCGGTCCAAAGGGCAAACCACATGGACTCGCAGTTGTTGTGGGGGACTGTGGAGACGCTCATTCTCGAAGTGATCTCGCATGGCCCGACCTACGGGTACGAGATTGCTCAGACGGTGACCAGTCGCTCGAAGGGCCACATCGATCTGAAGGAGGGCAGTCTGTATCCGGCGTTGCACCGACTGGAACAGCAGAGGCTGCTGGTCGCGTTCTGGCAGGAGGTCGATGGCCGGCGCAGGAAGTACTACAAGCTCAGCGCTGCGGGCCAGCGATCGCTCGACCAGCGCAAGGCTGAGTGGCGGGCCTTCGCCGCCGGCGTACAGGGCGTCTTGGGCGCGCCATCAGCCGGGTGACACGGCGTCCGGGGGGCCATGGCATTCGTGGATGCACGCGAACTATCCGCCGGTTTTCCGCCGCCTCGCGACGACGAACCGCCGTCGTTGCGCCAGGACATCGTCGACGAGTTGGCGGACCACTTGCACTGTGCACTGCGCCGCGAACTGCTGGCCACGCCCGATGTGGTCGCGGCTCGCAAGCGGGTTATCGAACGGTTTGGCGATCCGGGCCAGATCGCTCGCACGCTGTGGACTCAAGCCATGTGGAGCAAGATCATGTCTCAACGATTCATGCTTGCCGTGATGGGTCTGATGGCGGTCGTGTGCTTCGCGCTAGCCGGCGTGGCCGCGTGGGCCGTGCAGCAGCAGCGGACCGCCGCGGCCCAGCAACAGCAGGCGCTCGCCGAGGTAATGGAACGCGTGGCCCGCCTGGCGGAAGCAAAGGTTTCGTCGGGGACGAACGCCGCGCCGCCGGCACCATCCTCGATTCGAGTGCAATTGACCGTCGGGTCGCCCAATGGCGCACCGGCGAGTGATCACCCGGTCGTGCTTCGGCAGTTGGGGTTCGACCCAGGCAAGACGGCAACCGAGGACAGCAATGAGAAAGGAGTCGCCGATTTCGGCTACTGCGATGTCGGCCGGTACGAGTTCACGGTGAAGACTCCTTGGGAATTCACCAGCCCCGTGACGCAATTCCGGCTCGATCCATACGTGGCCCACGTGGCAACCGTTGTCTGCCCGGCAACCCCAGAAGTGGCCAATGTTTCCATCACGGCGGCAATTCCAGAAGACCTGAAGAAGCTTGGCGTGGGGGCATTGGTCAGACTCAACCCTGGCACCGTGACTCAGGATGAGCACACCTGGACGGAACGCGCCCCCTCC